>NZ_JBSFUY010000017.1:0-205033 GCF_053592055.1 Streptomyces sp. NPDC002817
GAGACCTCGGGCGTCTGCCACTTCGCGTACGACGACGAGGAGACCTGCATCGCGGAGGTGCGCTACCTCCTGTCGATGCTGCCCCAGAACAACCGTGAGAACCCGCCGCGCGTGGAGTCCACGGACGCCGCGGACCGCCGTGGCGACGTACTGCTCGACCTGGTCCCCGCGGACGGCAACCGGCCGTACGACATGGCCAAGGTCATCGAGGAGATCGTCGACGACGGCGACTACCTCGAGGTCCACGAGCGCTGGGCGCGGAACATCATCTGCGCTCTGGCCCGCCTCGACGGCCAGGTCGTCGGCATCGTGGCGAACCAGCCGCAGTCCCTCGCGGGCGTCCTGGACATCGAGGCGAGTGAAAAAGCTGCGCGTTTCGTCCAGATGTGTGACGCTTTTAACATCCCGATCGTCACTTTCCTGGACGTCCCCGGGTTCCTCCCGGGCGTCGACCAGGAGCACGGCGGAATCATCCGCCACGGCGCGAAGCTCCTCTACGCCTACTGCAACGCGACCGTGCCGCGGATTTCGCTGATCCTGCGCAAGGCATACGGAGGCGCCTACATCGTCATGGACAGCCAGTCCATCGGTGCGGACCTCACCTACGCGTGGCCGACGAACGAGATCGCCGTGATGGGCGCCGAAGGTGCCGCCAACGTCATCTTCCGCCGGCAGATCGCGGACGCCGAGGACCCCGAGGTCATGCGGGCCCGCATGGTCAAGGAGTACAAGTCCGAGCTCATGCACCCGTACTACGCGGCCGAGCGCGGCCTGGTGGACGACGTGATCGACCCGGCGGAGACCCGCGAGGTCCTCATCAAGTCCCTGGCGATGCTCCAGTCCAAGCACGCCGACCTGCCGTCCCGCAAGCACGGCAACCCCCCGCAGTAACCCAGCGGACCCTCCGCGACACCCCTGCGGAAACCTCTCTCACGGAGACTGACACCCATGAACACTCCCGACATCCGCGTCGAGAAGGGCCACGCCGAGCCCGAGGAAGTCGCCGCGATCACCGCGATCCTCCTGGCCCGCGCCGCCGCCCAGCCCGCTTCCCCGGACCAGCACCACACCCACCCCAAGGCCGGCTGGCGCCGCCTGGAACGCGAGGGCGGCTTCCGCGCCCCGCACAGCTGGCACTGAGCCATACGCTGACTACGTTGAAGGGCCCCTCTCTAGAGAGGGGCCCTTCAACGTACCTAAGGGGCGCGGGGAACTGCGCGACAAGCCAAAGGACTGCCGCAGACGGCGTACAACCGTCCGAGGCAGCCCAGTAGCCGCAGGAACTTCCTACCGCAGCCTTGCCATGAGGGCGTGCTCCACCAGCGTGATCAGAGCCGACTTCGCATCCGCCCGGTGCCGCGCGTCCGTCGTGATGATCGGGGTGTCCGGGCCGATCTGCAGCGCCTCCCGGACCTCGTCCGGGTTGTACGGCTGGTTCCCGTCGAACCCGTTCAGGGCGATCACAAAAGGAAGCCCCGAGTTCTCGAAGTAGTCGACAGCCGGGAAGCAGTCGGCAAGGCGCCTCGTGTCCACGAGGACGATCGCGCCGATGGCGCCGCGCACCAGGTCGTCCCACATGAACCAGAAGCGGTCCTGACCGGGCGTACCGAAGAGGTACAGGATCAGATCCTGGTCCAGGGTGATACGGCCGAAGTCCATGGCCACCGTGGTGGTGGTCTTGTCACCGGTGTGGGTGAGGTCGTCGATGCCCGCGGAAGCGGACGTCATGACGGCCTCGGTGCGCAGCGGGTTGATCTCCGAAACGGCCCCGACGAACGTGGTCTTGCCCACGCCGAAGCCACCCGCCACCACGATCTTCGCCGAGGTGGTGGAGCGGGAAGGACCGCCGCTAGAGCTTGCGAAGTCCACTGAGCACCCTTTCGAGCAGTGTCACGTCTGGCTGGCCGCCGGCGTTCTCGTCGCCGCCGGGCTGATGAATGGCGACCAGGCCCGCCTCCGCCAAGTCGGCGACGAGGATCCTGGCCACGCCGAGAGGGATCGTGAGCAGAGCCGAGACTTCGGCTACCGACTTGATCTCTCGGCAGAGGTTGCAGATCCGCTGATGCTCGGGCAACTGGCCCTGCATCTGGTGCGGCTGCGCGGTGGTGTGCACCAGTGCCTCGATGGCGAGCTGGTAGCGCGGGCGCGTCCGGCCGCCGGTCATGGCGTACGGGCGCACCAAGGGGTTGTTCGACGCCCCTGCGGGCGCCGGCTCAGGGGCGCGTCGCTGCGGCTGCACAGGCTGGATACGCGGTGCCGACGGCTGGTCGTACGGCGAGGGCCCGGGGCCCTGGGGCGCGTACGGCTGCCGATGGCTCGGTGCGGAGGGGAAGTTGTAACGGTTCGGGTTCTGGGAACCGTCGTTCTGACCCTGGCCAGGGCCGTACGACCAATTACCGGACGATGAACCGCCTGGGGGTGTTGCCACTTTCTCTCCTCCTCCGACTGTGCCCGGGCACCGCATCACTGTGGAGCCGCGTCCCGAAACCTTATGGCCTCGGGACGCCAAAACGCACCGTCTGTCTGTTAGTTGAGAAGGCTCCCTTGGAGCTCGGCCCGAAGATCGGGCGTCAGGACCGTACCTGCACGGTCCACCAGGAGCGCCATCTCGTACCCGATGAGACCGATGTCGGCCTCGGGATGTGCGAGAACTGCGAGCGAGGATCCGTCGGAGACGGACATGATGAAGAGGAATCCCCGCTCCATCTCCACAACCGTCTGGTTCACGCTGCCGCCCTCGAAGATGCGCGAGGCACCGGCGGTCAGTGAGGTCAGACCGGAGGCGACGGCCGCAAGCTGGTCGGCGCGGTCACGCGGAAAACCCTCGGACATCGCCAGAAGGAGTCCGTCGGCGGAGACCACCACCGTGTGGGACACCCCGGGGGTGTTGTCCACGAAGTTGGTGATCAACCAGTTCAGGTTCTGTGCCGCCTGGCTCATCGGGCTCACACTAACGCTCCTGGTTGTAGGTGCTGTCAGGACCGAAGCCCTGACCGTTCGTTTCACTGCTTGCGCTGCGACCCCGCTCGACACCGCGGCGCAGGTTGCTCAACCTGCCCCGGACGTCCTCGGGAGCGCGGGAGACCTGTGGGCCGCCCTGGGGGGTGGTCTCGGCGGCTCCCTCGACCAGGTTGGCCTTGGGCACCCGCCTCGGCAGACCGGAGGAGGTGACCCCGCCCGCCTTGGGCTTCTTGAGCGCCGAAGCCTGCTGCCAGCGCTCGTCGTTGGCCGAGCGCCAGTCACCGTTGCCGTTGCCGTTGCTCTCCGGTGCGGAGGCCGGCGGCTCCTGGGCCACGTGCCGCGAGCCGAACATGTCGGTCGTGGTGCCCGTGCCGTTCGTTCCGTTCGCACGGGCCGTGCCGTTCGCTCCGCCCCCGCCGGATCCGCGGCGGGGGAGCCCCGCCTCGGTCAGGTCGTGAGCGGCCGACGGGGCCGGACCCGGACGGTCGAAGCCTACGTGGTCGCGCTCACCGACGTCAGTGGCCTGCGCGGATTCCGCTTCGGGAGCGTACTGGCCCTGGTACCCGTTCTGGTACCCGTCCTGCTGCGGCCAGTCGTCCTGGTAGCGGCGCTCCTCGAAGGCCGGGATGGACTCCGGTACGGACGTGTGGTCCGCCTGAGCGGGCTCCGCATACGTGGGCTCGGGGTAGCCGCCGTTCGACGAGAAGGCGTCGTTCTGCGGCACACCGCCGTTCGGCGCGTAGTACTGCTCGTCGTACGACGGCTGCTGCGGCTCCTCGTACGCGGCGCGCTGCGGCTCGGCGTAGGGCGACTGCTGCTGCTCCTCGTAGCCGGAGGGCTGCTGGAAGCCGCCGTGGCCGTTGTCGTAGGCGGCCTGCTGCGCGTCGAACTCGTCGGCGTACGACGGGTTCGCGGGGCCCTCCAGGGACGGCTGGCCGTGCTGGGCCTCCAGGGCCGCGCGGCGCTCCTCACGCATGAGGGAGCGGCCTACGGGGTCCAGCTCGCGTATGTCGTCCGGGACCTCGGTGTAGCGGCTGTCGTCGAAGCCGAGCTCGGCGGCCGTGCGCATCGGCAGGCCGTTGTTGAAGTTCTCGCCGCCGAAGCTCTGCTCCGGGATGATCTGCGAGACCGTGAACTCGTCCTGGGACGGCTGCTGCTGCTCGCCACCACCACCGTGGGTGATCGCGTCCGGCAGCATGACCAGCGAGGTCGTGCCGGCCTGCTCGCCCGAGGGGCGCAGCTGGACGCGGATGCCGTGCCGGTCGGACAGCCGGCCGACCACGAACAGACCCATGCGCTGCGAGATCGCGGCGTCCACGGTCGGCGGGTTGGCCAGCTTGTGGTTGATGTCCGCGAAGTCCTCGGCGGTGAGGCCGATGCCCTTGTCGTGGATCTCGATCATCACGCGGCCGTCGGGGAGACGGGTCGCGGTCACACGGACCTTGGTCTGCGGGGAGGAGAACGTGGTGGCGTTCTCCAGGAGCTCGGCGAGCAGGTGCACGAGGTCGGTCACGGCACGGCCGTGGATCTCGGCCTCCGGGACGCCCGAGAGCTCGATGCGCTCGTACTGCTCCACCTCGGAGGAGGCGGCACGGAGCACGTCGACCAGCGGGACCGGCTGGTCCCAGCGGCGGCCGGGCTCCTCGCCGGCGAGGACCAGGAGGTTCTCGCCGTTGCGGCGCATACGGGTCGCGAGGTGGTCCAGGCGGAAGAGGTTCTCCAGCTGGTCCGGGTCGGCCTCGTTGTTCTCCAGTTCGGTGATGAGGGTCAGCTGGCCCTCGATCAGGGACTGGTTGCGGCGCGACAGGTTGGTGAAGATCGCGTTGATGTTGCCCCGCAGGAGAGCCTGCTCGGCGGCGAGCCGGACGGCCTCGCGGTGGACCTGGTCGAAGGCGCGGGCGACTTCGCCGATCTCGTCGGTCGAGGTGATCGGGATCGGCGTGACCCGGGTGTCGACCCGGCCGGGGTCGGTGCGGGAGAGCTGGTCGACCAGCATCGGCAGGCGCTGCTCGGCGATACCGAAGGCGGCGTTGCGCAGCTGGCGCATCGAGCGGGACATCTGGCGGGCCACCATGCCGGCCAGGATGAACGCGGCGAGCAGGGCGACCACGACGGCGGCACCGGTGATGAAGGCGTCGCGCTGGGCGTCGTCGGCGATGCTGGCGGCCTCGTCCACGGCCTTGTCGGCCATGTCGGACTCGATCGTCCGGTAGACGTTGTACTTGAGGGTGTTGACCGCCCACCAGTTCTCGGCGGTGATGCCCTTCGTGGCGAGCACGTCACGCTCGGACTTGTCCGTGGAGGTCAGACCGCCGATGGCCCTGACCATGTCGACCGGGTCGGCGGGCGGCGCCACATAGGCGGAGTTCTTCTGCTCGGCTTCCTTGGCCATCGTCGCGCCGTCGGCCGTCGCCTGCTTCTGCAGGGTGTCCAGCTTCTGGGCGTCGGCCTCGGTGCCACCACCGATGTACTCCTCGATGGCGATGCCCTCGAGGTAGGCGTACGAGGTGAGCGCGGTGCGCTGGGCGGCGAAGCTCTTGACGTCGGGGCCCGGCTTGATCAGCAGGTGCATGCCGATGGAGCGCTCGAGCGACAGCGAGGCCTTGGTCAGCGCGATCGCGTAGACGGTACGGCCGTAGCTGGTGATGTTTCCGGTGCCGAGACCGAGCTCGTTGGAGAACTCCATCAAGGGGTGCGCGACCTCGACGTAGCCCTCTTCGGTCTTCACGCCGTCGAGCTTGTCGGTGTACGCGGCCGTGCGCAGCTTCTGGAGGTTCGGCTCCACCTTGCGGAAGATCTGGAGGCGGCGCTGGAGGCCCGCCGTCTGCGGCATGTTCTGCGCGGCCTCGTCGAAGGCGTCGGCGGCGGTGTCCGTGGCCTTGCGGGCGGCGACGACCGTCTTGTCGTCCTCGCCCAGGTCCTGAAGCAGCGGGGCGGCGGTGGAGTCGCGCTCGGTGTAGAGGGCGTCGCCGTAGGTCAGGGCGGCCCGGACCAGACGTGCGGTCTTCTCCGCGTCCTCGGCCTGCTGCCAGGTGTCGATCGAGCTCTTCACCTGGAAGCCGCCCATGACGAGGCCGACCAGCACGGGTATGAGCAGGATCGCGTTCAGCCGCGTCGGCACGCGCCAGTTGCGCGGGGAGAGACGGCTGCCGCTCGGAGCCGGCGCTGCCGTCGGTTCCGAACCGGGCACAGGGGCGGGCGCCGCTCCGCGCGGCGGCGGGGTGAAGTTGCCCCGGGCCGACGGCTCGGGACCGTTCTTGCTTCGCCTCACTCGACCAACAACCTTCCGGCGGGGTCGGCACCAACGTTGTGCCGCAGTCTCTCAGAGCCCAGTGCGCCATCGACTAGTGAGTACGTCTTTGACTATTGGGCAGTTCAGGCATTCCAGCATGGCGGCCTACGGTCCTCCAAACATGGGAGGGCGGGGATTCGGAGTGATGTAAGCCCTAGATAAAACGGTCATAAAGAGCGAGCCCCGTCAAATGACGGGGCTTTTGTGAGCGCAGTGAGACCGGTTGACAACGACGCGTGGCCGTACCACCCGATTCCTCTGCCGAAACGTTATGAACACCAGGGCCGACCGTGTCAAAGGACACAGCCGGCTCCGGGGCGTCTACGACAACTTCCGTACGACACGGACGATTTGAGTGCTACCGCAGCCGTGCCATCAAAGCGTGCTCGACCAGCGTGATCAGGGCACTCTTCGCATCCGAGCGGTGGCGGGCGTCCGTCGTGATGATCGGGGTGTCCGGACCGATCTGCAGCGCCTCGCGCACCTCCTCGGGTGCGTAGGGCTGGTGCCCCTCGAAGCCGTTGAGCGCGACGACGAAGGGGAGACCCGAGTTCTCGAAGTAGTCGACCGCGGGGAAGCAGTCGGCGAGACGGCGGGTGTCCACGAGGACGATCGCGCCGATGGCGCCGCGCACCAGGTCGTCCCACATGAACCAGAAGCGGTCCTGGCCCGGCGTACCGAAGAGGTACAGGATCAGGTCCTGGTCCAGGGTGATACGGCCGAAGTCCATGGCGACCGTGGTGGTCGTCTTGCCCCCGGTGTGCGTGAGGTCGTCGATCCCCGCGCTCGCCGAGGTCATGACGGCCTCGGTGCGCAGCGGGTTGATCTCGGAGACGGCGCCCACGAAAGTGGTCTTGCCGACGCCGAAGCCGCCGGCCACCACGATCTTCGCGGAGGTGGTCGCCCGGCCTCCGTCAGAGCTTGCGAAGTCCACTGAGCACCCTTTCGAGCAGTGTCACGTCCGGAGCGCCGGTGCTCTCGTCGCCGCCCGGCTGGTGGATGGCGACGAGACCCGCCTCGGCGAGGTCCGCGACGAGGATGCGGGCCACACCGAGCGGCATGGCCAGGAGCGCCGACACCTCGGCGACCGACTTCACCTCACGGCACAGGTGGCAGATGCGCTGGTGCTCGGGGAGCAGGCCCATCAGTGCCGCCGGGTCGGCCGTGGTGCTGATCAGGGCCTCTATGGCGAGCTGGTAGCGCGGCCGGGTCCGGCCGCCGGTCATCGCGTACGGACGTACCAGCGGCTGGTCGCCCTCATCCTCGTACGGCTCCGCGTACGGATCATGAGAGGCGGTGGGCGGGGTCATGAATCCTCCGGGCGGGACAGCAAGTCGGTCAGTCAAGCCGTCTGACATGGCCGGTGGGGGGATTGTGGCGGCCGGACGGTGATTTGGTGAGACAGGTGGTTCCGGGGCCGGTCAGTGAAGCAGACTGCCCTGTAGTTCGGCGCGGAGATCAGGCGTGAGCACCGCCCCCGCGCGGTCGACGAGCAAGGCCATCTCGTAGCCGACCAGGCCGATGTCGCACTCGGGGTGCGCGAGCACGGCCAGGGACGAGCCGTCCGAGACGGACATCAGGAACAGGAAACCCCGCTCCATCTCGACGACCGTCTGTGCCACGTCGCCGCCCTCGAAGATCCGGGAGGCCCCGGCCGTCAGCGAGGTGAGACCCGACGCGACGGCCGCCAGCTGGTCGGCACGGTCACGCGGGAAACCCTCGGACATCGCCAGCAGAAGACCGTCGGCGGACACGACGACGGTGTGGGACACCCCGGGGGTGTTGTCCACGAAGTTGGTGATCAACCAGTTCAGGTTCTGTGCCGCCTGGCTCATCGGGCTCAACTAACGCTCCTGCTGGTGAGTGGGGCTCGGGAAGCTGCCCGTCTGGCCGGTGCCGGCCTGACGACCTTGCGCGATACCCCGACGGAGATTGGTCAGACGGCCGCGTACGTCATCAGGCGCACGCGAGACTGCCGGACCGGATTGGTGCTGTTGCTGCTGAGCCGTGCCCGGGACGAGGTTCGCCCGGGGCACCCGGCGCGGCAGGCCGGAGGTGGTGACCCCGCCCGCGGCCGGCTGCCTGACCCGCTCGGCCTGCCGGACGAGGTCGTCGTTCGGCGAGCTGCGCCAGGAGGCGTTGGCCGCGGTCCGCTGGGGAGCGGATGCGGGGGACTGTGGTGCCGCGGGAGTCTGCGGGGCCTGAGCCGGAGCGCTGCCCTGCTGATCCTGCTGGCCGCCCTGCTGACCGTGGAACCAGTTGGTCTCCAGGGTGTCGTACAGCGGCGTCCGTCCGTCGCCGGCGCTCGTCGCCGGAGGCAGCGCCTCGGGCTCCTGACGGGCGGGACGCTGCGGACGCGGCGGGACCGGGGGACGCGGGGCGCCGAAGTCGGCCGGGCCACGTCCGCCGTTCGTCTGCGGTCGCTCGAACTGGCCGGTGTGCTGCGAGTTCTGGTGACCCGGCAGAGCGTGCTGGCCGGTGGAGCTGCTGTCCTGGCCCGGCATCGGGAACTGGCCGGTGGAGCCGTTGTCGTACCCCTGCGGAGCCGTGAACTGGCCCGTCGCCGAGGGGCTGGTCTGCCCCGGGGTGCCGAAGACGTCCGGGCGGACGAACGAACCCGTGCCGCTCTGCGGAGCCTCGGTACCGGGGCGGGCGAACTGGCCCGTGTTCTGCGGCGCGTCGTACTCGGAGCGGGCGAACTGACCGGTGCTCTGCGGGGCGTCGAAGTCCGGGCGGGCGAACTCGGAGGTGGCGCCGGGACCCTGGCGGCCGTCGGACCGGGGGATCGCGGGCATCTCCGTGGTCGCGCCCGGGCCCTGCCGGTCGTCGATCCGCGGCATACGGGACGTCTGCGCGGCGTCCTGCTCGTCATGGCCGCGCGGGGTGTCGAGCGAGGTGTGCGAGATCTGAGGCTGCGCGTTCTCGTCGCTCCAGCTGGGCGTCCGGGGCTGCTGCGGGTTGCCGCCGCCGGGCAGCTCGGCCCGCGGACCGCCACGGCCCGGGAGCTGACGCCCACGGCGACGGCCCTGCTGCTCGTTGCCCGAGTTGCCCGCGGGAGCGGACTGCTGCGGCGGTACGGGACCGCGGCCGCCACCGAAGGCGTCCTGCGGCGCGGAGGTACCCGCGGCCTGCAGCCCCTGCGGAGCACCCGGCGCCTGACCGCCGAACCCGGCGCCCGCACCGGCCGGGGAAGGCCGGCCCTGCGGAGGAGCCGAGGGAGCCTGGGGTCCGCGCGCGCCACCGGGCGCACCCGGACGACCGCCGTTGCCCGTGCCCGGCAGCGCGGCCCGCGGCCCCTGACCGGCATTGAGCCGGCCACCGGGCTGAGCGCCGGCACCGAGGGCACCGCCACCGAAGGGCGCACCCGCACCGAGAGAGCCGCCCTGCTGACCGGGGCCACGACGGGCCGCGGCCACACCGGCGGATGCCTGCGCGGCGGACGGGGCGCCACCGGCACCCTGACCGGGCTTGGGCTGCGGCTTCTTGCCGCCCTGGGCGACATCGACGGGCAGCATGACCAGCGCGGTCGTACCACCGGAGTCGGACGGGCGCAGCTGGATGCGGATGCCGTGACGCTGCGACAGCCGGCCGACCACGAACAGACCCATGCGTCGGGAGACCGAGACGTCCACGGTGGGCGGCGAGGCGAGCCGCTCGTTGATCGCGGCGAGGTCCTCGGGGGAGAGGCCGATGCCGGTGTCGTGGATCTCGATCAGGACGCGGCCGTCGGGCAGCGCGTGACCGGTGACCTTGACCTTGGTCTGCGGCGAGGAGAAGGAGGTCGCGTTCTCGAGCAGCTCGGCGAGGAGGTGCACGAGGTCGTTGACGACGCGGCCGGCGACTTCGGTGGTCGGCACCGAGGCCAGCTCGATGCGCTCGTACTGCTCCACCTCGGAGGCGGCGGCGCGGAGCACATCGACCAGCGGGACCGGGCGGGTCCAGCGGCGGCCGGGCTCTTCACCGGCGAGAACCAGAAGGTTTTCACCGTTCCGGCGCATACGGGTCGCGAGGTGGTCCAGCTTGAACAGCGAGGACAGCTGGTCCGGGTCGGCCTCACGGGACTCGAGCTCGGAGATCAGCGACAGCTGGCGCTGGATAAGACCCTGGGAGCGGCGCGAGAGGTTGGTGAACATCGCGTTGACGTTGCCCCGGAGCAGGGCCTGCTCGGCGGCGAGGCGGACGGCCTCGCGGTGCACGTCGTCGAAGGCCGCGGCCACCTTGCCGATCTCGTCCCGGGAGTGCACACCGACCGACTCCACGGACGTGTCGACGTCCTGCGGGTCGGACTCGGACAGCGCCTTGACCAGCTCGGGCAGCCGGTCCGTGGCGACCTTGGTGGCGGTCTCCTCCAGCCGGCGCAGCGAGCGGATCATGGACCGGGCCACGACGAAGGCGCCGACGAGCGAGATGCCGAGCACGAGCAGGATCAGCGCACCGGAGATGATCGCTTCCTGCTCCGACTCGTTGCGCAGCTCGCGGGCCTTCTGCTCCATCTCCTCGAGCAGCGTGTGCTCGATCTTGCCCATCTGGTCGATCTTGGAGGAGCTGTCGTCCACCCAGTCCTGGTAGGACCGCTTGTCCAGGTTCTCCAGACCGTCCGTGGAACCCAGGGCGCGGCTGGCGTAGGTGTCGGCGGACTGGATGGTCGAGTTGTTGTCGCTGATGGGTTCCAGGAGCTGGACGGCGTCGGCCTTGCCGTAGATGGACTGGAAGCTCTTGATCTCGGCGTCCTCGTTGGTGAGGGCCGACTGGGCGTAGAGCTGGTCGTTCTGGGAGAGGTTGCCGAAGGTCGTCTTGTTCGCGGGCAGGGCCGCGGCGAGGACCGCGCGCTGCACGGAGGAGTACTCCTTGGCGGCGGAGAAGGCCGCCAGGGCACGTGTGCGCTGGATCATCTCGGGGTTGCTGGTCGCCTGCGCCATGTCGCGCGAGAGGTCGAGCAGCTGCGTCACGAGGCGGTGGTAGGCCTCCACCGTCTGCGTGGAGTTGTTCTTCTGCTCGTAGGCGGTGTTGCGAACCTTCTCGATACCGCGCAGGTTGCTGACCAGGAGCACCACGTTCTCGCGGACGCCCTGGAGGCTTCCGCCCTCGGTGTCGATCTCCTCGGAGGAGTCGACGAAGTCCTCGAGGGCGCGGTCCGTCTTGTCGCGCAGACCCTTGATCGTGTACTCGGTCGCGCTGGAGCCGTGCGCCAGCGGACCGGCGGACAGGTCGCGCTCCTTCTGGAGCGCGTCGGCCAGCGCGGTCGCCTGCTTGGTCATGTCCGTCAGCAGCTTCATGTTCTCGAGCTGCTGGATGTCGTCCATGTTGTCGCTGATGCGCAGGGCGCCCAGCGAGGTGGCCGCGACCACGGGCAGTGCGAGCAGCGACACCAGGCGCGTGGAGATTCGCCAGTTGCGCAGCGCTATTCGCGAGCCGGGGCCGGTCGGGCCCTTCGGCGCCTTCACCGTCGGGGCGGCGGGGTTCGCGGGTCCGGAGGACGCCGCGCCGGGTCGCCCGGAGCGCTCGCCTCCGTCGCCGGACGTGGCCGCCTGGCCCGGGTTCTGGGCGTGCTGGGGCGCGGAGCCGCCTTTCGGGCCAGTCCCGCCGTGCGGCTCCGGCTCCGCCGAAGCGCTGCCATCCCTCTTGAAACGTCCCTGCACTAGCGTCGCAACCTCTGGACCAGGCGCCCCTCCGCGTGAACGGAAGGACACGGTGTCGGCGTACTAGGGGGCGCCCTGAATTACGCCCCCCGATGGTCGTGAGTGACCGGCGCTGGCTCCCCCTTACTCGCCGCCACCCGGCGCGCGGTGCGCCCCCAGTGCGCCGGCTCGTTCCTGCGGCGGTCCGTGAGATTCCAGCACAGTGCAGGATCTCCAACAAGGGCCGTAGGCCAGGCTGTGACTTCCGTGACACCACGTGAGGGACGGGTTACGAGACGTAGAAAGTGATCCACTCAAAAGTGGACGTACCCGAACGGATCCCTTACGCGACAAGGGTGTCCCAGTCGCCATGATCAGGAGCGGAATGGTGCCTTCAGGGGGTCAATGTCCGTTTCGTTGGGGTGGGCTGCGGGCCTGAATTGACCGCTTTGCGTCTCACCCCGTGAGCAAACTCACATGCGGATCATGGGGTCTTCACGCCTTCGGAGGGGAATCGCATGTTTAGCCTGACGCTTTACATGACGTAACACTTTGACAACCCGCGCCCGCCCGGGGCCCCTTGGGACCCGTCCGGCGCCCGAAGACGACAAGGTCTCGTAGAACCGTGAAGACGACGATGATGTTCCGCAACATAGCCAACCCGCGGCGCACGACGCTGGCGCACCTCGAGGACGCCGACGACCTGCAGACCCCGGAGCTCCCGGAGCACTCCGTCGACCTCCCGGCCCAGACCGCCAACCCGCGCCGCACGATCCTGATGGACGTCCCGGTCGCCGCCACCGCCGAGTAGATCACGCTCGTACGACCGTCGGTGCGCCCGCGTAATGCGCGAGGCGCCGGCCCTTTGCCGCGTTAGCCTGGAGCGTCAGACTCCAGACGGCTCAAGTGAGGGGCGCAAGGATCCCGTGCGCATCGCCAGATTCTCCATCGACGGGAACGTCGCCTTCGGCGCGGTCGAGGGCGACAAGCCTGACGAGCTCGTCCTCGACATCATCAAGGGCATCCCGTTCGCGGACTTCGAGCTCTCCGGTACGAAGGTCCCGCTGAGCAAGGTCCGGCTGCTGCCGCCGGTGCTCCCCAACAAGGTCGTGGCCTACGGCCGCAACTACGCCGAGCACGCGCGGGAACTGGGCAACGAGGTCCCCGACGCCCCGTTCGCCTTCTTCAAGCCGTCCACCTCGGTGATCGGCTCCGGCGACGAGATCCAGTACCCGTCCTTCTCCGAGGACCTCCACCACGAGGCCGAGCTGGCCGTGGTCATCGGCCGTATGTGCCGCGAGGTCCCGCGCGACCGCGTCAAGGACGTCATCCTCGGCTACACCTGCGCCAACGACATCACCGCCCGCGACGTACAGAAGCGCGAGAAGCAGTGGGCCCGGGCCAAGGGCTTCGACACCTCCTGCCCGCTCGGCCCCTGGGTGGAGACGGACCTCGACCCCGCCGACCTCACGATCCAGCTCACGGTCAACGGCCAGCAGCGTCAGCTCGGCCGCACCAGCGAGATGATCCACCCGATCGAGGATCTGATCGTCAACATCTCCGAGGCCATGACGCTGCTCCCCGGCGACGTGATCCTCACGGGCACCCCGGCAGGCGTCGGGCCGCTCACCGTCGGCGACGAGGTCGCCGTCACCATCGAAGGCATCGGCACTCTCACCAACAAGGTTGTCAAGCGTGGCTAGCGCACCCGTCCGCGTACGTTTCTGCCCCTCGCCCACCGGTAACCCCCATGTGGGCCTGGTCCGCACCGCCCTGTTCAACTGGGCGTTCGCCAAGCACCACCAGGGCACGCTCGTCTTCCGCATCGAGGACACCGACGCGGCCCGCGACTCCGAGGAGTCCTACGGCCAGCTGCTCGACTCGATGCGCTGGCTGGGCTTCGACTGGGACGAGGGCCCCGAGATCGGCGGCCCGCACGCGCCGTACCGCCAGTCGCAGCGCATGGACCTCTACAAGGAGGTCGCGGGCAAGCTCCTGGACGCCGGTCACGCCTACCGCTGCTACTGCTCCCAGGAGGAGCTGGACACCCGCCGCGAGGCCGCCCGCGCCGCCGGCAAGCCCTCCGGCTACGACGGCCACTGCCGTGAGCTGACCGACGCGCAGGTCGAGGAGTACAAGGCGCAGGGCCGTGCGCCCATCGTCCGCTTCCGCATGCCCGACGAGACGATCACCTTCACGGACCTGGTCCGCGGCGAGCTGACGTTCACCCCGGAGAACGTGCCGGACTACGGGATCGTACGAGCCAACGGGGCACCCCTCTACACGCTAGTGAACCCCGTCGACGACGCCCTGATGGAGATCACCCACGTCCTGCGCGGCGAGGACCTGCTCTCCTCCACCCCGCGCCAGATCGCCCTGTACAAGGCGCTGACCGAGCTGGGCATCGCCAAGCAGACCCCGTCCTTCGGCCACCTGCCGTACGTGATGGGCGAGGGCAACAAGAAGCTCTCCAAGCGCGACCCGGAGTCCTCGCTCAACCTGTACCGCGAGCGCGGCTTCCTGCCCGAGGGGCTGCTCAACTACCTCTCCCTCCTCGGCTGGTCGCTCTCGGCCGACCAGGACATCTTCACGATGGACGAGATGGTCGCGGCCTTCGACATCGCGGACGTCCAGCCCAACCCGGCCCGCTTCGACCTCAAGAAGTGCGAGTCGATCAACGGCGACCACATCCGCCTGCTGGACGTGAAGGACTTCACCGAGCGCTGCGCCTCCTGGCTGCGGGCCCCGTTCGCCCCCTGGGCGCCGGAGGACTTCGACGAGTCGAAGTGGCACGCGATCGCCCCGCACGCCCAGACCCGGCTGAAGGTCCTCTCGGAGATCACGGACAACGTCGACTTCCTGTTCCTCGCCGAGCCCGTCGTCGATGAGCCGAGCTGGGCGAAGGCCATGAAGGAGGGCTCGGACGCGCTGCTCCGCACGGCCCGCGAAAAGCTGGAGTCCGCGGACTGGACCTCCGCGGAGTCCCTGAAGGAGGCCGTCCTGGCCGCCGGCGAGGTCCACGGCCTCAAGCTCGGCAAGGCCCAGGCCCCGGTCCGCGTGGCCGTCACCGGCCGTACGGTCGGCCTGCCCCTCTTCGAGTCCCTGGAGATCCTGGGCAAGGAGAAGACCCTGACCCGCATCGACGCGGCGCTGGCGAAGCTGGCGGCGTGACACCGACGCACCCGTGAGGGGCGGCGCCCGGCCAACCGGGCGCCGCCCCTTCGGCGTTGGGTGACAACCGACGATCGGCAGACGCGCCCGGCCGGGCGGAGTTACCGTCGGATCATGAGTATTCGGGCCGTGGTCTGGGATGTGGACGACACTCTTTTCGACTACACCGGTGCCGACCGCGCCGGCATGCGCCTGCACCTGGCGGCCGAGGGGCTGCTGGACGGGTACGAGAGCGTCGAAGAGGCCATCGTGAGCTGGCGGGAGATCACCGACGTCCAGTGGGCACGGTTCTCGGCGGGGGAGGTCGACTTCCAGGGCCAGCGCAGGGACCGCGTGCGGGTGTTTCTGGGGGAGGAACTGAGCGACGCGGAAGCCGACGCCTGGTTCCAGCGGTACATCGCGCACTACGAGACCGTCTGGGCCCTCTTCCCGGACGTCCTGCCCGTCCTGGACGCGCTGGCCGCCAGCCACCGGCACGCGGTGCTCTCCAACTCCAGCATCCACGTCCAGGACCGCAAACTGCGCGCCCTCGGCGTGTACGACCGCTTCGAGGCCGTCATCTGCGCGGCCGAACTCGGCGTCTCCAAGCCGCAGGCCGGCGCCTTCCACGCGGCCTGCGAGGCCCTGGAACTCGCCCCGGAGCAGGTGGCCTACGTCGGTGACCATCCGGAGATCGACGGACGCGGTGCCGCCGAGGCCGGCCTGCGTTCCTTCTGGATCGACCGCGACGGTGTGTACGCGACCGGCACCGCACCCGTAGGCCCCCATCGGATCGCCACCCTCGCCGAACTCCCCGCGCTCCTCGGCGCGGATACCCGTTTTGGAGCCCCGTCCACCTTCGGGTAATGTTCTTCCTGCGCCGCCGGAGAGCGGGCCGAAAGGGCCGGGACCGACGGAGCAAACTAGAACAAGATCCCCTTCGGGGCTTGCGTTCCAGTGGCCTATGGTGTAATTGGCAGCACGACTGATTCTGGTTCAGTTAGTCTTGGTTCGAGTCCAGGTAGGCCAGCTCGCAGAGCTCATCTGCAGGCGGAGATCAATTCCGCAAAGCCCCCGTTGTGTAGCGGCCTAGCACGCTGCCCTCTCAAGGCAGTAGCGCCGGTTCGAATCCGGTCGGGGGTACAGATCCTTCCCGCGAGGATGGTCAGGGTAGCTCCCGCCGATCTCGATGCAGGATCGCTAGGGCCCCCGTTGTGTAGCGGCCTAGCACGCCGCCCTCTCAAGGCGGTAGCGCCGGTTCGAATCCGGTCGGGGGTACGAAAAGCTTTTAACCATATTGGTCTATGGTGTAATTGGCAACACTACGGTTTCTGGTACCGTCATTCTTGGTTCGAGTCCAGGTAGACCAGCTCGGAACTGCGGAAACGCAGGATCGCTAGGGCCCCCGTTGTGTAGCGGCCTAGCACGCCGCCCTCTCAAGGCGGTAGCGCCGGTTCGAATCCGGTCGGGGGTACGCAGAGTGAAGGCCCTCCACTTCGGTGGGGGGCCTTCGCCGTTCCCGGCGGCCTACTCGTAGCCGTACCGCCGTGTCGACTCCTCCTCCTGCGCCAGCCGGTGCAGCGCCCGGAGCATCGGCTCGACGAGCACCACACCCAGCACCGCGACCTCCGCCTTCTCTGCCTCCGAGACATGCGACTCCATGAACTCCATGTCCAGCTCGGCCACTTGGTGCATGAGCCGGGCGTAGGGCACGAGAGTTCCGGGGTCCCAGTCGTAGCCGAGGCGGCGCAGTGCGGCCGTCGCCACCACGAGGGAGCGGAAAGAGGGCGAGATCGTCGTCATGGCCTGGGCGTTGGACCAGCCCAGCGTCCGGAGCAGCTCCTCCATCGCGACCCGCGCCCCCTGCACGAACTCATCGTCCGCATCCGGCTCCGGCACCTGCGGCATGGCCCACACCGCCGCGCCCAGCCGCATCGCGCGGGGCAGGGACTCGTCGTCGACGTGCCCCAGCACCTCCCGGACCGTCGCCACCGGCACCCGGCCGACCTGGATCATCGCGCGGACCAGCTTCAGCCGGCGCAGGTGCTCCTCGTCGTACTCGGCCGTCGTCGTGTTGATCTGGCGGCCGGGGGCCAACAGCCCTTCGCGCAGGTAGTACTTGATCGTCGCCGTGGACACCCCACTGCGCTCGCTCAGTTCGGCCAGTCGCATGTCTTGCGCCCTTCATTGGGGAGTGTCACTATCCAAGCATTGCTCAGAAGGATAGTGCCGCTATCCGACAGGGGAAACGGGGGCTCGTCATGTTCGCCAAGCCGGTACCGGGGCGCACCACCGCCGACACCGAGGGCGACGTGGTCGTCCTGCTGATCGGCATGCGCATCAACCACTTCTGGGCCGTGCACCACTGGTTCCCGGTCCTCCTGGCCATGCCGCGGATGCTGCGCGAGCTGGGGAGGGCGCCCGAGCGGGGACTGCTCAGCCATGTCCTGCTGACGGCCAACCCGCGGACGTACTACGTCGTCCAGTACTGGGAGTCCAAGGAGAAGCTCTACGCCTACGCGCAGGCGCCGGACATGTTCCACCGACGGGCGTGGGCGATCATCAACCGCAAGGAGAAGGCGGGGAAGGCCAGGCAGCACGTCGGGCTGTGGCACGAGACCTATGTCGTGCCCGAGGGGTCGTACGAGTCGATCTACGCCGACATGCCGGCCTTCGGACTCGCGGCGGCGCACGGCCAGGTGCCGCTGGAGCGGCGGGGGCGTACCGGCAAGGACCGCTTCGCGCACCGGTCGGCGAAGGCGAAGGTGGCCGAAGAAGCCAAGTGACGGGGGGATCGGGGGACGGGGAGGGCCTGCCGCGGCGTTGGGGCAGGTCTTCCCCGCTGTGGTGTCCCGGGTCCGTCAGCCGGTGCGGCGCAGGGCCTCGGAGAGGCGGGCGGCGGCGTCGATGACCGCCTGGGCGTGCATACGGCCCGGGTGGCGCGTCAGGCGCTCGATGGGGCCGGAGACCGAGACGGCGGCCACGACACGGTTGGAGGGGCCGCGTACGGGCGCCGAGACGGACGCCACGCCCGGCTCGCGCTCACCGATGGACTGGGCCCAGCCCCGGCGTCGTACGCCCGAGAGCGCGGTGGCCGTGAAACGGGCGCCCTGCAGGCCGCGGTGGAGGCGCTCGGGCTCCTCCCAGGCCATCAGGATCTGGGCGGAGGAGCCGGCCTTCATCGTGAGCGTCGAGCCGACCGGGACGGTGTCCCGGAGTCCGGACAGCCGCTCCGCCGCGGCGACGCAGATGCGCATGTCGCCCTGGCGGCGGTAGAGCTGCGCGCTCTCGCCCGTGATGTCACGGAGATGCGTGAGCACCGGGCCCGCGGTGGCGAGGAGGCGGTCCTCGCCCGCGGCCGCGGCCAGCTCCGCCAGCCGGGGGCCGAGAATGAAACGACCCTGCATGTCGCGCGCCACCATACGGTGGTGTTCCAAGGCCACGGCCAGCCGGTGGGCCGTGGGTCGTGCCAGTCCGGTGGCCGCCACAAGACCTGCGAGGGTGGCCGGGCCGGACTCCAGGGCGCTGAGGACAAGGGCTGCCTTGTCCAGAACGCCGACGCCGCTACTGTTGTCCATGAAACGATACTCACGTCTCACTCTGTGAAACGCAAGTTCCTTTTTTCGTGAGACGCGCAACCCTTGGATACACAGCGGCCCGCGGACCAACGGGCCTGGTGGCGGCTGCCCGGGAAACCAGGGGGTGCGGGCGCCGCTTCCTGAAGATCTCTAGTTGGGCCGGCGCACCATTTGCCGGCCGGAGGGAAAGCGATGGGTAGGACACTCGCGGAGAAGGTCTGGGACGACCATGTCGTCCGGCGCGCCGAGGGCGAGCCCGACCTCCTCTTCATCGATCTGCACCTGCTGCACGAAGTGACCAGCCCGCAGGCCTTCGACGGCCTTCGCAAGAGCGGTCGCCCGGTGCGCAGGCTCGACCTGACCATCGCCACCGAGGATCACAACACCCCGACCCTCGACATCGACAAGCCCATCGCCGACCCGGTCTCCCGGGTCCAGCTGGAGACGCTGCGCAAGAACGCCGCCGATTTCGGTGTGCGCCTGCACTCGCTGGGCGACGTCGAGCAGGGTGTCGTCCACGTCGTGGGCCCGCAGCTGGGTCTGACCCAGCCCGGCATGACGGTCGTCTGCGGCGACTCCCACACCTCCACGCACGGCGCCTTCGGCGGTCTGGCGTTCGGCATCGGCACCTCCCAGGTGGAGCATGTGCTGGCCACCCAGACGCTGCCGCTGGTCCGCCCGAAGACCATGGCCATCACCGTCGACGGCGAACTGCCCGACGGCGTCACCGCCAAGGACCTGATCCTGGCGATCATCGCGCGGATCGGCACCGGCGGCGGCCAGGGCTACGTCCTGGAGTACCGCGGCTCCGCCATCGAGAAGCTTTCGATGGAAGCCCGGATGACCATCTGCAACATGTCGATCGAGGCCGGCGCCCGCGCGGGCATGATCGCCCCCGACCAGACCACCTTCGACTACCTCGAGGGCCGTGTGCACGCCCCCAAGGGCGAGGACTGGGACGCGGCCCTCGCGTACTGGAAGACGCTGAAGTCGGACGAGGACGCGGAGTTCGACGCCGAGGTCGTCATCAAGGCCGACGAGCTGTCGCCGTTCGTCACCTGGGGCACCAACCCCGGCCAGGGCGCACCGCTTTCGGCGGACGTCCCCGATCCTGCTTCGTACGAAGACGCTTCGGAGCGCCACGCCGCCGAAAAGGCCCTGGAGTACATGGGGTTGGAGGCCGGCCAGCCGCTGCGCTCCATCAAGGTGGACACCGTCTTCGTAGGTTCGTGCACCAACGGCCGCATCGAGGACCTGCGCGCCGCCGCCGAGCTCGTCAAGGGCCGCAAAGTCGCCGACGGCGTACGGATGCTGGTCGTCCCCGGCTCCGCGCGGGTCGGTCTGCAGGCCGTCTCCGAGGGCCTGGACGTCGTCTTCAAGGACGCCGGCGCCGAATGGCGGCACGCGGGCTGCTCGATGTGTCTGGGCATGAACCCGGACCAGCTGGCCCCGGGTGAGCGCTCCGCGTCCACCTCCAACCGCAACTTCGAGGGCCGGCAGGGCAAGGGCGGTCGTACGCACCTGGTCTCGCCGCAGGTCGCCGCCGCGACCGCCGTGCTGGGCCACCTGGCCTCGCCCGCCGACCTGTCCGACGCCCCTGTGCCCGCTGGAGTCTGAGAGTCATGGAAGCATTCACCACGCACACCGGCCGGGCCGTCCCGCTGCGCCGCTCCAACGTCGACACCGACCAGATCATCCCTGCTCACTGGCTCAAGAAGGTGACCAGGGACGGGTTCGAGGACGGGCTGTTCGAGGCCTGGCGCAAGGACGAGAAATTCATCCTCAACCAGCCCGAGCGCGAGGGCGCGACCGTTCTGGTCGCCGGCCCCGACTTCGGCACCGGCTCCTCCCGTGAGCACGCCGTGTGGGCGCTGCAGAACTACGGCTTCAAGGCCGTCATCTCCTCCCGGTTCGCCGACATCTTCCGCGGCAACTCGCTCAAGAACGGCCTGCTCACGGTGGTTCTGGAGCAGAAGATCGTGGACGCGCTCCAGGAGCTCACGGAGAACGACCCCCAGACCGAGGTCACGGTCGACCTGGAGGCCCGCGAGGTGCGCGCCGAGGGCATCACCGCGAGCTTCGAGCTGGACGAGAACTCCCGCTGGCGGCTGCTGAACGGGCTGGACGACATCTCCATCACCCTCCAGAACGAGGAAGACATCGCCACCTACGAGGCCAAGCGGCCCTCGTACAAGCCGCGGACGATCGAGGTCTGATCCGGAGCCGTCCAACAGGTCGACTTTCGGCCACCGCAACACCCCCGCCGTACCCCCGATCAGCCCGATCGGGGGTACGGCTGTGTCTGCACCCGAACGGCCCTGCACGCGCTTGTGACTGTCCTCAACTTCCCACGTTAGGAGGGGTGTTGCCGGGGTACGCGACTTGTACAGCCGCGGCTTCCACAAGTGCCCGGAAGGCCGTTTGAGGCGGCAGTTGCACCCTGAGCAGGCGACAACTCGCCCCAGATGGCACAATCTGTGCATGGAACACGACGGCCAACTCAAGCTCTATGCGGCAGTCGCGGACCAACTCAAGGAAGCGCACACAAGAGTGCGTGCACTGCAAGTCCCGGAGGGCGTACGGATGGCGCTGACCCGGAAGCTGCTGGTCATTACGGCCGCGGCCAAGCACGATCTCGCCGATGCGGCAAGGCGTCTGGAGGCCTTCACGGCGGACCTCGACGCGGGTCGATTCCCCGAAGAGGAACGCTGAACAAGTCCGAGACAGCCGAACCCGTTGCGGCACAAGGGTGATAAGCCCGTTTCGTGTTTGATTTGCGGTATATATCTGCCTAACGTGCGAAAAAGCCTGAACAGTTTCGTTCGGGCAATGTCTCCGAAGGGGAAGACGTGAACAAGGCGCAGCTCGTAGAAGCGATTGCCGACAAGGTCGGTGGCCGTCAGCAGGCCGCCGACGCGGTCGACGCGGTCCTGGACGCCATCGTCCGCGCGACCGTGGCGGGGGACCGGGTCTCGGTCACCGGCTTCGGTTCGTTCGAGAAGGTCGACCGCCCGGCTCGTTACGCCCGCAACCCCCAGACGGGCGAGCGGGTTCGGGTCAAGAAGACCTCCGTTCCGCGCTTCCGTGCGGGCCAGGGCTTCAAGGACCTGGTGAGCGGCACGAAGAAGCTCCCGAAGAACGACGTCGCGGTCAAGAAGGCGCCCAAGGGCAGCCTGACCGGCGGGGCTTCGGCGACGGTCAAGAAGGCCGCCGCGAAGAAGGCCGCCCCGGCGAAGAAGGCGACGGCCGCCGCGAAGAAGACCACGGCGAAGAAGACGGCCGCCAAGAAGACCACGGCGACCGCGAAGAAGACCACGGCGAAGAAGACGACGGCCAAGAAGACCACGGGCGCCGCCAAGACCACCGCCGCGAAGAAGACCACCGCCAAGAAGGCGACGGCCAAGAAGGCCCCGGCGAAGAAGGCGACGGCCAAGAAGGCCCCCGCCAAGAAGTCGACGGCTCGCAAGACCACCGCCAAGAAGACCACCGCCCGCAAGAGGTAGGGGCGCAGGGGTACTCACGCGCCGGGCCGGACTCCGTGTCGGAGTCCGGCCCGCGGCGTGTTCGGAAGGGCTTCTCAGAAGGTCTGCAGGGTCACCAGGGTGATGCGGGGGGCGGCCTTCGTGTCCTCCAGCTCGATCCGCACCCGCTGTCCGGGCCGCAACAGCCTCAGCCCGCCCGCGTCGAACGCCGGGGCGTCGAAGGGCACGGGGGTGCCGTCGTCCAGCAGCACGCTGCCGGTGCGGGTGTCGGCGTCGTATGTGTAAGCGGTGGCGTGCATGGTCGTCAGGGTAGTGGTTCGTCGTCGGGTGCGGGCTCGTCGTGGCTGGTCGTGCCCACGCCGAGGAGCCGCATATCGATACGGCCCCACGCCCCTAGAGGCCGGGAATCAACAGCCCCGCCGACACGGTCGCCGTCCGCGGTCCCACTCCCAGCGCCAGTGCCACACGCAGGTCCTCGCCGGTGTCCACGTCCTGGCGGACGGAATCCACCTCGGTGAGACACAGTTCCACCGCCCCTGACGCGCGATGGCGGGCCCTGGAATCAGTGCCGAAAGCGGGGCGCAATTCGTGGCTCTTCCCCGCGGCCAGCAGTGTCGTACCGATTGCTGCTGCATCCGGGAGAAAAGCGCGGGGGAATTCGGCGGCCGCATCCAGTACCCGGGCCAATTCCGACGGGCGCAGTGCCGGCAGATCGGCATTCAGGGCTGCCACAGCGCTTTCGGGGTGCCGGGCACGTACGGTCGCGGCCCCGTGCGCCAACGCCGCGTTCAGTCCCGCGCGCGGCTCGTCGGGGATGACGCGGGCGCCCAGGGCGATCAGCTCCCGCGTCGCCAGGGCGTCGTCCGTGACGACCGCCACATCCCCGACGGCAGGGCTGGCCAGCGCGGCTGCCACCGTGTCCTGGGCGAAGGCGAGGGCCAGACCCGGACGCAACTCGTCGGCGGCGGTGTCCGAGAGCCTGCTCTTGGCGCGCGCCAGGGGCTTCAGGGGTATGACCAAGGTCCACTGCACGAGCGTTCCGTCCCTCTCTTGTCGCGAGCATTGTCACTCAGCCGTCACCTGGGCCATCTGGCGGCCGTCGCCGCTAGGCGTACGGTGTTCTCGACAGACGGGCGGCCTGGGGCGACACTTGTCCGGCCCTCAGGCCCTAGAGGAAGGTGTCCGCGTGCCCCGCCGCAGAATCGGCTTCTGGTACCGCCTCGCAGCGGTGATCGCCAAACCGCCTCTGGTGGTTCTGATCAACCGGGACTGGCGCGGAATGGAGAACATTCCGGCCGACGGCGGATTTATCACCGCGGTGAACCACAATTCGCACGTCGATCCCTTCGCCTACGCACACTTTCAGTACAACACCGGCCGCGTTCCGCGATTCCTCGCGAAGAGCGGTCTTTTCAAGAAGGGATTCATCGGTGCCATCATGCGCGGCACCGGACAGATCCCCGTCTATCGCGAGACCACCGACGCGCTGAGCGCCTTCCGGGCCGCGATCGACGCCGTGGAACGCGGTGAGTGCGTGGCCTTCTATCCCGAGGGCACCATCACCCGGGACCCCGCCCAGTGGCCCATGACCGGCAAGACCGGCGCCGCGCGCGTGGCCCTGCAGACCAAGTGCCCGGTGATCCCGGTCGCGCAGTGGGGTGCCAACGAACTGCTGCCGCCGTACGCCAAGAAGCTCAACCTCCGTCCCCGCAAGACCTCGCACGTCCTCGCGGGTCCCCCCGTGGACCTGTCGCGCTTCTACGACAGGGAGATGAGCCCGGAACTCCTGAAGGAGGCGACCGAGGTCATCATGGCCGCGGTCACCCGCCAACTGGAGGAGATCCGCGGCGAGAGGGCGCCCGAGTCACCTTACGACCCGCGCCAGGAGCGGATCGAGCAGCGGCGCAGGACCTCCGCGCAGACTGAGGCGAAGGTCGAGCAGGAAGAGGGGCAGAGCAAGTGAGCAAGCCGGTCAAGGCGGCCGTCTTCGGCACCGGATCGTGGGGCACCGCCTTCGGCATGGTGCTGGCCGACGCGGGCTGCGAGGTCACCCTGTGGGGCCGTCGCGCCGAACTCGCGGAAGCGGTCAACTCCACGCACACCAACCCGGACTACCTGCCCGGCGTCGAACTCCCGGAAAATCTACGGGCGACGACGGACGCCGCCGAGGCCGCGCGCGACGCCGACTTCACCGTACTCGCCGTCCCCTCGCAGACGTTGCGCGGCAACCTCGCCGAGTGGGTGCCGCTGCTCGCGCCCGACACGGTCCTCGTCTCCCTCATGAAGGGCGTCGAACTCGGCTCCGCCATGCGGATGAGCGAGGTCATCGAGGATGTCGCCAAGGTCGGCCCGAACCGCATCGCCGTGGTCACCGGACCCAACCTCGCCCGCGAGATCGCGGCCCGCATGCCGGCCGCCGCGGTGGTCGCGTGCGCGGACGAGACGGTGGCCCGGCGGCTCCAGTCGGCTTGCCACACGCCGTACTTCAGGCCGTACACCGAGACGGACGTGATCGGTTGCGAGCTGGGCGGCGCCGTGAAGAACGTCATCGGGCTCGCCGTCGGCATCGCGGACGGCATGGGGCTCGGCGACAACACCAAGGGCTCGCTCATCACGCGCGGTCTCGCCGAGACGATGCGCCTGGGGCTGGCGATGGGCGCCGACCCGCTGACGTTCTCCGGACTCGCCGGTCTGGGCGACCTGGTGGCGACCTGCTCCTCGCCGCTGTCCCGAAACCACACCTTCGGCACCAACCTCGGCAAGGGCATGACCCTGCAGGAGACCATCGCGGTCACCAAGCAGACCGCCGAGGGCGTCAAGTCCTGTGAGTCCGTGCTGGATCTGGCGCGCAGGCACGGCGTCGACATGCCGATCACCGAGACGGTCGTCGCCATCGTGCACGAGGGCAAGCCTCCGGTGGTCGCCGTCAAGGAGCTGATGTCGCGCAGCGCGAAGCCCGAACGACGCTGAGCGACGCCGCCTGAGTCACGCTGTATCGGGGCTCTACCAACGGGTACTCTCAACGCGATATGAGCACCGAGAACCTCTCCCAGAGCCCCGAGCAGCCGCCTCGCAAGCCGCGCGTGGCCGTCGTGTCCGGCGGGCGCAGCTCCGAACACGGGATCTCCGTGGTCACCGGCGGCGCCGTCCTCAAGGCCATCGACCGGACCAAGTACGAGGTCCTGCCGATCGGCATCACCAGGGACGGGCGTTGGGCCCTCATCGCCGACGAACCGGAACGCATGGCGATCACCGACCGCCGTACGCCGGACATCGAGCAGCTCGCCGAGTCGCCGGAGGGTGGCGTGGTGCTCCCCGTCGACCCCGCGAACCGTGAAGTCGTCTACAGCGAGCCGGGATCGGTGCCCAAGGCACTCGGCGAGGTCGACGTCGTCTTCCCCGTCCTGCACGGCCCCTACGGCGAGGACGGCACCCTCCAGGGCCTGCTGGAGCTCTCGGGTGTCCCGTACGTCGGCTCGGGCGTGCTCGCCTCGGCCGTCGGCCAGGACAAGGAGTACATGAAGCGGGTGTTCACCTCCTTCGGGCTCAAGGTCGGCCCGTACGTGGTGATTCGGCCCCGCGAGTGGGAGCAGGACGAGTCGGCCGCCCGCAAGAAGATCGTCGGCCTGGCCGGCGAGCACGGCTGGCCGCTGTTCGTGAAACCCGCGCGCGCGGGTTCGTCGATCGGCATCACCAAGGTCGACGACCTGTCCGGGCTGGACGAGGCGATCGCCGAGGCCCAGCGGCACGACCCGAAGATCCTCGTCGAGGCGGCGCTGCGCGGCCGTGAGATCGAGTGCGGCGTCCTGGAGTTCGAGGACGGCCCGCGGGCCTCGGTCCCCGCGGAGATCCCGCCGCCGGACGCGCACGCGTACTACGACTTCGAGGCCAAGTACATCGACTCCACCCCGGGCATCGTCCCGGCCCCGCTGACCCCGCAGGAGACGGCGGAGGTCCAGCGTCTCGCCGTGGCGGCCTTCGACGCGGCGTCCTGCGAGGGCCTGGTGCGCGCGGACTTCTTCCTCACGGAGGACGGGGAGTTCGTCATCAACGAGATCAACACGATGCCGGGCTTCACCCCGATCTCGATGTACCCGCAGATGTGGCAGGCGACCGGGGTCAGCTACCCGGAGCTGGTGGACCGGCTGATCCAGGCGGCGCTCAGGCGCTCCACGGGGCTGCGGTAGCAGCCCCTCCGGGAAGTTGTGACGCTCACTTCCCGAAGGGGATCGCCTTCTTGACCGACGAGGCCATGTCGGTCAGCATCCCCGCGGTGTCGCGCCCCCCGGGCACCGTCACCTCGACGTACGCCTGGCGGTTGGCCGTGGTGAAGCGGGTCGATCCGTCGTCCTGCTTCTCCATGAGCCACTCGACGCCGTTCACCTCGCCCGCTATCGCCTTGGGGTCGCTTCCGGTCGCGACCTTGGGGTCGACCATCTTCGGCGGCCGGACGACACCGCAGCGCAGTATGATCGCCGGGCTTCCCCAGCCCGCCGTCAGCGCGGACGCGGGCTCGGGATCATGCCGGTCGAGACCGTCGACCTTGTCCGGCAGGACACTGTCCAGGTTTCGGCACAGCTTCGCGACCTTCGCCGTGGGGCTGGGAACCGTCACCGAGTCACTGTCGTCTGCTGAGGAGCACCCTGTGGTGACGATCAGCAGGGCCAGGGCGGGCAGCCCGAGGACAGTGCGGTGCCGGTGACGGAAGAAGTTCACCGGCCAAGGGTAGACGGGGGCTACAGATGGACGACCGGGCAGGTCAGGGTGCGGGTGATGCCGTCCACTTGCTGGACCTTCGCGACCACCATGCGGCCCAGGTCGTCCACGGTGTCGGCCTGCGCCCGCACGATCACGTCATAAGGTCCTGTCACGTCCTCGGCCTGGATCACCCCAGGAATCTTGCTGATCGTCTCGGCGACGGTCGACGCTTTGCCGACCTCCGTCTGGATCAGGATGTACGCCTGTACCACGGAACCTCCAGGGCGGCCACGAGGATCATGTGGGGAAAAGGAACGCCACGGTATCGCGTCGCCGCTCGCCGCGGGGAGACCTGCGGGACCGGCGGCCTCCGCGCCGGGGGCAGGCAATGACAGAAGTTGACGGTCTCTTCGACCGTATCGAGGACACTGGTCACGCGCGACCGGGCACAACAAGGGACAGAAGGGGCGAAAGGGCAATGAAGGGCACTGTTGGTGAGCTCGGGGAGTTCGGGCTCATCAGGGAGCTCACCTCCCGTCTCACCACCACCCCGGCGGTCCGGGTCGGCCCCGGCGACGACGCCGCGGTGGTGGCCGCTCCCGACCGCCGGGTCGTGGCCAGCACCGACATCCTCCTGGAGGGACGGCACTTCCGCCGCGACTGGTCCACGGCCTACGACGTGGGCCGCAAGGCCGCCGCACAGAACCTCGCGGACATCGCCGCCATGGGCGCCGTGCCGACGGCTCTCCTGCTCGGCCTGGTCGTGCCGGCCGAACTCCCGGTCACCTGGGCGAGCGAGCTGATGGACGGACTGCGGGACGAGTGCCAGGTGGCGGGCGCGTCGGTGGTGGGCGGGGACGTCGTACGAGGAGACACGATCATGGTCTCCATCACCGCGCTCGGCGATCTGCGCAACCAGGAGCCCGTCACGCGCGGCGGCGCACAGCCCGGCGACCTCGTCGCGGTGACCGGCTGGCTGGGCTGGTCCGCGGCCGGTTTCGCGGTGCTCTCCCGCGGCTTCCGCTCACCGCGCGCCTTCGTGGAGGCGCACCGGCGCCCCGAACCGCCGTACCACGCGGGCCCCGCGGCCGCCGGGCTCGGCGCGACCGCGATGTGCGACGTGAGCGACGGGCTGATCGCCGACCTCGGGCACATCGCCGAGGCCAGCAAGGTCCGCATCGACATCCGCTCCGGCGCGATCGACATCCCGTCCCAGATGAACGACATCGGGCAGGCCGTCGGCGTCGACCCCATGCAGTGGGTGCTCACCGGGGGAGAGGACCACGCGATCGTGGCGACCTTCCCGCCGGACGTGAAGCTGCCGGCCCGCTGGAAGGTCATCGGCGAGGTCCTCAACCCCTCGGCGCTGCCCCAGGTGACGGTCGACGGGGCGCCCTGGACCAGCAAGGGCGGTTGGGACCACTTCGGGGACATCGAGTCGTGAGCGCGCCGCCGAGGGTGCTGACGGTCGCGGGCTCCGACTCCGGCGGAGGCGCCGGGATCCAGGCGGACCTGAAGGCGATGCTCGCGCTCGGCGTGCACGGCATGAGCGTCGTCACCGCCGTCACCGCCCAGAACTCCCTCGGCGTGCAGGGGGCTTGGGAGCTGCCGGTGGCGGCCGTGCGGGCCCAGTACCGCAGCGTCGTCGACGACATCGGCGTACAGGCCGTGAAGACCGGCATGCTGGCCTCGGCGGAACTCGTCGAGGCGGTGGCCGAATTGATCGGCGGCACGGACGCCCCGGCCGTCGTCGACCCGGTCGGCATCTCCAAGCACGGCGACTCGCTGCTGGCCGCGTCCGCGCTGGACTCCGTACGCACGAAGCTGCTGCCGGTGGCCACGGTGGCGACACCGAACCTCGACGAGGTGGCGCAACTCACCGGCGTACGGGTGGAGACCGAGGAGGACCTGCGCCGGGCCGCGGCCGCCGTCCTGTCGTACGGGCCGAAGTGGGCCCTCATCAAGGGCGGCCATCTCAGCGGCGACGCCGTCGATCTCCTCACCGACGGCTCGCAGGAGCACTGGCTGCGCTCGCCCCGCTACGACAACCGGCACACGCACGGGACGGGCTGCACGCTCGCCTCGGCGATCGCCTCGCACCTCGCCAAGGGGCAGTCCGTGCCGGAGGCGGTGGCGGCGGCCAAGGAGTACGTCACCGGGGCGATCAGGGGCGGGTTCGCGCTGGGCGGGGGGATCGGGCCCGTGGATCACGGGTGGGCCCTCAGGTCTCCGGCAGGGCCGGGTACCGCCTCGGCCTGATGGCCGTGGCCTTCTACCGGTCGGGCGCTTCTCGGGCACAGCAAGAAGCCGACCCACCTCACGGTGGACCGGCTACTTACAGCGAACCAGCAGTGGCCGCGCGCTTAACTGTGCGTCAGCGCGAGACCTTGCCGGCCTTGATGCACGAGGTGCAAGCGTTCACGCGCTTCGGCGTCCCGCTGACCACGGTACGGACGCGCTGGATGTTCGGGTTCCAGCGACGGGACGTACGGCGGTGCGAGTGCGAGATGTTGTTGCCGAAGCCCGGCCCCTTGCCGCAGACGTCGCAGTTGGCAGCCACGGGTCACTCCAAAGACTTCAGATGCACTTACGGATAGATCCCGGCGTGCCGGGATCGAGATCGTAGGATCAGAGATCTGAGTGGCGCTGCCGGGGGAAATGGCCCGATCAGGATCGGGCAACCGGAGCAGCATACAACGACTGCGCCAGTAGAACGAAACTACCATGGCTGGTCATGGGCCTGCTCCAGGCCCTCTTCCGGCGGACACCTCTCCGGGGTCTACGCTGCGTCCACATCCGGGCAGCTCAGGGAGGCGCAGGTGGCGCAGGTGCCGCAGACATTCTTCGATGCTCTCGCGGTACGCACCTGGTGCGGCCTCGCGCTGACGGCGCTGGGGCGGGCGCGCGAGGAGATCGACGCGATCAATGTCTACCCCGTCGCCGACGGGGACACCGGCACGAACCTGTACCTGACCATGGAGTCCGCCGTCGCGGCCGTCGAGGCCGTGTTCGAGGGCCACGAGGTCGGACCCGGAGGCCACCTGGGCGGCTCGGGGGGTGCCGGGAAGCCGTCGCCGGCCGACGCGGCGCGCGCGATGGCGCACGGCGCCCTCATAGGCGCCCGGGGCAACTCCGGCACCATCCTGGCGCAACTGCTGCGCGGCATGGCCCAGGTGCTCGCCGCCGACAGTGAGACGGTTCACACCGACGGGGCCGGCCTGCGGCTCGCCTTCCGGCGCGCCGCCGACTCCGCCCGCCGGGCCGTGGCCCACCCCGTCGAGGGAACGGTCCTCTCGGTCGCCTCGGCGGCGGCCGACGCGGCCGAGACGACCGACGGCGGCTGCGGGGTGGTGGCGCGGGCCGCCTACGAAGGGGCACGGGAGGCTCTCGCGGCGACTCCGGGCCAACTGGCCGTGCTGGAGCGCGCCGGGGTGGTCGACGCCGGGGGGCGGGGACTGGTGGCGGTGCTCGGGGCGTTGGTGGAGACGTTCACGGGGGAGGCGCCCGGGGCGGTCCCCGGGCGGCTCGCGCGGGTGGGCCACGAGGGCTCAGGGACCTTCCACGCGCGCGTGGACACCGGTGGCGCGGAGACGGCTGACGGTGTCGCGGCGCCTGTTGACGGCACTTCCGTGGCCTACGGCGATCCGCGCGGAGGCTCCCTGTCCCTCGCCGGGGGCGAGGCGGCCCTTGACTCGGGCTCTGCGGCTCGGGCAGATGCCCGTGCGGCGGGGGCGGTCGGCCCCGGTGATGTCGACGACTGCGCCGACAGTCCCCTTGAACAGGGCGGGCCCGCCTTCGAGGTGATCTATCTCCTGGAGGCCGAGGACGACGCCGTGGACCGGCTGCGGATGCGGCTCGACGGTCTCGGGGACTCGCTCGTCGTGGTGGGCGGCGACGGTCTGTGGAACGTCCATGTGCACGTCGACGACGCGGGCGCCGCGGTGGAGGCGGGAGTCGAGGCCGGGCGGCCGTACCGGATCCGGATCACGCACTTCGGGCTCGGCGACGTGCACACGCGGGGCGGTGAGCGGCCGCCGCGGGAGCGGGTGCAGCGGGCCGTCGTCGCCGTCGTGCCCGGCGAGGGACTGGCCGGGCTGTACACCGAGGCCGGCGCGACCACCGTGCTCGCGCGCCCCGGAGAGCCGCCCGCCAGCGGGGAGATGGTCGAAGCCGTACGACGGGCCCACGCGCGCGAGGTCGTCCTGCTGCCCAACGACGCCGACCTGCGCCACACCGCGGCCGCAGCGGCCGAGCAGGCCCGCGCGGAGGGCATCCGCGTCGCCCTCATCCCGACCCGCTCCGCCGTCCAGGGCATCGCGGCGCTCGCCGTGCACGAGCCCGAGCGCCGCTTCGACGAGGACGTCGTGTCGATGACCTCGGCGGCCGGCGCGACCCGCTACGCCGAGGTCGCCGTCGCCGAGCGCCAGTCCTGGACCATGGCCGGCATCTGCCAGGCCGGCGACGTCCTCGGCCTCATCGACGGCGATGTGTCCGTCATCGGCTCGGATGTCGCCGCCGCCGCCGAGACCGTCCTGGACCGCATGCTCTCGGCGGGCGGCGAACTCGTCACCCTCGTCCTCGGCGACGAGGCCCCCGAGTCCATCGCCGACCACCTCGAAGCACGCGTGCGTGAGGGATACCTCGGCGTCGACACGGTGGTCTACCGGGGCGGCCGCCAAGGCGCCCTGCTGCTCATCGGGGTCGAGTAGCCGCTAGTCCTCCAGGACGTCGAGCATCTGCTGCGCCTCCGCCCGCCGGGCCGGCGCGGTCTCGTCGGCATCGCTCTCGTCGTACGCCTCGTATGCCTCGTACGCAGCCAGCACCGCACGCGCGCGTGCCGCCGCCCGTTCGGGGCGGCTCAGGTCGGCCTCCAGCCAGCCCGCGGCGAGCTCGGCGCCGGTACGGCTGTGCAGGGCGTCGTCGCCGAGCGAGGCGAACACCACGATGGCCTCAGTCACCTGGGACAGGGCGTCCTCCATCGCGGCCCGGATGGAGTCGTCATCGTCGTCCTCGGCGGCGGAACGGGCGAGCAGGTCGCCGAACTGCCGGTGCGTGTGCCCGAGCTCGGCGACGAGCCGCTGCCGGGCCTCCTCGTCGGCGGCGTCCGCGCCCAGCGCCTCCTCGCACTCCCGGACCGCGGCCGCCATCAGCTCCCGGGCGTCGCCCTGCCCGTCCTCCGCGCCCAGCGCGAGCCATGCGCGGGCGCGCAGGGCACGGACCAGGCCGTGGACGTCGCCGAGCGAGCGCCACAGCTCACCCGCGCGGGTGTAGGCCTGGTCCGCCTCGGCGGACAGCCCGGCCTGACCGAGGGACTCGGCGGCGAGATGGGCGAGCGTCGCGTGGTCGTGCTGCTCGGGCCAGAGCCTGGCGATCTCGGCCGCCTGCAGCCGCCGTTCGGCCGCCGCGCGGTGCTCGCCGAGCTCGCTCAGGCAGTCGCCGAGCCACCACTGGACCTGGACGACCGCGCCGTCGCCATGCGTCTCGGCGGCCAGGTCGGGCAGCGCCGACTCCAGCACCTCCGCGGCCTCGGCCCACCGTCCCTGCCGCAGCAGGAAACCGCCGAGCAACTGCCGCGCCCACGCGCCCAGCGCCGGCCCCTCGCCGGCCCCGTCGGCCCAGTGCGCCGCCTCCAGGGCATGCTCGGCGGCCTCCTCGACCAGCCCCCTGCCGCCCAGCACCTCGGCGAGCTGGAGGTGCAGCTGGGCCCGTCCGACCGCCTCCAGATACGGCCCGCCGTGCTCCAACGCGGCCCGCAGCGCCCGCTCGGCCTCCGCGACGTCGCCCATATGGTGGGCGAGCTGCGCCAGCCGGGCCTCGGACTCCACGGCGAACCACGGCAGCCCGGCCCCCACGAACCCCTCCGCGGCATGCCGGAACAGGTCCGCCCCGGTCCTCAGCTCCCCGGCGCCGACGGCCAGTTCCGCGAACATCGCCCACGCCTCGGCGGCCCGCGACCCGAGCTGCACATCGTCCCCGGCCCGCCCGTCGACGAGCGCGAGCACCTCCCGTACGGCGGCGTCGGCGTCGGCTTGGAGGGAGGCCATGGAGGGACGGCGGCCCGAGACGCCGGTCGCCGTCGGGTTGCCCCCAGGGGCCGAGGTTGGCGTCGGATCGTCTTCTGCCGGGTCGCTGTTCGGGCCCCCGGCAGCCGTCGCGGCGCCGGCAGGGGCCCCCGCTGCCGTCAGGTCGCCGCCCGAAACCCCGCCGTCCGGCGAACCGTCGCCCGGCATCTCACCTTGGCGGGCAGCGCCGCCGAGGGCCCCACCTGACGGGAGGCCGTCCGTGACCGGGCCGTCCACGGGAGTCGCGGCCGACGTCGGCGCCCCCTCCCCGGCAGCTTCCTCCCCGAGCGGACTGCCCCCGTCGCCGCCCACCTCGGGCGCCTCCCCGGCCTCCTGCACCCGCCGCATCAGGATCCGTGCCCGCGCCATCAGTACCGACGCCGTCTGGCGTACGCCGGTGCCGTCCTCGGCGTAGAGCGCGAGGATCTCGTCGTACGGGCCGGCGATCGCCGTGAGCGCCGCGTCCATGTCGCCCGCGAGTGTGCGTACGAACGCCGCACGCGCGCGTGCGGCCAGCGCCTCGCCAGGATCGCCCGCCTCCGTGTACAGCTCGGCGGCACGCTCGAACAGCTCGATGCCTTCGGGGCCGAGGTCCATGGCCTGGTGGTCGGCGATCTCCGCCCGGTCGCGCGGGTCCAGTTCGACGTCCTGCGCCGCCCGCGAGACCGCCACCCACGCCTCGACGGCGTTCGGCAGCAGACCGTCCGACAGCCGCCGCGCCTCGGCGATCAGAGCCGCCAGATCCGGCTCCACGGCCTCCGGCGCGACCACGGGGGACGCGACCGCCGAGGCGGCCGTCCTCGCCGACCGCACCCCCAGCGGCAATCGCTCCACCAGCGGCTCCTGTGCCATACGCGCGCGTGCCCGCTCGCTGACGTGCGCCGTGCCGTTGCGCGCGTCGAAGCGGCCGGCCAGGCCGAGGGCCTCCGCGCGCGCGTGCGTGGCGAGTTCACGGGCCGTCCACGAACGGCCGGCCGGTCCCGGAACCTGACGGTCGCCGAGGCCGAGCCCGGTCAGCCGGTCCATGAGCAGCGCCACCACGCTCAGGAACTCCAGCCCGCTGCGCGGATGCCCGGTGTCCGTGAAGTACGCGGGCCGCTCCGCGAGCAGCTCCAGACCGCGCGCCTCGTTGCCGCTCAGGGCGCAGAACTCGACGTGGTCCGCGTAGGCACCGCGCATGCTCTCCATGGCCCGTACGAGCCGGAACCCCCGCAGATGGTTCGCGCGCGCCTCGTCTGGGCGGCCTAGGCGCAGCAGGGGCAGCAGAGAGGCCGCGAGGGAGGTGTGCGGCTCGTGCGCGCAACTGAGCTCGCCCTCCAGGACCGGCGCCCACAGCTCGAGCGCCTCCGTGTCCCGGCTCCGCTCGCTCTGCCACCAGCCCTGCCCGTGCAGCTCGCACGCGTGGCAGTCGGCCATGTGGTCCCGGTCGGCGGCGAGCCACGCGGCGTACGCCCGTTCCGCGCGCGGCAGGTCACCGATGTGCGCGGCGACGTTGAACTCGGCGCTGCGCACGGCTCGTTCGGAGTGACCGGCGAGCCGGTAGCGGTGCTCCATCTCGCCGAGCCACTTCTCGATGGAGGCGAGCGGCACATGCGGCTGGTCGAGCATGCCGGACGACATCCACTTGAAGACCCAGTGCAGGGTGTGGGTCTCGTACTCGTCGAAGTCCTCGGGCCGCTCGTCCCACATGCGCAGCAGACGCGCGAAGGGGACGAACATCCTGTCCTTCTCGGAGCTGTAGTTGTAGACCTTCAGCTGGTGTCCGAGCGCCTCGATCACGGCGAGCGGGACGTTCAGCTTCTCGGCCGCCACCAGCAGCTGCTCCGCGCGGGCGTTGCGGGCGGGACCCTCCGGCTGCTCGCCGTTCTCGGCCATCGCCCGGCGCAGGGTGTCGAAGTCCGTGATCTCGCTCATCAGCGACCCTCCTCGCCGTTCGTGGCCCACTCCAGCAGGCCCATGAAGGCCCGGTTCAGCAACGCCGAGTCCGCGGGCCTGAGCGGCCGCTGCGCCATCAGCAGCGCCTGTCCGTACAGGGACTCCGTCGCGGTGCCGATCAGCTCCGGATCGCCGAGTGAACTGATCCGCCGGATCAGCGGATTGAGGTGATTGAGCACCAGACGCGCGCGTGGCGCGCTGCCGCGCAGCGAGCCGAGGATGCCCGCCCACAGGTCGTCGGCCTGCGACTCGGCCTCCGCGCGCGCCTGCTCGTGCCGGGCGGACCGGTCGTCCAGGTGCAGCGCGGGCACGGAGAGCGGGCGGAACGCGCGCAGTACGACGTCACAGCCCAGCGGGTCGAGTCTGGCCCGCGCGGCCGCCAGGAAACCGGACAGCGCCAGCTCGTCGGCCGGGTCGACCGCGTCCAGGTGCGCGGTCACGGTGTCGGTGTCCAGCTCGGCGACCACCGTCCCCGGCCGCACCGACGGCAGCGCCTCGACCAGGTCGCTGTCGTACGTGTAACCGCCGTTGACCACCCCCACGCCCTGCGCGGACGCGATCGGCGCGACCTGCCGGTACTCCTCCACGGTCCGTGTGAAGTGCACGACCGGGTGCCGCTGTGCGAACTCCTCCAGGGACAGCTGTCCGTCGGTGGTCTCGAAGGGCAGCCACGGCAGCATCGTGCGCAGCATGTCCTTGTCGTGCCGGGCCAGCGACTTCACGCCCAGATGGTGCACGGAGAGGAAGGCCGCCAGCCGCTCCGGGTCACCGGCGGCCAGCCCCGTCAGCCAGGACCGGATCTTCTCGCCCAGCGCCTCCCGCACGGCCGCCAGCGTCTCGTCCTCGTACAGCGACTCGCGCGAGGCCGTCGGCCGCAGACTGTCCGTGTCCAGGACACAGCGCACGAAGAACGCCCAGTCCGGCAGCAGCTGTTCGGCGCGCTCGGTCAGCAGCATGCCCTTGAGGTGGACGCGATGCGTCGCGCGCGTGGCCGGACTGACCGCCGAGGGCAGCACATACGCCATTCCGCGGATCCCGGCGAGCGGCACGGTCAGCTCGATCGAGTCCAGCGGGGTGAACCCGAAGAGGTCGTGACAGTGCCGCGCCAGGGCCACCCTTCGGGTGGCGGGGGAGGGGTAGGGCCGGTCCCAGGGCGCGGGCAGGTCGGTGACCGCCTCGTCGCCCACCCGCACGTCGTACGGCAGCAGCGAGCCGAAGTCCCGCGCCAGCGTGAGGACCCGCTCGGCGGTGAGCCACTCCCCGGCCCCCGCCCGAGCCGTCAGATGCACGGTGGTACCGGGCTCGGGACGGGCCTCGTGCGTCAACGTCCGCACGGTGTACGAACCGTCCTCGCTCGCCGTCCACTCCACGGGCGCCGCCTCGGGCGTACGGGCACTGCGGCTGACGACCCGGATCCGCTCGGCCACCACGAAACAGGCGAGCAGGCCGATGCCGAACTGGCCGAGGAAGTCGGAGCGGGCCTCCTGGAGCCCGTCCTGCAGTCCGTCGGTCCGCTTCGAGCTGCGGCCGATGGTCGCCAACAGGGTGTGCACATCCGCCTCGGTGAGCCCCACGCCGGAGTCCTCGACCCGCAGGGTGCCCTCCTGGGCGTAGAGCCTCACCTTCGCCGGGGCGTCGGGCTGTTCGGCGCGCCGGGCGGTGATGGCGTCCACGGCGTTCTGCAGCAGCTCGCGCAGATAGACCTTCGGACTGGAGTAGAGGTGATGGGACAGCAGGTCCACCAGGCCACGCAGGTCGACCTGGAACGTATGAGGTGATGGGGATGCCTGGGATGACTGTGAGGTCTGGGAGTCCATCGCTGCAACGCCGAGGGTGGGGAGGTCTTCGGCGCGGGGTAGGGCGGTCCCGGTGGGGCGGTGACCGCGGGATGGCCGGAGCGCGTCATCCTAGAGCCGGAACAGCCCGTCTGACCAGGGGTTTCCCGAGACCTGTACGGCAATGTCAGTGGGGTGGTGTGCAATGGATCTCGTGCCCGCACTCGAAGAACCACTGAAAAAGGTGCTCGGCCCACCCACCGCGAAGGTGATGGCCGAGCATCTCGGCCTGCACACCGTCGGCGACCTCCTGCACCACTACCCGCGCAGATACGAGGAGCGGGGCCAGCTCACACACCTGGCCGACCTCCCCATGGACGAGCACGTCACCGTGGTCGCCCAGGTCGCCGACGCGCGTCTGCACACCTTCGCCTCGGCCAAGGCCCCCCGCGGCAAGGGACAGCGCCTGGAGGTGACCATCACCGACGGCAACGGCCGCCTTCAGCTGGTCTTCTTCGGCGCCGGCGTCCACAAGCCCCACAAGGACCTCCTGCCGGGCACCCGCGCGATGTTCTCGGGCAAGGTGTCGGTCTTCAACCGCCGCCTCCAACTGGCGCACCCTGCCTACGAGTTGCTGCGCGCAGACGCGGAGGAGACGGTGGAGACCTGGGCCGGTGCCCTGATCCCCATCTACCCCGCCACGGCCAAGCTGGAGTCCTGGAAGATCGGCAAGGCGATCCAGACGGTCCTCCCCAGCGCCCAGGAGGCGGTGGACCCCCTCCCGGACTCGCTCCGTGACGGACGTGGCCTGGTCCCCCTCCCCGAGGCACTCCTCAAGATCCACCGTCCGCACACCAAGGCCGACATCGAGGACGCCCGCTCCCGCCTCAAGTGGGACGAGGCCTTCGTCCTCCAGGTCGCCCTCGCCCGCCGCCGCCACGCCGACGCCCAACTCCCCGCGGTGGCCCGCAAACCCAAGCCGGACGGCCTCCTGACCGCCTTCGACGCCCGCCTCCCCTTCACCCTCACCGAGGGCCAACAGAAGGTCTCCAGGGAGATCTTCGACGACCTGGCCACGGAGCACCCGATGCACCGGCTGCTCCAGGGAGAGGTCGGCTCGGGGAAGACGATGGTGGCCCTCAGAGCCATGCTCGCCGTCGTCGACGCCGGCGGTCAGGCCGCCATGCTCGCCCCCACCGAGGTCCTCGCCCAGCAGCACCACCGCTCGATCGTCGAGATGATGGGTGAGCTGGCGGAGGGCGGAATGCTGGGCGGGTCCGAACACGCCACGAAGGTGGTGCTGCTGACCGGCTCGATGGGCATGGCCGCCCGTCGCCAGGCCCTGCTCGACCTCGTCACCGCGGACGCCGGGATCGTCATCGGCACGCACGCGTTGATCGAGGACAAGGTGCAGTTCCACGACCTCGGGCTCGTCGTCGTGGACGAACAGCACCGCTTCGGCGTGGAACAGCGGGACGCCCTGCGAGGCAAGGGCAAACAGCCGCCCCACCTCCTCGTCATGACCGCCACCCCCATTCCGCGCACGGTCGCCATGACGGTCTTCGGCGACCTGGAGACCTCGGTCCTGGACCAGCTCCCGGCGGGCCGCTCCCCGATCGCCAGCCATGTGGTCCCGGCCGCCGACAAGCCCCACTTCCTGGCCCGGACCTGGGAGCGGGTGCGGGAGGAGGTCGAGAACGGCCACCAGGGGTACGTCGTCTGCCCCCGCATCGGCGACGAGGAGGTGGATCCGAAAAAGAAGAAGTCCCCCGAGGACGAAGCCGAGAAGCGCCCGCCGCTGGCCGTTCTCGAGGTGGCGGACCAGCTGGCGAAGGGGCCGCTGCAAGGCCTGCGCGTGGAGGTCCTGCACGGGCGGATGCACCCCGACGACAAGGACGCGGTCATGCGCCGCTTCGCCGCCGGCGAGACGCATGTCCTGGTCGCCACCACGGTCATCGAGGTCGGCGTCAACGTCCCGAACGCCACCGCCATGGTGATCATGGACGCCGACAGGTTCGGAGTCTCCCAGCTCCACCAGCTCCGCGGCCGCGTCGGCCGTGGCTCGGCGGCCGGCCTCTGCCTCCTGGTCACCGAGATGCCCGAGGCCAGCCCCGCCCGCCAGCGCCTCAACGCCGTCGCCGCCACCCTCGACGGCTTCGAGCTCTCCCGTATCGACCTCGAACAGCGCCGGGAGGGCGACGTCCTCGGCCAGGCCCAGTCCGGCGCTCGCACCAGCCTGCGCATGCTGGCCGTCATCGAGGACGAGGAGATCATCGCGGAGGCGAGGGAGGAGGCGGCGGCGGTGGTGGCGGCGGATCCGGAGCTCACCACCCTCCCGGGCCTGCGCACGGCCCTGGACGCCCTCTTGGACGAGGAGAGGGAGCAGTACTTGGAAAAGGGGTGAGGGAGACTTGCCAGAGGCGCGGGGCCGCATTGGATATGCGGCTACCGCCGCGCGAGCGCGACCAGCCACACTGAACCTGAAGCCGCCCACAACCAAGGACCGAAGATGACCCGCGTGATCGCCGGCGCAGCCGGCGGACGTCGACTGGCCGTCCCGCCAGGGACCGGAACCCGCCCCACCTCCGACCGCGCACGCGAAGGTCTCTTCTCCACCTGGCAGGCCCTGCTCGGAGGCCGCCCCCTCCACGGGGAACGCGTCCTGGACCTGTACGCAGGTTCAGGCGCCGTGGGCCTGGAGGCCCTCTCCCGTGGCGCAGGCCACACCCTCCTCGTCGAGGCCGACGCCCGAGCGGCCCGCACGATCCGCGAGAACGTGAAATCTCTCGGTCTCCCCGGCGCCGAGGTGAGGGCGGGCAGAGCCGAACAGATCATCCAGTCGCCGGCGCCGACCCAGCCGTACGACATCGTCTTTCTCGACCCTCCGTACGCCGTCTCGGACGACGATCTTCGGGAGATTCTGCTCACACTCCGTACCCAGGGCTGGCTCACGGCCGAAGCCCTGGTCACCGTGGAGCGCAGCACCAGAGGCGGAGAGTTCCACTGGCCGGACGGCTTCGAAGCGCTCCGGTCCCGTCGCTACGGCGAAGGAACCTTTTGGTACGGTCGCGCCGCCTCTACGTGCGAAGACGCACGATGACCGGACCGGAGAGCGAGGGATCTCAAGTGCGCCGCGCCGTCTGTCCCGGGTCGTTCGACCCGATCACCAACGGACATCTCGACATCATTTCCCGCGCCTCCCGTCTGTATGACGAGGTCTATGTCGCGGTCATGATCAACAAGTCCAAGAAGGGCCTGTTCGAGGTCGAGGAGCGGATCGAGCTGATCCGCCAGGTCACCGCCGAATACGGCAACGTCAGGGTCGAGGCCTTCCACGGCCTCCTCGTCGACTACTGCAAGCAGCGCGACATCCCGGCCATCGTCAAGGGACTGCGCGCGGTCAGCGACTTCGACTACGAGCTGCAGATGGCCCAGATGAACAACGGCCTGTCCGGCGTCGAGACGCTCTTCGTGCCGACCAACCCCACCTACAGCTTCCTCTCCTCCTCGCTCGTCAAGGAGGTCGCCACCTGGGGCGGAGACATCGCCCACCTGGTGCCGCCGCTGGTTCTGGAGGCGCTCAACGAGCGCCTGCGCAAGGACTGATGGGGCTACAGTCGTTCCGTCCGTCTCCAACACAGCTGTAGAGAGTGGCGAGCACAGGTGGACGTGCAGAAGAAGCTCGACGAGATCGTCGCCGCGGTCTCCGGCGCCCGGTCGATGCCCATGTCGGCCTCGTGCGTGGTCAACCGCGCCGAGCTGCTCGCGATGCTGGAGGAGGTGCGGGCGGCCCTGCCCGACTCCCTCGCCCAGGCCCAGGAACTGATCGGCGGCCGTGAGCAGATGGTCGAGCAGGCCCGCCAGGAGGCCGAGCGGATCATCTCGACCGCGCACGCCGAGCGCGGCTCGCTGATCTCCGACACCGAGGTGGCCCGCCGCTCCCAGACCGAGGCCGACCGCATCCTCACCGAGGCCCGCCGGGAGGCCGAGGACGTCCGCGCGGAGGCCGACGACTACGTCGACTCCAAGCTCGCCAACTTCGAGGTCGTCCTCACCAAGACCATCGGCTCCGTCGGCCGTGGCCGCGAGAAGCTCCTCGGCACCGGCACGGGCCTCGACGAGCAGGGCTACGAGGACGAGGACGCCCCCGAGCGCAGCCATGACCCCGAGACCCTGCGCCGGGACGCCGACACCTACGTCGACACCAAGCTCGGCGCCTTCGAGGCGGTCCTCAGCAAGACCCTGGAGGCCGTCGGCAAGGGCCGCCTGAAGCTGCACGGCCGGATCGCCTCGGACGACCTCGGCTCCCTCGCCGACGACAACACCACCGTCCAGCACTCCAGCGACGCCGACTACCTCGCCGACCTCGCGGCCCTCGCCGAGCAGGACAACCGGGCCGCCGCCGAGCAGCCCGGCCAGCCGCAGTACGAGCCGCAGCCGGCCTACGGCTACCAGCAGACGGACACCTACGGCGGCGGCTACCCGCAGCAGCAGGCCTACGCCCAGCAGCAGGATCCCTACGGTTACCAGCAGGCCGATCCCTACGCCTACCAGGGCTACGACGCCCAGCAGGCCGCCTACGACGCCGGACAGACCCAGCAGGACCAGCAGCACGCCCAGCAGTCGTACGCCCTCGACGAGACCAGCCTCTTCGACACCGGCATGATCACGCCGGAGCAGCTCAGGGCCTACGAGCAGGGTCGCGGCCAGTAAGGAACCACCGGATTGGGCCGTGAGGGAAAGGTCCAGTATCCTGGCTCTTCGGTCGCGTGTACGTCCGCGATCAGCGCTGCCCGGGGAACACCGAAGGGCAGCGTCCCTCTGAGTTCGAAGATCGAAAGCAGGAATGGCTCTGAACGCCCGCCTCGACCACCGCAAGCCTCTCGTGTTCGACACACACGAGCTGGGGCGGCGGCCTGGTGCGCTGCAGCGCCTGACCCGTGAGATCGACGCTCCCAAGGATCTCGGGATCGCGGGAGTGATCGGAGTGCCGGAAGGCGCCCCGGTGGAGCTCGACCTCCGGCTCGAGTCGGTCATGGAAGGGGTGCTTGTCACAGGCACCGCCCGTGCACAGGCCGAGGGGGAGTGCGTAAGGTGTCTGGAGCCGCTTGAGCTGGAGCTCGCAGCGGACTTCCAGGAGATGTTCTCGTACCCTGACGCCGACGACCGGGGCCGCCCCAAGGCGGAGCCGGCCGACGACGCCGAGGAAGACGAGGACAGGCTCTTCATCGAGGACGGCCTGTTCGACCTCGAACCCGTGCTGCGTGACGCGGTGGTGCTTGCCCTGCCGATGCAGCCGGTGTGCCAGGACGACTGCCCCGGCCTGTGCTCCGAGTGCGGAGCGCGGCTGGCGGACGCCCCGGACCACCACCACGACGCCGTCGACATCCGTTGGGCGGCACTGCAGGGACTCGCCGGTTCACTCGAAGATGGCGAGAAGGACGAGATCAGTGGCGAAGCGCCTCGACCGGCGCGCGCCAACGAGAAGCAGGAGAAGTAGCCGTGGCTGTTCCGAAGCGGAAGATGTCGCGCAGCAACACGCGCCACCGCCGGTCGCAGTGGAAGGCTGCGGTCACCCCCCTGGTTGCGTGCGAGCGCTGCCACGAGCCCAAGCAGCAGCACATCGCGTGCCCGTCTTGCGGCACGTACAACAAGCGCCAGGTCCTCGAGGTCTGAGCGGCTGGTGAGAGGCACTGTGTCCACTCCGAAGAAGTCTGCGGACAACACGGCCTCGTCCCACACGCTGTTGGAAGGGCGGCTCGGGTACAAACTCGAGTCCGCCCTTCTGGTGCGTGCGCTGACCCACCGGTCCTATGCGTACGAGAACGGCGGTCTGCCCACCAACGAGCGCCTGGAGTTCCTCGGGGACTCCGTCCTCGGCCTCGTGGTCACGGACACGCTGTACCGCACCCACCCCGACCTGCCCGAAGGCCAGCTGGCCAAGTTGCGGGCCGCGGTGGTCAACTCTCGTGCGCTGGCGGAGGTGGGCCGTGGGCTCGACCTGGGCTCCTTCATCCGGCTCGGCCGTGGTGAAGAGGGTACGGGCGGCCGGGACAAGGCATCCATCCTTGCCGACACCCTCGAAGCGGTGATCGGCGCGGTCTATCTCGACCAGGGTCTGGAAGCGGCGGGCGAACTCGTCCACCGGCTCTTCGACCCACTGATCGAGAAGTCCTCCAACCTCGGTGCCGGCCTGGACTGGAAGACCAGTCTCCAGGAGCTCACCGCGACCGAAGGGCTCGGCGTGCCCGAGTACCAGGTCTCGGAGACCGGCCCCGACCACGAGAAGACCTTCACTGCTGCCGCCCGCGTCGGAGGCGTCTCGTACGGCACCGGCACCGGCCGCAGCAAGAAGGAGGCGGAGCAGCAGGCCGCCGAGTCCGCATGGCGGTCCATCCGGGCCGCGGCGGACGAGCGAGCCAAGGCTGCAGCGAAGGCCGCCGAGGCCGACGCCGGCGCCGACGAGGCGCCCGCCTCCGCCTGACCGCACAGCGCGATACCCAGAGCGCCCGTCCCGCACCGGGGCGGGCGCTCGACTCATACACCGGGGGATCCCATGCCCGAGTTGCCCGAGGTCGAGGTCGTACGACGAGGTCTGGAGCGGTGGGTCGCCCACCGTGCCGTCGCCGAGGCCGAGGTGCTGCACCCGCGTGCGGTACGCCGTCACATCGCCGGCGCCGACGACTTCACGCACCGTCTCAAGGGGCATCGCATCGGCGTGCCCAGCCGTCGCGGCAAGTATCTGTGGCTGCCGCTGGAGGACACCAATCAGTCGGTCCTGGCGCACCTCGGCATGAGCGGCCAGCTGCTGGTCCAGCCGCACGAGACCCCGGACGAGAAGCATCTGCGCATCCGCGTCCGCTTCGCCGACGGCCTCGGTACGGAACTCCGCTTCGTCGACCAACGCACCTTCGGCGGCCTGTCGTTGCACGACAACACCGAGGACGGTCTGCCCGACGTCATCGCGCACATCGCCCGCGATCCGCTGGACCCGCTCTTCGACGACGAGGCGTTCCACCAGGCCCTGCGTCGTAAGCGCAGCACCATCAAACGGGCCCTGCTCGACCAGTCGTTGATCAGCGGCGTGGGCAACATCTATGCGGACGAGGCACTTTGGCGCGCCCGCGTCCACTACGAGCGTCCGACCGAGGGATACACGCGCCCGCGCACGGCCGAACTCCTGGGTCACGTAAGGGATGTGATGAACGCGGCGCTCGCGGTGGGCGGCACGAGTTTCGACAGCCTGTACGTCAACGTCAATGGCGAGTCAGGCTACTTCGACCGCTCGCTCGACGCGTACGGCCGCGAGGGACTGCCCTGCAAGCGGTGCGGTACGCCGATGCGGCGAGCGCCCTGGATGAACCGGTCCAGCTACTTCTGCCCGAAGTGTCAGCGGGCGCCGCGCGTCTCGTCGTAGCGCTGACGTGCCGCGAGCACGTCGTCCATGCGGCCCTCCACGAACTCGATGAGGCCGACCAGTCGCTCGGCCACGCCGTGTCCCAGCGGGGTCAGTTCGTAGTCCACGCGGGGTGGGTTGGTCGGCTGCGCCTCGCGGTGCACCAGGCCGTCGCGCTCCAGCGCCTGCAAGGTCTGGGAGAGCATCTTCTCGCTCACGCCGTCCACCCGACGGCGCAGCTCGTTGAAGCGCAGGGAGCCCTCGTACAGGGCGCAGAGCGTCAGCCCGCCCCAGCGTCCCGTCACATGCTCCAGCGTGTTGCGCGAGGGACAGGCCCTGGCGAACACGTCGTAGGAGAGGTCGAGCGTGGTGTCCATGCACCCCAGCGTACGGGAGCACAGCGCTAACGAAAAGGGAGCACTAACCATGGGTTAGCGCTCCCTTTCTTCGGTCCTCTTCGATCAGTACCCGAAGTCCTGCGTCCACCACGGGCCACCCGACCCGAGGTTCACACCGACCCCCAGCGTCTTGAAGTCGCAGTTCAGGATGTTCGCCTTGTGGCCCGGGCTGTTCATCCAGGCCTCCATCACCGCGGCCGCGTCGGTCTGGCCCCGGGCTATGTTCTCGCCGCCGAGGCTGGTGATGCCGGCTGCCTCGGCCCGGTCCCAGGGGGTGTTGCCGCTGGGGTCGGTGTGGTCGAAGAAGCCCTCGGCGGCCATCGCGTCGCTGAAGTCCTCGGCGAGCTTGCCCAGCGCGCTGTTCGCGGCCACCGGGCTGCAGCCCACCTTCGCCCGCTCCTCGTTCACGAGCTTCAGCACCTCGGCCTCGGCCTGGACCTCCGCCGAGACCGTCACCGGGGCCTTGGTGTTCGCCGGCGCCTTCGTGGCCGTGCGGGAGGGCGTCGCCTCCGGCTTCTTCTCACTGGGCGTGGCCGTCGGCTTCGTCGACGGCGCCTTGGTCGGCGCGGCCGTCGAAGGTGAGACGGACGGTGTGGGAGAGGCCGAGCGCTCGCCGTCGCGGCTGGCCGCCTCGTCGTCCCGGCCGTCGTCGGCACTGCCGGAGGTGCCGCCCTGCTCGGTCGCGGAGTTGGTCGGGGTGTCCGCGGCCTGCACGTTGTCGGCGTTGCCACCGCCGAGCTTGTAGTTGTCGAGGCCGGGCACCACACCCGTGGCCACCGCGACCGTGCCGATCGCGACCGCCGCGGAGACCCCGAGCAGACCGGTCTTGACCGGCGTCACGACCCTCTTCTTACGGCGACGGCGCGAACCCCCGCCGCGCCGCGGGCCGTCACCCGGCGAGAAACCCTCGCTGGCGAACACCGCGGTGCTCGTGGTGCCCGTGGCCTGGGCGTACTCGTCGTCCGTCGCGTAGAGGTAGTCGTTGCTGCGGGAGTGCGCCTCGGGGTTCAGATAGGGCGCGATGCCCACCGTGGGGTACTCGCCCGTGTGGTGACCCCGGGCGTCGGCGTCGAAGTCGTACGAGAACTGCTGGTCCAAGCCGTACGAGTGCTGAGGGTCGTAGTTGTACGAGTGCTGCGGGTCGTAGCCGCTCGTGTACGAGCCGTCTGTTTCTGTGACCCCCGTGGCGCGGCCCGTGGCGGCGCGGCCGGCGGCGGAGCGTCGGTGGCGTCCCATGTGTCCTGGCCTTCCTCGTCCTTTGTGGCCGACTCGTCCCCAGCGGTCGGACCGAACTCACAAAACTCACACGATCGAGTGAGTTTCGTATGAGATTCATTGGCAGGGGACGGTACCGCATGGCGCCAGGGGAGGGAGAGCCCAGAGAGACATTGGTTGGTTAGGTTGCATCTATGAGCGAGGATGTGCGACTGGTCGCCTGGGTGCGAGGACGGGTCCAAGGTGTGGGTTTCCGCTGGTTCACGCGGGCCAAGGCCCTCGAGCTCGGGGGGTTGAGTGGTTTTGCTCTCAATTTGGGGGACGGACGGGTCCAGGTGGTCGCGGAGGGCCCGAGGGGGCGGTGCGAAGGACTCCTCGACTGGCTCCAGGGCGAGGACACGCCCGGGCGCGTGGACGGTGTCACCGAGATCTGGGACACACCCCGCGGGGGTTACGACGGCTTCGCCATCCGCTGAGCCGGTTCTGTAAAGCGGGCCAGGTGGGACCGGAGGGGCATGCCACTGGCACGTGCCCGAAGCAGAAAGGCCCTGGTGGTTGCCAAGAACGGCATTTCCTGGGAGGCTCCGCACTTAAGGATGATCGCTACGCCCTGAGTGCCCCGCAGGAGTCGCTGCGCCGCCGATTCCCGGCCGCGTGCCCCCGGGTTGCCGCCAATACAGGGCGTGATCGTGTTGACCGTCAAACTTTTTGGTGAGACGCTGAATGCACCCCGCGCACCTTAGCTGTTTGGCATGGATGAACGGCAGCACGAACTCAACAGTGCCAAGCATCGCGGGTGCGAATCCCTCACGACCCACACCGCTTCGGTCGGTCACTCAGTGTGGAGGACCATCCATCATGGCAAAGGCGCTTCTCGGTTACGTCGGCGGCTCCGACCCGCGACTCATTGCCGAGATGCGACGGCTCCAGCAGCGCGTACAGGACCTCGAATCCGAGCTCGTACGGATTCAGGCCGAGAACGACGCGCTCGCGGCTGCCGCTTCTCACGACTCGCTTCTCGAGAGCATCGACGCACACCAGGCGGAGCCCGCGCTCACCTGATCACTGCATCGCATCACGACACACGCAGTGGTTGGGCTGCTCGTATCAGCCGCTAAGTTGTCAGAGTTTGAGTTTGCAAGGGACGCTTCGGCGTCCCTTCTTTCTTTCCCCCGCGTACACCTTCCCGCTCTCTTTAACGTCTGATGTGCCCTGCACGTTCATTGGTGAAACCGCGGGACACAGCGCGTTCATGGAGTGAGACAACCCCGGAAGGTAGAGTCCAGCGGCGTGCACCTCAAGGCCCTGACCCTGCGCGGGTTCAAGTCGTTCGCCTCGGCGACCACGCTCCGGTTCGAGCCGGGTATCACGTGTGTCGTCGGACCGAACGGCTCGGGCAAGTCCAACGTCGTCGACGCCCTCAGCTGGGTCATGGGCGAGCAGGGCGCCAAGTCGCTGCGCGGCGGCAAGATGGAGGACGTCATCTTCGCCGGCACCACCGGGCGGCCCCCGCTGGGCCGTGCCGAGGTGTCGCTGACCATCGACAACTCCGACGGGGCGCTGCCCATCGAGTACGCCGAGGTCACCATCACGCGGATCATGTTCCGCAACGGCGGCAGCGAGTACCAGATCAACGGCGACACCTGCCGGCTGCTGGACATCCAGGAACTGCTCTCCGACTCCGGCATCGGCCGCGAGATGCATGTCATCGTCGGCCAGGGCCAGCTCGACTCGGTCCTGCACGCGGATCCGATGGGCCGCAGGGCCTTCATCGAAGAGGCCGCGGGTGTGTTGAAGCACCGCAAGCGCAAGGAGAAGGCGCTGCGGAAGCTGGACGCGATGCAGGCCAACCTCGCGCGCGTGCAGGACCTCACGGACGAGCTGCGCAGACAGCTGAAGCCGCTGGGCCGCCAGGCGGCGGTCGCACGGCGGGCCGCGGTGATCCAGGCGGATCTGCGCGACGCCCGACTGAGGCTCCTGGCCGACGATCTCGTACGACTGCGCCAGGCGCTCAAGTCCGAGATCGCCGACGAGGCCGCGCTGAAGGAGCGCAAGGAAGCCGCCGAGCAGGAGCTGAGGAAGGCCCTGCAACGGGAGGCTCTCCTGGAGGACGAGGTGCGGCAGTTGACGCCGCGGCTCCAGCGGGCCCAGCAGACCTGGTACGAGCTCTCCCAGCTCGCCGAGCGGGTGCGCGGCACGGTCTCGCTCGCCGACGCGCGCGTGAAGAGCGCGACCTCGGCGCCACCGGAGGAACGGCGTGGCCGTGACCCCGAGGACATGGAGCGCGAGGCCGCCCGGATCCGTGAGCAGGAGGCCGAGCTCGAAGCGGCCCTGGAGGCGGCCGAGCATGCCCTGGAGGACACGGTCACGCACCGCGCCGAGCTGGAACGCGAACTCACCCAGGAAGAACGGCGCCTGAAGGACGTCGCCCGCGCCATCGCCGACCGCCGCGAGGGTCTGGCCCGGCTGAACGGGCAGGTCAACGCGGCCCGTTCGCGCGCCGCCTCGGCCCAGGCCGAGATCGACCGGCTGGCTGCCACGCGGGACGAGGCCCAGGAGCGGGCCTTCGCCGCGCAGGAGGAGTACGAGGCGCTCAAGGCGGAGGTCGACGGGCTCGACGCGGGCGACGCCGAACTGGCGGAACAGCACGACGCGGCGAAGGCGGCGCTGGCCGAGGCGGAGACCGCGCTGACGGCAGCCCGGGAGGCGGCCACGGCGGCGGAGCGGAAGCGGGCGGCGACACAGGCCCGGCACGAGGCGCTCGCGTTGGGGCTGCGCAGGAAGGACGGGACCGGAATACTGCTGGGCGCGAAGGACCGCCTCACCGGTCTGTTGGGCCCGGCGGCAGAACTGCTGACGGTGACACCGGGCTACGAGGTGGCCCTGGCGGCGGCTTTCGGAGCGGCGGCGGACGCACTGGCGGTGACCTCACCGTCGGCGGCGGCGGACGCGATCCGGTTGCTGCGGAAGCAGGACGGCGGGAGGGCATCGCTCCTGCTGACCGGCGTGCCCGAGGCGCCCCTCAGGGGCGCGGAGAACTGCGCGACCAGCCACGACGAACCCGCAGACGCCACACGACCTCGCGCGGCAGATTTCGTCCGCGGCCCTTCGGATCTCATGCCGGCCGTACGCCGCCTGCTCCACGGCATCGTCGTCGTCGGCACCCTCGAAGACGCCGAGGACCTCGTCTACGCCCACCCCGACCTCACCGCCGTCACCGCCGAAGGCGACCTCCTCGGCGCGCACTTCGCCCACGGCGGCTCCGCGGGCGCCCCCAGCCTCCTCGAAGTACAGGCATCCGTCGACGAGGCAGCAGCCGAGCTGGAAGAACTCGCCGTCCGCTGCGAGGAGTTGAGCGAGGCCCAGCACGAGGCCCAGGAGCAGCGGAAAGAACGTACCGCACTGGTCGAGGAGCTCAGCGAGCAGCGCCGCGCCGCCGACCGGGAGAAGTCGACCGTGGCCCAGCAGCTCGGCCGGCTGGCCGGACAGGCACGCGGCGCCGCAGGCGAGGCCGAGCGGTCCGTCGCCGCCGCCACGAGGGCACAGGAATCGCTCGACAAGGCCCTCCAAGACGTAGAGGAACTCGCCGAACGCCTCGCCGTCGCCGAGGAGATGCCCGTCGAGGAAGAGCCGGACACCTCCGTACGGGACCGGCTCGCCGCCGACGGTGCCAACGCCCGGCAGACGGAGATGGAGGCTCGGCTCCAGGTGCGTACGCACGAGGAGCGCGTCAAGGGCCTCGCCGGCCGCGCCGACTCCCTCGACCGCGCCGCCCGAGCCGAGCGCGACGCACGCGCGCGTGCCGAGCAGCGGCGGGCACGGCTGCGGCACGAGGCCACGGTCGCCGAGGCCGTCGCCTCCGGTGCGCGGCAACTCCTCATGCACGTCGAGGTGTCGGTCGGGCGAGCCGAGGAGGAGCGAGCCGCCGCCGAGGCCGCCAAGGCGCGCCGCGAGCAGGAGCTGGCCGCCGCCCGCAACGCCGGCCGGGACCTCAAGGGCGAGCTCGACAAGCTGACCGACTCGGTCCACCGGGGTGAGGTCCTCGGCGCCGAGAAGCGCATGCGGATCGAGCAGTTGGAGACCAAGGCGCTGGAGGAGCTGGGCGTCGAGCCCGCCGGGCTCGTCTCCGAGTACGGGCCCCACCAGCTCGTACCGCCTTCTCCGCCCGCCGAGGGCGAGGAGCTGCCGGAGGACCCGGAGCATCCGCGCAACCAGCCGAAGTCGTTCCACCGGGCCGAGCAGGAGAAGCGGCTCAAGGCGGCCGAACGGGCCTATCAGCAGCTCGGGAAGGTGAACCCGCTCGCGCTCGAGGAGTTCTCGGCGCTGGAGGAGCGGCACAAGTTCCTCAGCGAGCAGCTGGAGGACCTGAAGAAGACCCGGGCCGACCTGCTTCAGGTGGTGAAGGAGGTCGACGAGCGCGTCGAGCAGGTCTTCACCGAGGCCTTCCGGGACACCGCCCGCGAGTTCGAGGGTGTCTTCAGCCGGCTGTTCCCGGGCGGTGACGGGCGGCTGATCCTCACCGATCCCGACAACATGCTCACCACAGGGGTCGACGTCGAGGCGCGTCCGCCGGGCAAGAAGGTGAAGCGGCTCAGCCTGCTCTCGGGCGGTGAGCGGTCGCTGACGGCCGTGGCGATGCTGGTGTCGATCTTCAAGGCCCGGCCCAGCCCGTTCTATGTCATGGACGAGGTCGAGGCCGCCCTCGACGACACCAACCTGCAGCGGCTGATCCGCATCATGCAGGAGCTGCAGGAAGCCTCGCAGCTGATCGTCATCACCCACCAGAAGCGCACGATGGAGGTCGCCGACGCGCTGTACGGCGTCTCCATGCAGGGCGACGGTGTGTCGAAGGTCATCTCGCAGCGACTTCGCTAGTCGCGTGGCCTCTACACCTATCGTGACCTGCGTCTTCTGATTGACTTCAAGTCTTGAACGAATTGCCACCTCGTGGGTACGGAAAATTCACAACAGTCCCCCTGTTAACTTTGAAACTTGAAGGCATAGTCTCTGCAACGTTGCTTTTACCTTCAGGTGGTGGGCGGCGTGAAGCTATGCGCCACTGGAAGGGCTCACCCCCCACCCGGCAGCGCTGCCGGTGGCCCGAGGAGTTTCACTTGACCAGCACAGCGGCACCCAAGTCAGGAGCCAGGTCGGCTCAGCCCGAGCACCTCGGGCACGTCATCTTCATCGCGGCGGCGGCCGCGATGGGAGGCTTCCTCTTCGGCTACGACAGCTCCGTGATCAACGGCGCGGTCGAGGCCATCCGGGATCGCTACGACATCGGCTCCGCAGCGCTGGCCCAGGTCATCGCCATCGCCCTGATCGGATGCGCCATCGGCGCCGCGACCGCCGGCCGGATCGCCGACCGGATCGGCCGCATCCGGTGCATGCAGATCTCGGCCGTCCTCTTCACGGTCAGCGCGGTGGGTTCGGCACTGCCCTTCGCCCTGTGGGACCTCGCCTTCTGGCGCGTCGTCGGTGGCTTCGCCATCGGTATGGCCTCCGTGATCGGCCCCGCCTACATCGCGGAGGTCGCCCCACCGGCCTACCGCGGTCGCCTCGGTTCCTTCCAGCAGGCCGCGATCGTCATCGGCATCGCCATCTCGCAGCTGGTCAACTGGGGCCTGCTGAACGCGGCCGGCGGTGACCAGCGCGGCAAGCTGATGGGCATCGAGGCCTGGCAGGTCATGCTCGGCGTCATGGTGATCCCGGCCGTCCTCTACGGGCTGCTCTCCTTCGCGATCCCCGAGTCCCCGCGCTTCCTGATCTCCGTCGGCAAGCACGAGCGCGCCCGCGGGATCCTCAAGGAGGTCGAGGGCGACAACATCGATCTGGACGCCCGCGTCACCGAGATCGAGCAGGCCATGAACAGCGAGCACAAGTCCACGTTCAAGGACCTGCTCGGCGGCAGCTTCTTCTTCAAGCCGATCGTCTGGGTCGGTATCGGCCTCTCGGTCTTCCAGCAGTTCGTCGGCATCAACGTCGCGTTCTACTACTCCTCGACCCTGTGGCAGTCGGTCGGTGTCGACCCGACGGAGTCGTTCTTCTACTCGTTCACCACGTCGATCATCAACATCGTCGGCACCGTGATCGCCATGATCTTCGTGGACCGCGTCGGCCGTAAGCCGCTGGCCCTCATCGGCTCGGTCGGCATGGTGATCGGTCTCGGCCTGGAGGCCTGGGCCTTCTCCTTCGACCTGGTCGACGGCAAGCTGCCGGCCGCGCAGGGCTGGACCGCCCTGATCGCCGCCCACATCTTCGTCCTCTTCTTCGCCCTGTCCTGGGGTGTGGTGGTCTGGGTCTTCCTCGGCGAGATGTTCCCGAACAGGATCCGCGCCGCCGCCCTGGGTGTGGCCGCCTCCGCGCAGTGGATCGCCAACTGGGCCATCACCGCGAGCTTCCCGTCGCTGGCGGACTGGAACCTCTCCCTGACCTACGTGATCTACACGGTCTTCGCCGCGCTCTCCATCCCCTTCGTCCTCAAGTTCGTGAAGGAGACGAAGGGCAAGGCGCTGGAGGAGATGGGCTGAGCGGCCCGCACGAACTCGGGGGGAAGGGCCCAACCCCGCTGCCCCTCTCCCCGTGACCCCTCACCGTCGCCCCGGTTCGGCCACTGCCCGAGCCGGGGCGGCCCCTTGTCACCAGATGAGGACGCCGGCCCCCAGCTCCTGGGCGCGCCGGGCGGTCGCCTCGATGTTGTCCAGCCGGCGCTCGATCTGGCTCCGGTGCTCGATGAGCTCCCGGGGGCGCCATGTGGTGGTGGCGATGCGTTCGAGGTTCGCCCGCAGCAGCGTGACCTCGCCCAGGAAGTCCACCACTTCGTCCGCCTCGACGTACAGGTCGCGTTCGGCCAGCACGGGCAGGAACCGGGCGCCCAGCGAGCGCGCCGTGTCGGAGCCCCAGACCGTCTGGCGCCACCTCTCGAAGCCGGCCGAGTCGTCGCAGCCCTCCGGGACGTCGAGGACCCGGAACCGGCCGTTCGCGTCTCGCACGAACACATCCACGCACAGACTCATGGGACCAGTTGATCACCGCAGCGGAGGCCCGCGCAGGTCAATTCCCCAGCGCCGGCAGCACCTCCTCCGCGAACAGCCGCAGACTCCGCCACCCCTCCTCCAACGGCATGCCGCCCGCCAGCGGATGCAGTACGAGGTTGTCGAGGCCCTGCGCCACGCACTCGGCCGGGGTCAGGATCCGGTACACGCCCTCGGCACGCAGCTCGTCCACGCTCGTGGCCCCCGACTTCACGGCGGACCGGATGTCCCCGGACTGCCAGGAGGCGTACGTCCGGGCCTCGTGCAGGAAGCAGGAGCCGTAGGTGTCCCACGCCCGGTCCGGGTCCTCGGCGATGTGCAGCAGGGGCGTCTCGGCGGCGGGCATCATCGTCCAGCCCTCGGTGCCGTACTCGACGAGCCGCTCCTTGTAGTACGCCTCCAGCTCCGGCAGATGAGCGCTCGGGAAGAACGGCAGGCCCAGGCGGGCGGCCCGGCGTGCGGCGGCTCGGGAGGAGCCGCCGACCAGGAGCAGGGGGTGCGGGTCGGTGCAGGGGCGCGGGGTGACACGTACCGTACGGCCTCGGTACTCGAACTCCTCGCCGGTCCAGGCCTTGAGCAGCGTCTCCAGCAGTTCGTCCTGGAGCTTGCCGCGCCGCTTCCAGTCCACGTCGAACTGGGCGTACTCCTCGGGCCGGTAGCCGATCCCGGCGACCGTCACCAGGCGGCCGCCGCTCAGCAGATCCAGTACGGCGATCTCCTCGGCCAGCCGCAACGGGTCGTGCAGCGGACCGATGATCGCCGAGACCGTGACCGCGATCCGCCGGGTCGCGCCGAAGACGGCGCCCGCAAGAGCGAACGGTGAGGGCAGCCAGTTGTTGGCGACGCCGTGGTGCTCCTCGGTCTGCACGGTGGTGATCCCGTGCTCGTCGGCGTACGCGGCCATCTCCAGGGCGGCCTGGTAGCGGGCGCGGAGGGAGGCGGGGGTGGCGCCGGGTTCGACGAGGTTGAAGCGTACGACCGTGACGGGCATGGGTTCCCCCTCGATGCGCTGGGCGGTGGAGGGGGACGCTAGCTGACGATGCGTCAGATGGCCATGGTCGCGGGCTCCTCGGCCGAGGAGGCCTTCTCGCCGACCGCCGGCTTCGGGAGCACCGCGTACAGCACGCCCGAGACCACGATCGTCGCGACCCACCCGAGGCCGTACTCGCCGATCGGGTTGTTCGAGGCCAGCGGACCGGTGAACCAGTCGGACGTGGTGAACAGGAGCCCGGTGCCGAGACCGGTCGCCCAGGCCGCGACCGCCGCCGGGGCGAAGCCGCCCCGGTACCAGTACGCACTGGTGCGGCCCGTGTCGAGGAGGGCCTCGGCGTCGTACTCCGTGCGGCGCAGCATGTCGACGCCGAAGACGCCGAGCCAGGCCGAGAAGGCCACCGCGAGCAGCGAGAGGAAGGTGACGAAGGGGCCCATGAAGCCGGTCGCGGCGAGCATCAGGACGCTGCCGAGGACCAGGGAGATCGCCGCGTTGACCGAGACCGCCCAGTGGCGCGGGACCTTGAAACCGAGCGTCTGCGCGGTGAAGCCCGCCGAGTACATGGACATCGAGTTGATCAGCAGGGTGCCGATCAGGGCCATCAGCAGATAGGGCACCGCGAGCCACAGCGGGAGGACCTCGCCGAGGAAGGACACGGGGTCCGGGGCGGAGGCCAGGTCAGGGGTGGCCGAGGCCATCACCACGCCCATCAGGACCATCGGCAGCACGACGATCCCGGCGCCGCCCACCGTGTTGCGCACGATCGCCGCCGAGGACGTCGAGGCCGGCAGATAGCGCGTGAAGTCGGGAGCGGAGGGCACCCAGCTGATCCCGCCCGCCGCGATCAGACCCACCCCCGTGATCATCGCCGACGTCGGTCCCGCGCTCTGCCCGAAGATCCTGCTCCAGTCCGTCTCCACGACCAGACGGCCGAGGACGAGGACGGAGAAGCCCCCGAAGAGACAGGTCGCCCACTTGTTGCACTTCCGCACGGCGTTGATGCCCATGCCGGAGATCGCGAACGTCGTGATCACGAAGAGCAGGAGAGTGACGACGACGAGCGGGGTGTTGCTCTTGATGTCGAACAGGATGTCGAGGACGGTCAGCAGTGCGTAGGCGCCGGTCACCGCGTTGATCGTCTCCCAGCCCCAGCGGGCGATCCAGATCAGCGATCCCGGCAGCAGGTTCCCGCGCTGCCCGAACGCCGCCCGGGACAGGGCCATGCCGGGGGCGCCGCCGCGCTTGCCGGCGATTCCGACGAGACCGACCAGGCCGTACGAGACGATCGGCGCCGCGACGCCGACCACCAGGGCCTGCCAGAAGTTGAGTCCGTAGCCGACGGACAGGGTCGCACCCATGGTCAGGAGCAGGACGCTGATGTTGGCGGCGACCCAGGTGGGGAACAGTTCCCGGGGGCGGGCGGTGCGCTCGGCGTCCGGGACCGGTTCGATGCCCCGGGTCTCGAGGCCGTGGTTCTCCAGGGCCGTCTCGAGGGCGCCATCGTGGGGGGCGGTGGTGCTCATGGGACGCCATCGTACTTTGGTCTGATTAATCCTCTACGAGACCCTTTGTCCTTTGGTGGAAAGTACAGGCTGGGTCCGGCAGGGGCCCATGACCGATACTGGACGGGATATGGAAACCGTCATCCTTGCTGTAGTCATCGCCGTGGTCGTGCTCGGTGTGCTCGGCGGGCTCGTCGTCGGCAGCCGACGTAAGAAGCCGCTGCCCCCGCCGCCTCCCGCAGCGCCCGACATCACCGCCCCTCCGGCCGAGCCGCACGTCGGCGACGAGGCCGAGACGCCCCGCGACGAACCACGCCGGACGATAGAGGAGGTGGATCTCCCGGACGGCTCTGCCCCGGTCGCCGTCGAGGAGCCGCCGGCTCTTGAAGTCCCCGAGATCGAGGTCCCCGAGCCCACGGCCGGACGGCTCGTCCGCCTGCGCGCGCGCCTCTCCCGCTCCCAGAACGCGCTCGGCAAGGGGCTGCTCACGCTCCTGTCGCGCGAGCACCTCGACGAGGACACCTGGGAGGAGATCGAGGACATCCTCCTCACCGCCGACGTCGGCGTCGCCCCCACCCAGGAACTGGTCGAGGGCCTGCGCGAGCGCGTGAAGGTGCTCGGCACCCGAACCCCCGAGGAGCTGCGCGGCCTGCTGCGCGAGGAACTCCTCAAGCTGCTCGGCACCGACTTCGACCGCACGGTCAGGACCGAGCCCGAGACCAGCAAGCCCGGCATCGTGATGGTCGTCGGTGTCAACGGCACCGGCAAGACCACCACCACCGGCAAGCTCGCCCGGGTCCTGGTCGCCGACGGCCGCAGTGTGGTCCTCGGCGCCGCCGACACCTTCCGTGCCGCCGCCGCCGACCAGCTCCAGACCTGGGGCGACCGGGTCGGCGCCCACACCGTCCGGGGCCCCGAGGGCGGCGACCCCGCCTCCATCGCCTTCGACGCGGTGAAGGAGGGCAAGCAGATCGGCGCGGACGTCGTGCTGATCGACACCGCCGGGCGCCTCCACACCAAGACCGGGCTCATGGACGAGCTCGGCAAGGTCAAGCGGGTCGTGGAGAAGCAGGCGCCGCTCGACGAGGTGCTGCTGGTGCTGGACGCCACGACCGGGCAGAACGGCCTCGTGCAGGCCCGTGTCTTCGCCGAGGTCGTCGACATCACCGGCATCGTGCTGACCAAGCTGGACGGCACGGCCAAGGGCGGCATCGTGATCGCGGTCCAGCGGGAGCTGGGCGTGCCGGTGAAGCTGGTGGGTCTTGGTGAGGGTGCGGACGACCTGGCGCCCTTCGAGCCGGAAGCGTTCGTGGATGCACTTATCGGTGAGTAGAACTCACCCGCCGTCGGTGGGGAGAATGCCTCCACATGAAGAAGTGCCCGCCCCCAAGGTGCAGTTGGGGACGGGCACTTCGCCGTGTACGCCTGCTCGTACCGCTATGCCCGCGACCGGTGCGCCACATAGGCCAGGGTCCCCAGCAGCAGCCTCGCCGCCGGCGGTTTCGTCGCCGAGTCCAGCCCGGGGGAGCGCAGCCAGTCGACCGGGCCCAGGCCGGCGCGGTCCGAGGGCGGGGCCGTGATGTGGGTGCCGGGGCCCAGGCCGCGCAGGTCCAGGGAGGTCGGGTCGTCCCAGCCCATGCGGTAGAGGAGCTCGGGGAGTTCGGCGGCGGCGCCGGGGGCGACGAAGAACTGGGCGCGGCCCTCGGGGGTCGCCGTCACCGGGCCGAGAGGGAGGCCCATGCGTTCCAGGCGGACCAGGGCGCGGCGGCCTGCGGGTTCGGCCACCTCGATCACGTCGAAGGCCCGGCCGACCGGCAGCATCACCGAGGCGCCCGGGAACTCGGCCCAGGCACCGGTCACTTCGTCCAGTGTCGCCCCGGCGGGCACCTCCGGTGCGAAGTCCAGCGGGTGCGCGCCCGGTGCCCGGCAGTCCGCCCGGCCGCAGGAGCAGGCACCCGCGGCGGCCCGGGCGCCCGGGACGACGTCCCAGCCCCAGAGCCCGGTGAACTCGGCCACGGCGGTGCACTCCGACGAGCGGCCGCGGCGACGAGAGGAGGACCGGATGTCGCGGATCCCCCGACTGCTGCCGATCGTGAAGCCCATGCCCCCTCCAACGGGTCCGACGCACCGGTGGTTACGAGACAGGCACGGAAAGTGATCTGAGCGGTGCCCTCGAACGTCCACTCGGCGCCCGGATGTGCCCCGGGTGGTGCGCCCGGCCTTGTGCGCCCCTGAGTGCACCGTTCCGCCCACTCCCGGCTGTCCTCTGTCAAGTGAATCGCGTGCAGGCGACCGTGAGTTCATTCGAAGGGGTGGCGAATGGTGGCGTTTCCGGGATCGCCATGGCTGGAGGGGTGATCGTAGGATTACTTTGAGTGCACGAGTCCTGGGGACACATGCACTTGTGGGTATGCCGGAGGCAAGTCGGCATCCCGTTCGAAGGGTGAGAAGTACCGGACGGGCGGCCGTATTTACCGGCATTCTGATAGGGCTTGGCGCACTCAGCGACAAGTGGTCTCAGGGATGGGGGCGTTCCAGTGAGCGGCAACGGCGAAAGTGGAACGGGCGCCGGCAGCGCGGCGAACGGCGACAAGCGCCCCAATGAGCTGCTCACCTCGTGGTTCGTGCGCAGCGGCTGGTCGAAGGGCGAACTCGCCCGCCAAGTCAACCGCCGGGCCCGCCAGTTGGGCGCCAACCACATCTCCACCGACACCTCGCGCGTCCGCCGCTGGCTGGACGGCGAGAATCCCCGTGAACCGATCCCCAGGATCCTGTCGGAGCTGTTCTCCGAGCGGTTCGGCTGTGTCGTCTCGGTCGAGGATCTCGGCCTGCGCGCCGCCCGCCAGTCACCGTCCGTGTCCGGGGTCGACCTGCCCTGGACGGGCCCGCAGACCGTGGCCCTGCTCAGCGAGTTCTCGCGCAGCGACCTGATGCTGGCGCGGCGCGGCTTCCTCGGGACCTCGCTGGCCCTGTCCGCGGGCCCGTCCCTCATCGAGCCCATGCAGCGCTGGCTCGTGCCCTCCCCGTCCGCCTCGCACCACGAGCCCGAGTCGGCGGCCGCGGCCCGACGGGTCGGCCGGCTGTCCAAGCCCGAGCTGGACCTCCTGGAGTCCACCACCGTGATGTTCCGGCAGTGGGACGCCCAGTGCGGCGGCGGTCTGCGCCGCAAGGCGGTCGTCGGCCAGCTCCACGAGGTCACGGACCTCCTCCAGGAACCCCAGCCCGACACCACCACCCGCAAGCTGTTCAAGGTCGCCGCCGAGCTGGCGGAACTCGCGGGCTGGATGTCGTACGACGTCGGGCTCCAGCCCACCGCGCAGAAGTACTTCGTCCTGGCCCTGCACGCCGCCAAGGAGGCCGGCGACAAGCCGCTGGGCTCGTACGTCCTGTCCAGCATGAGCCGCCAGATGATCCACCTCGGCCGGCCCGACGACGCCCTGGAGCTGATCCACCTCGCGCAGTACGGCAGCCGGGACTGCGCGAGCCCGCGCACCCAGTCGATGCTGTATGCGATGGAGGCCCGCGCCTACGCCAACATGGGGCAGCCCGGCAAGTGCAAGCGCGCCGTCCGGATGGCCGAGGACACCTTCGCCGACTCCGACGAATGGGACGAGCCGGACCCCGACTGGATCCGCTTCTTCTCCGAGGCCGAGCTGCACGGCGAGAACTCCCACTCCTACCGTGACCTGGCCTATGTCGCCGGCCGCAGCCCCACGTACGCCTCCCTGGCCGAGCCCCTGATGCAGCGGGCCGTGGACCTCTTCGCCAAGGACGCCGAGCACCAGCGGTCGTACGCACTCAACCTGATCGGCATGGCCACCGTGCACCTGCTCCAGCGCGAGCCCGAGCGCAGCGCGGTGCTGGCCGAGGAGTCGATGCATATCGCCAAGAAGGTCCGCTCCGAGCGCGTGAACACTCGTATCCGAAAGACGGTGGACACGGCCGTACGCGATTTCGGTGATCTCGCCGAGGTTGTGGATCTCACCGAGAAGCTCGGCATCGAGCTTCCGGAGACGGCCGAAGCAGTCTGAATTCCTTGAGCCCCGGCCGCGGCCGGCCCTCCCGAACTGCCCGACTCGGCTCCCCCATGCCAGGTCATCGGAAGGCCGACCGCGGCCGGTTTCTTGCCTTCACCGAAGGTTGCGCCACGATAACGATCCTTCCGGCGAACATCCGGCAGTTCATCGAGGCGTAACACGTAAGGCGCCTTCGTCACGGCGGCGAAACAACGAGGGGCTTCCAACGAAACCGCGCTGCGCCAATCTCTTGGCGCATAACCGGCCCACCCCTCAATCCGCTCAGGCTTCGCCCGCACGGGGCCGTACCAACGACGAGGAGACGCCGATGGCACCAGCCATCACGATGGCGGCAGACGTAGAGCTGTCGCCCGCCAACACGGGCTTCATGCTCATCTGTTCCGCCCTGGTGCTGCTCATGACCCCGGGTCTGGCCTTCTTCTACGGAGGCATGGTCCGCGTCAAGAGCACCCTGAACATGCTGATGATGAGCTTCATCAGCATGGGGATCATCACCATCCTGTGGGTGTTGTACGGCTTCTCCGTCGCCTTCGGCGCCGACAAGGGCAGCCTCGTCGGCTGGACGTCGGACTTCGTCGGGCTCAGCGGGATCGACAAGGGAGACCTCTGGCTCCCGTACAACATCCCGGTCCTGGCCTTCATGGTCTTCCAGCTGATGTTCGCGATCATCACGCCCGCTCTGATAAGCGGTGCGCTGGCCGACCGTGTGAAGTTCTCCGCCTGGGCGCTGTTCATCGCGCTGTGGGCCACGATCGTGTACTTCCCCGTCGCCCACTGGGTCTGGGGTACCGGCGGCTGGGCCTTCGACCTGGGCGTGATCGACTTCGCCGGTGGTACGGCGGTCCACATCAACGCCGGTGCCGCGGCGCTCGGCGTGATCCTGGTCATCGGCAAGCGCGTCGGGTTCAAGAAGGACCCGATGCGCCCGCACAGCCTCCCGCTGGTCATGCTCGGCGCCGGTCTGCTGTGGTTCGGCTGGTTCGGCTTCAACGCCGGTTCGTGGCTCGGCAACGACGACGGCGTCGGCACGCTGATGTTCGTCAACACGCAGGTCGCCACCGCGGCCGCCATGCTGGCCTGGCTCATCTACGAGAAGATCCGCCACGGCGCGTTCACCACGCTGGGCGCCGCCTCCGGCGCGGTCGCCGGTCTGGTCGCCATCACCCCGTCCGGTGGTGCGGTCACCCCGATCGGTGCGATCGCGGTCGGTGCCATCGCCGGTGTCCTGTGCGCCATGGCCGTCGGCCTGAAGTACAAGTTCGGCTACGACGACTCGCTCGACGTCGTCGGTGTCCACCTCGTCGGCGGTATCGCGGGCTCGGTCCTGATCGGCTTCTTCGCCAGCGGCAAGGGCCAGTCGGATGCGACCGGCGTCTTCTACGGCGACCACTCGTGGACCCAGCTGTGGAAGCAGCTCGCCGGTGTCGGCGGTGTCCTCGCCTACTCCCTGATCGCCTCCGCGGTCCTCGCCTTCATCCTCGACAAGACCATCGGTATGCGGGTCACCGAGGACGAAGAGGTCGCCGGTATCGACCAGGCAGAGCACGCCGAGACCGCATACGACTTCAGCGGCGCCGGTGGCGGTGCCGCCAAGGCCGCCGCGGCCCCGGCCGCCGCGGGAGCGAGCAAGAAGGTGGACGCATGAAGCTCATCACCGCCGTCGTCAAGCCCCACCGGCTCGACGAGATCAAGGAAGCCCTCCAGGCCTTCGGAGTGCACGGCCTGACGGTCACCGAGGCGAGCGGTTACGGTCGTCAGCGGGGCCACACCGAGGTCTACCGCGGTGCCGAGTACACCGTCGACCTGGTCCCCAAGATCCGCATCGAGGTCCTCGCCGAGGACGACGACGCCGAACAGCTGATCGACGTCATCGTCAAGGCCGCCCGCACCGGCAAGATCGGTGACGGCAAGGTCTGGTCCCTGCCGGTCGAGACGGCCGTACGGGTCCGGACCGGCGAGCGCGGACCCGACGCGCTCTGACAGAAGAAGATTTAGGAGCTGCTGGGTGTCGAGTACGGACGTGCGTAAAGAAGCAGAAGACTCGGGACCCAGCGGCTACGCGGCGGCCCGGCTGCGCCTCCTCACCGAGGGGGCGCAGTCCGGGCCGCCGCGCCGTTCGGCCCTCGCCGAACTGACGGACGACTGGCTGTCGGGGCTCTTCGACACGGGAGCCGAGGCACTGCGCGGGGTCTCCCTGGTCGCGGTCGGCGGCTACGGCCGTGGCGAGCTGTCCCCGCGCAGCGACCTGGACCTGCTCCTGCTGCACGACGGCAGCGACTCCGGCGCGGTCGCGACCCTGGCCGACCGCCTCTGGTACCCGGTCTGGGACCTGGGCCTCGCCCTCGACCACTCCGTGCGGACGCCTGCCGAGGCCCGCAAGACGGCCGCGGAGGATCTGAAAGTCCAACTCGGCCTCCTGGACGCCCGTCACCTCGCCGGTGATCTGGGCCTGACCGCCGGACTGCGCACCGCCGTCCTGGCCGACTGGCGCAACCAGGCGCCCAAGCGCCTCCCCGAGCTCCAGGAGCTGTGCGCCGAGCGTGCCGAGCGCCAGGGCGAGCTCCAGTACCTGCTGGAGCCGGACCTGAAGGAAGCCCGCGGCGGACTGCGGGACGCCACCGCCCTGCGCGCCGTCGCCGCCTCCTGGCTGGCCGACGCCCCGCGCGAGGGCCTCGACGACGCCCGGCGCCGGCTGCTCGACGTACGCGACGCCCTGCACCTCACCACCGGGCGCGCGACCGACCGGCTCGCGCTCCAGGAGCAGGACCAGGTCGCCGCCGAGCTCGGACTGCTCGACGCGGACACGCTGCTGCGGCAGGTGTACGAGGCGGCGCGGGTCATCTCGTACGCCAGTGATGTCACCTGGCGCGAAGTGGGGCGCGTGCTGCGCTCGCGGGCCGTGCGGCCGCGGCTGCGCGCCATGCTGGGCGGTGGCAAGCCGGTGGCGGACAGGTCGCCGCTGGCGGAGGGCGTGGTCGAGCAGGACGGCGAGGTGGTGCTCGCCCGCGCCGCGCGTCCCGAGCGCGACCCCGTGCTCCCGCTGCGCGCCGCCGCGGCCGCCGCGCAGGCGGGCCTGCCGTTGTCGTTGCACGCCGTGCGGCGCATGGCGGCCAATGTGCGTCCCCTGCCCACGCCCTGGCCCGCCGAGGCGCGCGAACAGCTCGTGACCCTGCTCGGCTCCGGCTCCCCGACGATCGACGTCTGGGAGGCGCTGGAGGCGGAGGGGCTGATCACACGTCTGCTCCCCGACTGGGAGCGGGTGCGCTGTCGGCCGCAGCGCAACGCGGTGCACATCTGGACGGTCGACCGGCATCTCATCGAGACCGCGGTGCGGGCCTCGGAGTTCACCCGGCGCGTCCACCGTCCCGACCTGCTGCTCGTCGCCGCGCTGCTGCACGACATCGGCAAGGGGTGGCCCGGCGACCACTCCGTGGCCGGCGAGATCATCGCGCGCGACGTGGCGAGCCGGATCGGCTTCGACCGGGAGGACGTGGCGGTGCTCGCGTCCCTCGTACGCCATCACCTGCTGCTCGTGGACACGGCCACCCGGCGTGACCTGGAGGACCCGGCGACGGTCCGTTCGGTCGCCGAGGCGGTCCGTTCGCAGGGCACCCTCGAACTGCTGCACGCCCTGACGGAGGCCGACGCGCTGGCCACCGGGCCGGCCGCCTGGTCGTCCTGGCGGGGCTCGCTCGTCGCCGACCTGGTCAAGCGGGTCTCGGCCATGCTCGCCGGCGACGACCTGGACGAACCCGAGGCCGCCGCGCCCACCGCCGAACAGGAGCGGCTCGCCATCGAGGCGATCGCGACGGGCAGCCCGGTGCTGTCGCTGCGCGCGCAGACCGAGCCGCCGGCCCTCGCGGAGGGACAGCCGGCCGGCGATCCCGAGCCGCTCGGTGTGGAGCTGCTGATCGCCGTACCCGACCGGGCCGGCGTGCTGCCCGCGGTGGCCGGCGTGCTCGCCATGCACCGCCTGACCGTCCGCACGGCCGAGCTGCGCGCCCTGGACCTGCCGGACGGCGTCGAGGGCTCGGTGCTGCTGCTGAACTGGCGGGTGGCGGCGGAGTACGGCTCCCTGCCGCAGGCGGCGCGACTGCGCGCGGATCTTGTGCGGGCGCTGGACGGTTCGCTGGACATCGCCGGGCGACTGGCCGAGCGGGACGCCGCCTATCCGCGCAGGCGCGGTGTGGTCGCGCCCGCGGCGCGGGTGACCGTCCATCCGGCCGCGTCCCGGCTGGCCACGGTGATCGAGGTGCGCGCGCAGGACGCACCGGGGCTGCTGTTCCGGATCGGACGGGCGCTGGAGGACGCGGGGGTGCGGATGCGCAGCGCGCATGTGTCCACGTTGGGCGCCAACGCCGTCGACGCGTTCTATGTCACGGGGGCCGAGGGGGCGCCGCTGCCGGGGGAGGAGGCGTCGAGCGTGGCGCGGAAGCTGGAGGAGACGCTGCGGGCGTGACCTGGCGGCCATGGTGCGCGACAGCCGGGTGCGTTCCCCGCTGACGCGGGGGTGATCCGGCGCGCCTCCGCGAGGCCGGCATGCGCGCGATCCGCTCCCCGCCGACGCGGCGCTTTCCGTCCCCGTCCGCTCAACCCAGCGGGCGGGGACGATTTGCTTGCCGGGCCGGATACCCTGGAGGGCAGTCCAAACGCCCCCGACTCCGAGGACCGACGCCGCCGTGTTCGATACCCTCTCCGACCGCCTCAGCGCGACTTTCAAGAATCTCCGCGGCAAGGGCAGGTTGTCCGAGGCGGACATCGACGCCACGGCCCGCGAGATTCGCATCGCCCTCCTCGAAGCGGACGTGGCTCTGCCCGTCGTCCGGACGTTCATCAAGAACGTCAAGGAGCGCGCGCTCGGCTCCGATGTCTCCAAGGCGCTGAACCCGGCCCAGCAGGTTCTGAAGATCGTCAACGACGAACTCGTCACGATCCTCGGCGGTGAGACCCGGCGACTGCGCTTCGCCAAGCAGCCGCCCACCGTGATCATGCTCGCGGGTCTGCAGGGTGCCGGTAAGACCACCCTCGCCGGAAAGCTCGGCCACTGGCTGAAGGAGCAGGGCCACTCGCCGCTCCTCGTCGCCGCCGACCTTCAGCGTCCCAACGCCGTGAACCAGCTCAGCGTCGTCGCCGAGCGCGCCGGCGTGGCCGTCTTCGCGCCGGAGCCCGGCAACGGAGTCGGTGACCCGGTCAAGGTCGCCAAGGACTCCATCGAGCACGCCAAGTCCAAGGTCCACGACATCGTGATCGTGGACACCGCCGGCCGCCTCGGCATCGACCAGGAGATGATGCAGCAGGCGGCGGACATCAGGGACGCCGTTTCGCCCGACGAGATCCTCTTCGTCGTCGACGCGATGATCGGCCAGGACGCCGTCAACACCGCCGAGTCCTTCCGCGACGGCGTCGGCTTCGACGGCGTGGTGCTCTCCAAGCTCGACGGTGACGCCCGCGGTGGTGCGGCCCTGTCGATCCGGCAGGTCACCGGCAAGCCGATCATGTTCGCGTCGAACGGCGAGAAGCTCGACGACTTCGACGCCTTCCACCCTGACCGGATGGCCTCCCGCATCCTCGACATGGGTGACCTGCTCACCCTGATCGAGCAGGCGGAGAAGACGTTCAGTCAGGAAGAGGCCGAGAAGATGGCCTCCAAGCTGGCGTCCAAGAAGGGCCAGGACTTCACCCTGGACGACTTCCTGGCCCAGATGGAACAGGTCAGGAAGATGGGCAGCATCTCCAAGCTGCTCGGCATGCTCCCGGGCATGGGCCAGATCAAGGACCAGATCAACAACCTGGACGAGCGGGACGTCGACCGCACGGCCGCCATCATCAAGTCGATGACCCCGGCCGAGCGCCAGGACGCGACGATCATCAACGGCTCGCGCCGCGCCCGTATCGCCAAGGGCTCCGGAGTCGAGGTCAGCGCGGTCAAGAACCTGGTCGAGCGGTTCTTCGAGGCGCGCAAGATGATGTCCCGCATGGCCCAGGGCGGCGGCATGCCGGGGATGCCCGGGATGCCGGGCATGGGTGGCGGCCCCGGCCGCGCCAAGAAGCAGCCGAAGCAGGCCAAGGGCAAGCAGCGCTCCGGCAACCCGATGAAGCGCAAGCAACAGGAGGCCGAGGAGGCCGCGCGCAAGGCCGCGGGCGCCCAGGGTGGCAACGCCTTCGGTGTGCCGGGACAGCAGGCCCCGCAGGACTTCGAGCTGCCGGACGAGTTCAAGAAGTTCATGGGCTGACGATTCGTTCTGTACGTCGCTGGGGGCGCCCTCCGTCACGGAGGGCGCCCCCAGCGACGTAGGCGCACATGCCCGTGTCGCTTTCCTGTCGTAACGTCCGGATATGACCAAGCCTGCGCCGTCGCGGAAGTCCCCCGACCAGCCCTGGCGTACCGAGGGCACCCCGCAGGAGCCGCCGAAGCCGCCGCCCGGCGGGCGGAAGCCGCGCGGGGGCTGGTGGAGCCTGCTCCTCACCGCGCTGATCGTGTTCCTGATCGCCAACCTCGTGCTGTCGTACTTCAACGACGGCGACGAGCCGACGATCTCGTACACCGAGTTCAGCAAGCAGGTCGACGACGGCAACGTCAGCAAGATCTACGCCAAGGGCGACGCGATCCAGGGTCAGCTCAAGAAGAAGCAGGACGACCCCGAGGGCGACGGCACCTACACCAAGTTCAAGACCGAGCGGCCGACCTTCGCGGACGACCAGCTCTGGGAGGACCTGACCAAGCACGACGTCACCGTCACCGCGGAGCCGGTCGTCCAGCAGCGCAGCTTCCTGTCCAACCTGCTGATCTCGCTGGCCCCGATGCTGCTCCTGGTCGTGCTGTGGATCTTCATCGCGCGGCGGATGAGCGCGGGGATGGGCGGCGCCGGCGGGATGCTCGGGCGCAAGGCCCCGCCCAAGCCGGTCGAGCTGGAGTCGGGGGAGAAGCGCACGACGTTCCAGGACGTGGCGGGCATCGACGAGGTCGAGGGCGAGCTCAACGACGTCGTCGACTTCCTGAAGAACCCGGACGCCTATCGGAAGATGGGCGCCAAGATGCCGCGCGGTGTGCTGCTCGCGGGTCCGCCCGGTACCGGGAAGACACTGCTCGCGCGGGCCGTCGCCGGTGAGGCGGGGGTGCCCTTCTTCTCGGCTTCCGCGTCCGAGTTCATCGAGATGATCGTGGGCGTCGGCGCTTCACGCGTGCGTGAACTGTTCGCCGAGGCGCGCAAGGTGGCCCCGTCGATCGTCTTCATCGACGAGATCGACACCATCGGCCGGGCCCGCGGTGGCGGCTCGGGCATGGGCGGCCACGACGAGCGCGAGCAGACCCTCAACCAGATCCTCACCGAGATGGACGGCTTCTCCGGCTCGGAGGGCGTCATCGTCATCGCGGCGACCAACCGGGCCGACGTCCTGGACCCGGCGCTGACCCGCCCCGGCCGCTTCGACCGGGTGGTCATGGTCTCGCCCCCGGACCGGGGCGGCCGTGAGGCGATCCTGGAGATCCACACCCGCGAGATCCCGCTCGCCGACGGCGTCGACCTGGCCCAGGTCGCCCGTACGACCCCGGGGATGACCGGTGCCGAACTGGCCAACCTGGCGAACGAGGCGGCGTTGCTGGCGGTGAAGCGCAAGCAGGAGAGGGTCACGCAGACCGACCTCTCCGAGGCGCTGGAGAAGGTCCAACTGGGCGCCGAACGCCCGCTGGTGATGCCCGAGGAGGAGCGCCGCCGCACCGCCTACCACGAGAGCGGACACGCCCTCCTCGGCATGCTGCGACCGGGCGCCGACCCCGTTCGCAAGATCACCATCGTGCCGCGCGGACGGGCCCTCGGCGTGACGCTGTCGACGCCGGACGCGGACCGGTACGCGTACACCGAGGAGTACCTGCGGGGCCGCATCATCGGCGCACTCGGGGGCATGGCCGCGGAGCACGTCGTCTACGACGCCATCACCACCGGTGCGGAGAACGACCTCGAACAGGTCACCAACATCGCGCGCGGCATGGTCGCACGGTGGGGGATGAGCGAGCGCGTGGGCCGGCTGTCCGCGCTGCCCGGTGACGCCCAGCAGGCTTACGGTCTCTCGGCGGCCCCGCAGACCCTGGACGTGATCGAGCACGAGATGCGCCGGATCGTGGACGACTGCTACGAGGAGGCCTGCCGCAAACTCCGCGACCACCGCGACCAGTTGGACGCCCTCGCCCAGGCCCTGCTGGCGAACGAGACCCTGGAGGAGGCGGACGCGTACCGGATCGCGGGGATCACACGGCTGACCAAGGACGATGGCTAGGCCCGCTGCTGTGTCCCGTTCAGGCCGATCCCGCGCGGGTGTTCAGGGCACGCGCGCGATCAGGTACCGGAACACGTTCGGCATCCACACCGTGCCGTCCCGGCGTTGGTACGGGTGGAGGGCCTCCTTGACCTCCTTGTCGACCTGGGCCTGGTCCGTCGCGGAGATCGCCGCGTCGAAGAGGCCGGTGGAGAGCAGGCCCCGCAGCGCGCTGTCCACGTCGGCGTAGCCGAAGGGGCAGGCGACCCGGCCGGAGCCGTCCGGTTTGAGGCCCGCCCGCTGGGCCACCTCCTCCAGGTCGTCACGGAGTGCGGGGCGCCAACTGCCCGTGCTGCGCAGCGGATCCGCCAGTTTGGTGGCCACCCGCAGCACGGACGACGTGGTGCAGCGTTCCGGCGGACCCCAGCCGGCGAGCACCACGGGCGCCCCCCGTTCGACGAGCGGCGTCGCCGCGGCGAGCAGCCCGGAGAGCCCTTCCGAGTCGCCCGCGAGACACCCGATGGGCTCGAAAGCGGTCACCAGGGTGTACGCGGGCGTCTCCGCGTCGGCCGCGTCCCGAGGGTGACCGTCGACGATCCGGGTCTCCGCACGCGCACGCGTGCCCCATGCCTCGGGCAGCAGCCGCTGCCGGGCCAGCGCCAGTCGTTCGGAGGACGAGGAGTCGACACCGGTGACCGCGGCCCCTCTCGACGCCGCCATCAGCAGGGCGAGTCCGCTGCCGCAGCCGAGGCCCAGCACCCGGGTGCCGGCGCCCACTTCGAGTCGCTCGTAGACGGCCTCGTAGAGCGGAACCAGCATCCGCTCCTGGATCTCGGACCAGTCACGCGCGCGTGCACACCGGTCCACACGGGGCTCCTCTCCCGTATGAGTCAGGTGCTGCCGCACGAGCGTAGGTGTCATCGAAAGCGCCCCAATCCGCCGAGAGTTGCTGCTGTGCCCGATTCCATAGCCCCCGTGACGTGCGCTCGCTCTCCCCCCGTATGCCAGATAACTCCGCACTCGGGCGCGCGTCCAGGGTCTGTGGGGCCCGGCTTGTGGGTTCGCTGTGCACCTGGCGAGATTTCACATCCCGGCAACCTGGACCCGTAGCATGGTCATCCGGCCGTACGGGTACGGGCTGTGGGGCGGACGCAGGCGGAGATGGTTGCCGGTGATCAACCAGTGGGCGCACGTGGTCCGTCGGGAACGGATCCAGGCCGTCGGTATGGCGATCAAGGGCGACGAGGCGGTTCTGGCCAAGGTCCGCGAGCCCGGCGGTCGGAGCGTGCCGGTACGGATCGGGATCGGGCCCGTGACCTGGAGAGCGGCACGGAGATGCCGGCCGGGCGCGCGGTGATCGTACGGTGTCTGGTCGCCGAGGGCGGGTCGGTTGGCGACGGCGCCAAGGCGCCCGGTAACGTCGCGGTCGTCGCGCGCGCTGATCGAGGTAGCGCCCTTCCGGCGGGAGAGCGACCGAAACGCCTCTTGCGCATCCGCGGACCACAGTCACCCCGGCGCGCGGACACCGTCTACGTGGCGGGTCGTATATCGGACTACGTACCGGCTTAGTGCGAGCTGTGAGGCTTCTCCGCAGATCAGCGCACCCGCCCTCGTCAGGACGCATCAGCGGCAACTGACGGGTACGTGCAAATTATTTGGGATGCCCCGGAATCGGAACACTGGGGCACTCCGGCTCGTTGTCATTACGTGAGCACGACACAGACACCACCTGTTCTCGCCGCCGAGCTGGCGCAGGCGTGGGCCGACATTCAGCGGTACCACCCCGAGCTGCCCGATCTCGCCGCGCCAGAGTCCCTGATCGGAGAGTCGTCGTCCGCGTGCGGACACGAGCTCTCCTTCGAGCGACTGCTCCACGAGGCAGTCCATGGGATCGCCGCCTCCCGCGGCGTCCGTGACACCTCCCGCGCCGGCCGCTACCACAACCGCAGATTCCTCGCGATCGCCGAGGAGCTGGGCCTGGACCATCCCGAGGAGCCGCACCCCAGCAGTGGCTTCTCACTGGTCACCCTCAACCCGGAGGCCAAGCGCCGCTACCGCCCGACCATCGAGCGGCTCCAGCGCGCCCTGAAGGCCCACACGGCGGCCACCTCGGCCGACACGGCCCGCTCCTTCCGCGGCCCGGCCGCCCGGCACGGCTCGTCCGGCGGCGGCGTACGCGTCAAGGCGGTCTGCGACTGCGGTCGCAATGTGCGCGTCGTCCCGTCGGTCCTGGCGCAGGCGCCCATCGTCTGCGGAGGGTGCGGCAAGCCGTTCCGGATTCCCGAGGTCCTCGGGGCCGCGTAGCCGCGGCCGGTGGAGTACCGGCATCTCGTGGGTGCCGGAACGACGCCCGGGGCACCCTGCGCTGCCGGGTGCCCCGCAGGCGTGCCTCGCCGCGGGCTCCGTCCGACGCGACCCGCCGGGTATGGCACAATGGCTAGCTGTACTCGACAGCCGCACAGGAACCCTCTCGCCTCCGGCTGACGCGTCCATCGGGCACTCGGGTACCGCAACCCCACGCGGCAATCTCGCCGTGCCCAACCACGTCAAAACCAGGAGAACCCACTCCCGTGGCAGTCAAGATCAAGCTGAAGCGTCTGGGCAAGATCCGTTCGCCTCACTACCGCATCGTCATCGCCGACTCCCGCACCCGCCGTGACGGCCGTGCGATCGAGGAGATCGGTCTGTACCACCCGGTGCAGAACCCCTCGCGCATCGAGGTCGACTCGGAGCGCGCGCAGTACTGGCTGGGTGTCGGCGCGCAGCCGACCGAGCCCGTCCTCGCCATCCTCAAGCTGACCGGCGACTGGCAGAAGTTCAAGGGCCTGCCCGCCCCGGCTCCGCTGCTCGTGGCCGAGCCGAAGGCCACGCGCCCGGTGTTCGACGCCCTCGGTGGCGACGACGAGGGCAAGGGTGAGGCCATCACCCAGAAGAAGAAGGCTGAGAAGAAGGACGAGGCTGCCGCCGAGTCCGAGTCGACCGAGGCCTGAGCATGCTCGAGGAGGCTCTCGAGCACCTCGTGAAGGGCATCGTCGACAACCCTGACGATGTGCAGGTCGCCTCGCGCGACCTGCGTCGCGGGCGTGTGCTGGAGGTCCGGGTCCACCCCGACGACCTCGGCAAGGTGATCGGTCGCAACGGCCGCACCGCACGCGCTCTGCGTACCGTCGTGGGCGCCATCGGCGGCCGTGGTGTCCGCGTCGACCTCGTCGACGTAGACCACGTCCGCTGACGCCAAACGCAGCACCGGCTCGGGCCGGGGAGGGCCACTGGGCCGTCCCCGGCCCGTAGTCGTACCTACAGGAGAACAAGCACAGTGCAGCTGGTAGTCGCTCGCATCGGCCGTGCCCACGGCATCAAGGGCGAGGTCACCGTGGAGGTCCGCACCGACGAGCCGGAGCTGAGGCTCGGGCCCGGCGCCGTACTGCTCACGGACCCCGCCTCCACCGGCCCCCTCACCATCGAGACCGGCCGTGTCCACAGCGGTCGCCTCATCCTGCGCTTCGAGGGCGTGAAGGACCGCAGCGCCGCGGAGGCTCTCCGGAACACCCTCCTGATCGCCGAGGTGGACCCGGAGGAGCTGCCCGAGGAAGAGGACGAGTACTACGACCACCAGCTGATGGACCTGGACGTGGTCACCAAGGACGGTGTGGAGGTCGGCCGGATCACCGAGATCTCGCATCTGCCCTCCCAGGACCTCTTCATCGTGGAGCGTCCCGACGGCAGCGAGGTGATGGTCCCGTTCGTCGAGTCGATCGTCATCGAGATCGACCTCGAGGAGCAGCGGGCGGTGATCGACCCGCCGCCCGGGCTGATCGACGACCAGGCCGAGATCGCGTCGTCGAAGGAAGACAGCGCATGAGGCTCGACGTCGTCACGATCTTCCCCGAGTACCTCGAACCCCTGAACGTCTCCCTCGTCGGCAAGGCACGCGCGCGTGGACAGCTGAACGTCCACGTCCGCGACCTGCGCGACTGGACGTACGACCGCCACAACACCGTCGACGACACCCCGTACGGCGGCGGCCCCGGCATGGTCATGAAGACCGACCCGTGGGGGGACGCGCTGGACTCCGTGCTGGCCGACGGCTATGACACGGGCGCCCGCGCGCCCGCGCTCATCGTCCCCACGCCCAGCGGCCGTCCCTTCACCCAGGAACTCGCCGTGGAGCTCTCCGAGCGGCCCTGGCTGGTCTTCACGCCCGCCCGCTACGAGGGCATCGACCGCCGCGTCATCGACGAGTACGCGACCCGGATGCCCGTCTACGAGGTCTCCATCGGCGACTACGTCCTCGCCGGCGGCGAGGCGGCCGTCCTCGTCGTCACGGAGGCCGTGGCCCGGCTGCTGCCCGGTGTCCTGGGCAACGCCGAGTCCCACCGGGACGACTCCTTCGCGCCCGGTGCCATGGCGAACCTCCTGGAGGGCCCCGTCTACACCAAGCCGCCCCGATGGCGCGGCCGGGAGATCCCGGAGACGCTGCTCAGCGGCCACCACGGCAAGATCGCCCGCTGGCGGCGCGACGAGGCGCTCAAGCGCACCACGGCCAACCGGCCCGACCTCATCGAGCGCTGCGACCCCAAGGCCTTCGACAAGAAGGATCGCGAGATGCTCTCCATCCTGGGCTGGGCGCCCGATCCGGCAGGGGAGCCGTACGGCCGATTTTGGCGTCGGGTCGACGACGTGGAACAATAGGCCGCTGTTGTGCGTCGTCCGGCGTGCGCCCCTGCCACAGGGGGACACGACGCCCGCCCCGGCACGGACAACATCCTCCGATACACCTAGCTCCCGCCTATGACCTGTGGCATGGGTGAAGAAAGCAGACGAAATGTCTCACCTGCTCGACTCCGTCGACAGCGCGTCGCTGCGCACCGACATCCCGGCCTTCCGCCCGGGTGACACCGTCAACGTCCACGTCCGCGTCATCGAGGGCAACCGCTCCCGTGTGCAGCAGTTCAAGGGCGTAGTCATCCGTCGCCAGGGCGCCGGTGTCCGCGAGACCTTCACGGTCCGCAAGGTCTCGTTCTCCGTCGGCGTGGAGCGCACCTTCCCGGTGCACACCCCGATCGTCGAGAAGATCGAGCTCGTGACCCGCGGTGACGTGCGTCGCGCCAAGCTGTACTACCTCCGTGAGCTGCGCGGCAAGGCCGCGAAGATCAAGGAGAAGCGCGAGAACTGATCTCGCCTTCCGGGGTCCACAGAGGGGCCGGATAGCATCTGGCCCCGATGGACACCGAAGCACAGCAGACGGAGCGCGACCGCTCCTCCCGCCCTTCCGAATCCGAGGAGATCTCGGACACAGAGGGTCAGGAGGGACGGTCGCGTTTCGCGTTGGTGTCGCGGATCACCCAGTGGCTTCCCGGTGGCCGGATCAGCCTGACCCTGTTGGTCTGCCTGCTGTTTTTGCTGTCCCTCAACGCTTTCGTGGCGCAACCGTTCCAGATTCCCAGCGGATCCATGGAAAACGGATTGAGGATCGGGGACCGGGTTCTCGTAAATAAGTTGGCGTACCGTTTCGGTGCCGAGCCGCGGCGCGGAGATGTAGTGGTGTTCGACGGAACCGGGTATTTCGGGGATGCGGACTACATCAAGCGCGTAGTGGGTGTGGGGGGAGACCACGTGGTCTGCTGCGACAAGGAGGGGAGGATCGAGGTGAACGGCCGGTCGGTCGACGAGTCGTCGTTCCTGTATCCCGGTGACTCTCCGTCCTCGGTGGACTTCGACGTCGTCGTGCCCGACGGCACCCTCTTCGTCCTCGGCGACCACCGCGGCGAGTCCAGCGACTCCCGCGACCATCTGGGCTCGCCCGGCGGCGGCATGATCCCCGTGACCGAGGTGATCGGCCGCGCCGACTGGATCGTCTGGCCGGCCGCGCACTGGACCCGGCTGCACCGACCCGAGGCCTACGCGCGGGTGCCCGCCGCGGCAGGTGCCGATGGGTAATCGCGGCAAACCGCGCGGTGTGCCCAGCGACGCCGCCGACAACCTTCTGCCCACCGGTGTCCGGCGCGCCTCCAGCCCCTCCGGCGGTCGTACGCGAGCGGAGCGGCGCAAGCTCCAGCGCAAGGTCAAGCGGCGCCGCAGGCGCTCCGCCGCCAAGGAGATACCGCTTCTCGTCGGCGTCGCCGTGCTCATAGCGCTGGTGCTGAAGACCTTTCTGGTGCAGGCCTTCGTGATCCCGTCCGGCTCCATGGAGCAGACGATCCAGATCGGCGACCGGGTGCTGGTCGACAAGCTCACCCCGTGGTTCGGCTCCAAGCCGCAGCGCGGGGACGTCGTGGTCTTCAAGGACCCGGGCGGCTGGCTCAAGGACGAGCAGACGACGACGAAGAAGGAGGACCCCGTCGTCATCAAGCAGATCAAGGAGGGGCTCACCTTCATCGGCCTGCTGCCGTCCGACAACGAGAAGGACCTCATCAAGCGCGTCGTCGGCGTCGGCGGGGACCGGGTCAAGTGCTGTGACGCGGAAGGGCGTGTCACCGTCAACGGCGTCCCGCTCACCGAGGGGGACTACCTCTATCCCGGCAACGCTCCGTCGACGCAGGAGTTCGACATCACCGTCCCCCAGGGGCGGTTGTGGGTGATGGGCGATCACCGGGCCAACTCCGCGGACTCCCGCGCGCATCAGGACACCGACTACGGAGGTACGGTCTCCGAAGACTCGGTGGTGGGACGGGCGAGGGTCATCGCCTGGCCCTTCGGCCACTGGAACAGCCTCGACGAGCCGAAAACATACTCATCCATTACCGACTCGGCCGCCGGGTCGACTGCGGCTCCCCAACTGTCGCATAGGGTTGCCTCCGACGATCCGAACGGAACGATCCAGCTCCCGAGCCCTGCGGAACTCCCGCTCGTTATGGGAGTGGTGGGCCTGCACCGCATATGGGGCAGGCGGCGGCACAGAGTAAGGAGTTGGCGTGGGGGATGTGGCGGTTGGCGCACGGTCCGGGCACGACGGCGAGGAGCACCGCGGACGCCCCGTGGACGCGGCCGACCCGGCCACGGACGACGCCGTGACCTCCGGGAGTGACTCCGCGGCGGACGAGCGGACACAGCCCGGGGACGACGGGCCGGGCGACTCGGCCCCCAAGCAGAAGAACCAGCGCTCCTTCTGGAAGGAGCTGCCGATCCTGATCGGTATCGCGCTCGTCCTGGCGCTGCTGATCAAGACGTTCCTGGTGCAGGCGTTCTCGATCCCCTCCGACTCGATGCAGAACACCCTTCAGCAGGGTGACCGCGTCCTGGTCGACAAGCTCACCCCGTGGTTCGGTTCGGAGCCCGAGCGCGGCGAGGTCGTCGTCTTCCACGACCCCTCGCAGTGGCTGGCGGGCGAGCCGACCGCCGACCCGAACGCCATCCAGACGTTCCTCAGCTGGATCGGCCTGATGCCGTCCGCCGAGGAGAAGGACCTCATCAAGCGTGTCGTCGGCGTCGGCGGCGACACCGTCGAGTGCAAGGGCACCGGCCCGGTGAAGGTCAACGGCAAGGCGCTGAGCGAGTCGGCGTACGTCTACCCGGGCAACACCCCGTGCACGGTCGACGACATCGGCGGCCAGTTCAAGGTCAAGGTGCCCGAGGGCTACATCTGGGTCATGGGCGACCACCGCCAGAACTCGCGTGACTCGCGGTACAACCAGGACGACAAGTACCACGGCATGGTCCCGGTCGACGAGGTCGTCGGACGCGCCATCGTGAAGGCCTGGCCGATCAACCGCTGGGGCACGCTGCCGGTCCCGGACACCTTCGACCAGGATCTGAGCGCCCGGTCCGCCGCCTCCACCGCCCTGTCGGTGGCCCCGCAGGGCCTCGCGCTCGCGGCTGCGGTGCCGGTGGTGCTCTGGCGTCGGCGGAAGATCGAGCCGGCCGAGACCCGCTGACCGGCTGACCTAGGGAAACCTTTACGGAGCGGGTGACCTTCGTCGCTGGTGAAGGGCTGACCGTGTCGGGTACCGCCGGGTAGGGTGCGGACCCATGGGTGGCGAGAGCACGACACGTACGGCCCCGCGCAGCGGAGGCACGAACACGGGCCCGGTGGGCAGCCGGACCGGACAGCGACTGTCCGGGCTGGCCGTCGCGCTGGGCCTTGTGCTGTTCCTCGGCGGGTTCGCCTGGGGAGCTGTGGTCTACCGGCCGTACACCGTGCCCACCAGCTCGATGGCGCCCACCATCGACGCCGGCAACCGGGTACTGGCACAGCGTGTCGACGGCGGTGAGATACGCCGGGGCGATGTCGTCGTCTTCACCGACAAGACCTGGGTGTCCAACGCCCCCGTGGTCAAGCGCGTGGTCGCGGTCGGCGGCGACACGGTCGCCTGCTGCACGGACGGCAAGCTGACCGTCAACGGCAAGCAGATCGACGAGCCGTATCTGCCCGCGGGCACCGCGGCCGAGTGGAAGACCATCCCGTCCGTGACGGTCCCCGAAGGACGTCTGTTCCTGCTGGGTGACGAGCGGCAGGGCTCCCTGGACTCCAGCGCCCATCTGACGGACGCCGCCAGCGGCACGGTCGCGCGGTCCGCCGTGACGGCCCGCGTCGACGCCGTCGTATGGCCGATGAACGGCATGCTGAAGGAGCCGACCGGCTTCGAGAAGCTCGGCGCGCTCTCCTCGCCGGGCCCGCTGCGGACGATCACGATCCTGATCGTGGCCGGTGCGGTGCTCGTCCTCGGCGGCGGCGCCTACGGCCCGGTCGCCAAACTGCTCGGCCGTGGTCGTTCCCGGACCCGGACGGAGCCCGTGGGTGCACGCTGAGGCTTCGGCGGACACCTACGAGGGCGGGCTGCGCAAGGTCGCCAGGGTGGTGCTCCTCGACCCGGACGACCGCATCCTCCTGCTGCACGGCCATGAGCCGGACGATCCGACGAACGACTGGTGGTTCACCCCGGGCGGCGGTGTCGAGGGCGCCGAGACTCGTGAACAGGCCGCTCTGCGGGAACTCGTGGAGGAGACCGGCATCACCGATGTGGAGCTCGGTCCGGTGCTCTGGCGACGGATGTGCTCCTTCCCGTTCGCGGGGCGCCGGTGGGACCAGGACGAGTGGTATTACCTGGCGCGCACGGCCCATACGTCGGATGTGGTGCCCGGGGCCGTGGCGCTGACCGAGCTGGAGCGGCGCAGCGTCTCCGGAGCGCGCTGGTGGACGTGTCAGGAACTGACCCGGGCACATGAGACGGTGTATCCGACCAGACTCGCCGAGCTGCTCCGCAGGCTGCTCGACGAAGGACCCCCGACCACGCCCGTGACCCTCGACCCCGAAATCGTCTAGGGGCTGACGGGACTGGCGCACAATGGTGGGACCGCACGGCTGAAGGGGAACATGCCATGAGCGCCGAGGACCTCGAGAAGTACGAGACCGAGATGGAGCTGAAGCTCTATCGGGAGTACCGCGATGTCGTCGGTCTGTTCAAGTACGTGATCGAGACCGAGCGGCGCTTCTATCTGACCAATGACTACGAGATGCAGGTGCACTCGGTTCAGGGTGAGGTGTTCTTCGAGGTGTCGATGGCGGATGCGTGGGTGTGGGACATGTATCGGCCGGCTCGGTTCGTGAAACAGGTGCGGGTGCTCACGTTCAAGGACGTGAATATCGAGGAGCTCAACAAGAGTGATCTGGAGCTTCCGGGCAGCTGACGTTCCTCCATCGGGGTGACGGAGTTTTCCACAACCGCTGAGTAGCCCACCAAGATCAACTTGGTGGGCCGGTGTGCGTGACGGTTGGCGCCGGAGGTGGTGCCGACATGAACACACATCAGGCACGCAGTGCACTCGGAAAGTACGGCGAGACGCTGGCCGCGCGGCGGCTGGCGGAGACCGGCATGACGGTCCTGGAGCGCAACTGGCGCTGTGGCAGGACGGGTGAGATCGACATCGTGGCGCGGGACGGGGACGTCCTGGTCGTCTGCGAGGTCAAGACACGCCGGACGGGTGCCTTCGAGCATCCGATGGCCGCGGTGACCCCTGAGAAGGCGGAGCGGCTGCGAGGTCTCGCCGCCTGCTGGATCCACGCGCACGGAGGAGCACCGCCGGGCGGCGTCCGTATCGACCTCGTGGGGGTCGTCCTGCCGAACCGCGGCGCACCCGTCGTCGAACACGCGCGAGGGGTGGCCTGACATGGGGTTCGCTCGTACGTGCTCGGTGGCGCTGGTGGGCGTCGAGGGCGTGGTCGTGGAGGTCCAGGCGGATCTGGAGCCCGGGGTGGCGGCGTTCACGCTGGTGGGGTTGCCGGACAAGAGTCTTACGGAGAGCAAGGACCGGGTTCGGGCGGCGGTCGTGAACTCGGGCGGCGGGTGGCCGCAGAAGAAGCTGACGGTGGGGCTCAGCCCGGCGTCGGTGCCGAAAGCCGGCTCGGGCTTCGATCTCGCCATCGCGTGTGCGGTGCTCGGTGCCGCGGAGCGGATCGACCCGAGGGTGCTCGCCGACATCGTGATGATCGGAGAGCTGGGCCTGGACGGACGGGTACGTCCGGTCCGGGGCATCCTGCCGGCCGTGCTGGCCGCCGCGGACGCGGGCTATGAGCAGGTCGTCGTGCCGGAGTGTGCCGCCGTCGAGGCCTCGCTGGTACCCGGTGTCTCCGTGCTGGGCGTGCGCAGTCTGCGACAGCTGATCGCGGTCCTCGCGGATGAGCCGGTTCCCGACGAGGAGCCGGACGAGCCGGGCCGCCCCGACCCGCTCATGGCGGGCCTGCGGGTGCCAGGCACGGGCGCGGCCACGGGGATGCACAGCATGGGTGCCGCACAGCAGGACTACGGCCACGACCTGGCCGACGTCGTGGGCCAGCTCTCGGCCCGTACGGCGGTGGAGGTCTCGGCGGCCGGCGGCCACCATCTGTTCCTCCAGGGGCCGCCCGGCGCCGGCAAGACGATGCTCGCGGAGCGGCTGCCCGCCGTCCTGCCCCGGCTGACCCGCGAGGAGTCGCTCCAGGTCACGGCGGTGCACTCGGTGGCGGGTCTGCTGCCGCCGGGCAAACCGCTGATCGACGTCGCGCCCTACTGCGCCCCGCACCACTCGGCCACCATGCAGGCGCTCGTCGGAGGGGGTCCGAGCATCGCGCGGCCCGGTGCGGTGTCGCTGTCCCACCGGGGAGTGCTCTTCCTGGACGAGACCCCGGAGTTCAGCAGCCAGGCCCTGGACGCGCTGCGGCAGCCCTTGGAGGCGGGCCATGTGGTGATCGCCCGCAGCGCGGGTGTCGTGCGGTTCCCGGCGAAGTTCCTGATGGTGCTGGCGGCCAACCCGTGCCCCTGCGGACGCTTCTCGCAGACCGACGACTTCTGCGAGTGCCCGCCCTCGGCGATCCGCCGGTACCAGGCCCGGCTCTCCGGCCCGCTGCTCGACCGGGTCGACCTGCGGGTGGAGGTGGACCGCGTCACCCGGGCCCAGCTCACCGGGCGCGGTGCCCGGGGCGAGTCGACCGCCACGGTGGCCGACCGGGTACGGGCGGCCAGGGAGCGGGCCGCGGCACGCCTCACCGGCACCCCGTGGCGGACCAACAGCGAAGTGCCGGGCCGTGAGCTGCGCAGCCGCTGGCACGCGGTACCCGGTGCGATGGACGAGGCCGAGCGCAACCTCGAACGCGGCGTCCTGACGGCCCGCGGACTCGACCGAGTCCTGCGCGTCGCCTGGACCGTCGCCGACCTGCTCGGACACGACCGCCCCGACGCGACCGACGTCGCCCTCGCGCTGCAACTGCGCACCGGGGTCCCCAGGGGCGTACCGATGGCCATCGGAGCGCATACGTGAACGCAGGCCAGGACCCGGACGGCGAACTCCTCGCCCGTGTCTTCCTCACCCGTGTCGTCGAGCCCGGTGACGAGGTCGCCGGGCGGTGGGTGCGGGAGTTCGGGGTGAGTGAGGTGGCTCGGCGGGTGCGGGAGGGGCGGGAGGTCTCGCTGCCGGGGGTGACCGGGAAGCGGTGGGGCGGGCTGGTGGCTCGGGGGAGGGCGGCCGAGCCGGATGCCGATCTGCGGGTCGCGCGGGACTCCGGGGTGCGGTTCGTGTGTCCCGGGGACGCCGAGTGGCCCGGGCAGCTCGACGACCTCGGTGACGCGCGGCCCCTGGGGCTGTGGGTACGCGGGGCGCCCAGTCTGCGGATGTGGGCGCTCAGGTCGGTCGCCGTCGTGGGCGCCCGGGCGTGCACCGAGTACGGGGCACATATGGCGGCCACCCTCGCGTGCGGTCTCGCCGAGCGCGGGTGGGTCGTCGTTTCCGGCGGAGCCTACGGTGTCGACGGGGCCGCTCACCGCGGTGCCCTCGGCGCCGGCGGGGCCACCGTCGCCGTGCTGGCCTGCGGGGTCGACCGGCCCTACCCGCGGGGGCACACCGAGTTGATCACCAGGATCGCGGAACAGGGCCTGGTGGTCGGGGAGTTGCCGCCCGGCGAGCATCCGACGCCGAGCAGGTTCGTGCTGCGGAACCGGGTGATCGCCGCGCTGACCAGAGGGACCATGGTGGTCGAGGCCGCCTATCGGAGCGGTTCGCTCGTCACCGCGCGGGCGGCGCAGCGGCTCGGCCGGCACACCATGGGCGTGCCCGGGCCGGCCACCAGCGGACTCTCCGCCGGGGTGCACGAGCTGCTGCGCGGGGACGCGGTGCTCGTCACGGACGCCGAGGAAGTCGTCGAGCTGGTCGGCGACATGGGAGAGCTCGCCCCGGACCGGCGAGGACCTGTCCTGCCGCGAGATCTGCTCACGCCGGGCGCCCGGCGGGTCCTGGCCGCGCTGCCGTCACGCGGCGCGGCGACCGCGGCCGAGGTCGGGAGCGGTGCGCAGACGACGCAGGACGACGCGATCGCGAGACTGTACGAGCTCCGATCACTTGGTTACGTCGAACGACACGGCGACGGCTGGAAGTTGACACGCCAGGCGATGATCTCCGTCCGGAGCGGTCGGAGTCGATGTTGACCGAGCGTGTTCGGCCGTCCGGGGGAACCCCGACAGCCTTGGGAATTCCCGCAGTTGGTCCCGCCGCTCGGTCACGCAGAGCTACCGCCGTGACCCGGCGGGGCGGTCAAAGGAACGTATCTGCGCACAGCTTCCGCCACGCACTTCGCACACCGCGACACTCCAGTCACGCTACGCTCACGGGGATTCCGGCACAGATCGGAACCACGGCATCGAACTCGACATCAGGCAGACAGCTCACCCAGGCACACCTCATTCACGGCAGAACGGCACAAGGCGACGAATGCCCCAGCACACCTCCGGGTCCGACCGGGCGGCGATCCCCCCAGCCGCCCGCGACGGTAGCGTGCGGCCGCCCGCTCCCTCGACACTCGACGAACTGTGGCGTTCGTACAAGGGGACGGGCGACGAGCGGCTGCGGGAGCAGCTGATCCTGCACTACTCGCCGCTGGTGAAGTACGTGGCGGGCCGGGTGAGCGTGGGTCTGCCGCCCAATGTGGAGCAGGCCGACTTCGTGTCCTCCGGGGTCTTCGGGCTCATCGACGCGATCGAGAAGTTCGACATCGACCGGGAGATCAAGTTCGAGACGTACGCGATCACGCGGATCCGGGGCGCGATGATCGACGAGCTCCGGGCGCTGGACTGGATCCCGCGCTCGGTGCGGCAGAAGGCGCGCAACGTCGAGCGGGCGTACGCGACGCTGGAGGCGCGGCTGAGGCGGACGCCCAGCGAGGGCGAGGTGGCCTCCGAGATGGGGATCGCGGTGGACGAACTCCACGCGGTCTTCAGCCAGTTGTCGCTGGCGAACGTGGTGGCACTGGAGGAGCTGCTGCATGTCGGGGGCGAGAGCGGGGACGGGCTCAGCGTCATGGACACGCTGGAGGACACCGCCGCCGACAATCCGGTCGAGGTGGCCGAGGACCGGGAGCTCAGACGGTTCCTGGCGCGGGCCATCAACACGCTGCCGGAGCGGGAGAAGACCGTGGTCACGCTCTACTACTACGAGGGGCTCACGCTCGCCGAGATCGGGAACGTGCTGGGTGTGACCGAGAGCCGGGTCAGCCAGATCCACACCAAGTCGGTGCTGCAACTGCGTGCGAAACTGGCCAGCTTCGGTCGGTGACCTGGCCGAATGACGAGCGTCGGGACGAGTGACTCCCACCGGCGGTGGTGCGTCCGTAAAGTGGACGACGTGCCAAGGATTAGAGCGGCCTCCGTGGCCGAGCACCGGTCGATGCAGCGAGCCGCCCTGCTGGACGCGGCTCGGTCGTTGCTGTCCGAGGGCGGGACGGAGGCGCTGACGTTTCCGGCTCTCGCCGAGCGGACGGGGCTGGCGCGGTCGTCCGTGTACGAGTACTTCCGGTCGCGGGCAGCGGTGGTCGAGGAACTGTGCGAGGTCGACTTCCCGGTCTGGGCCGCGGAGGTGTCGGCGGCGATGGCCGCGGCCGAGGGGGCCGAGGCGAAGGTCGAGGCGTATGTGCGGCGGCAGCTGGCCCTGGTCGGGGACCGGCGGCATCGGGCTGTCGTGGCCATCTCGGCCAGTGAGCTGGATGCGGGGGCCCGGGAGAAGATCCGGGCCGCGCACGGTGAGCTCGTGGCGATGATCGGGCAGGCGCTCGGGGAGATGGGGCACGCGGAACCCCGACTTGCCGCGATGTTGCTGCAAGGAGTTGTCGACGCGGCTGTGCGGCGGATCGAGCTGGGGGCCGCGGAGGATCCTTCGGCCATTACCGACGCCGCGGTGGCTATGGCTCTGCGGGGCGTTCGGGGCTGACGCCAGGGTTCGGCAGCGGCACTCCCAGTACCGGCAGGAGCCTCGACGGGCCCCTGTGCAGCAGCCACGGTGGCAGCAGTGACAGCGGGTCCAGGTAGACCTCCCCTTTCCGCAGACCCCAGTGCACGCACGGAGCCGTGCAGTGCGAGCCCGTCGCCTCCACCGTGCCGAGCACCCTGCCGGACGCCACCTCGTCGCCCTTCTCGACCGACGCCGTCACCGGTTCGTACGTCGTGCGCAGGTCCGTGCCGGTGAGCCCCACCGAGACGACGCCCTTTCCGGCCACCCGCCCCGCGTACAGCACCCGCCCCGCCGCCACCGCTCGTACAGGTGTGCCCGGTGCTGCCGCGAGGTCCACGCCCCGGTGGCCGCGGCTGTACGCCGTCGCCGGGGGCTCCCAGCCCCGTAGGACCGCGGGACGCACCCCCACCGGCCAGGCACGGCCGATGGCCGGAACCGAAGGGTCCGGGGCGGCCGGCGGGGGTGGGGCAGGGTCGCCCGACACCGGGCCCGCGGCCGGCACCGTCAGCACCAGGGCCAGCAGCAATCCCCGGCCGCCCGCGCTCACACATCGCATCGCTCGCATGCCGGAAGCCTGTGGGAAAAGCCGTGATCATGGCCGGGAGCTGTGGACCGCTCCCCGGTTGTGGACAGCGGCGTCACCCGGTGCCCTGCGGGTCCCGTACACTTCTACTGGCGATCCGGGTCACCGGGTCGACTTCGCACGCCCCGACACGGCGGCCGGTAACGGTCCCGGTCAGCGCCCCTCGGTCCTTAGTGGCACGGCGCATGTGGGCGTCAGGACATAACCGAGAAACAAGGAGAACGGCCATGGCCGTCGTCACGATGCGGGAGCTGCTGGAAAGCGGCGTCCACTTCGGTCACCAGACCCGTCGTTGGAACCCGAAGATGAAGCGATTCATCTTCACGGAGCGCAACGGCATCTACATCATCGACCTGCTCCAGTCGCTGTCGTACATCGACCGCGCCTACGAGTTCGTCAAGGAGACCGTCGCCCACGGCGGCACGGTCATGTTCGTCGGCACGAAGAAGCAGGCGCAGGAGGCCATCGCCGAGCAGGCGACGCGCGTCGGCATGCCCTTCGTCAACCAGCGCTGGCTGGGCGGCATGCTCACCAACTTCTCGACCGTCTACAAGCGCCTGCAGCGCCTGAAGGAGCTCGAGCAGATCGACTTCGAGGATGTGGCCGCGTCCGGCCTCACCAAGAAGGAGCTCCTGGTCCTCTCGCGTGAGAAGGCCAAGCTCGAGAAGACTCTCGGTGGTATCCGCGAGATGTCCAAGGTTCCCAGCGCCGTCTGGATCGTGGACACCAAGAAGGAGCACATCGCGGTCGGTGAGGCCCGGAAGCTCAACATCCCGGTCGTCGCCATCCTCGACACCAACTGCGACCCCGACGAGGTCGACTACAAGATCCCGGGCAACGACGACGCGATCCGCTCCGTCACCCTGCTCACCCGCGTGATCGCCGACGCTGTCGCCGAGGGCCTCATCTCCCGTTCCGGCGTCAACACCGGCGACAAGGGTGACAAGGGCGCGGGCGAGCCGCTCGCCGCGTGGGAGCGCGACCTGCTCGAGGGCGAGAAGAAGGCCGAGGAGGCCCCGGCCGCCGAGGCTCCGGCCGCTGCTGAGGCGCCCGCCGAGGCTGCTGCCGAGGCCCCCGCCGCCGACGAGGCCGCTCCTGCCGCCGACGAGGCGCCCGCTGCCGAGGCCGCTGCCGAGGCTCCGGCCGCCGAGGCCGAGCAGGCCTGACCCCTCACCCCTTCGGGTCTTTTGACGGCGGGGGCCGACCAGCCCCCGCCGTCAAGCCCGTAGATCTTCAGACTTCGAGAGAGATTCCAGGAATCATGGCGAACTACACCGCCGCCGACGTCAAGAAGCTCCGCGAGCTCACCGGCGCCGGCATGATGGACTGCAAGAAGGCCCTGGACGAGGCCGAGGGCGATGTCGACAAGGCCGTAGAGGCCCTGCGCATCAAGGGCCAGAAGGGCGTCGCCAAGCGCGAGGGCCGCTCCGCCGAGAACGGCGCCGTGGTCTCCCTCATCGCCGACGACAACACCTCCGGTGTGCTGGTCGAGCTGAAGTGCGAGACGGACTTCGTCGCCAAGGGCGAGAAGTTCCAGGCCGTCGCCACCGCGATCGCCGAGCACGTCGCCGCCACCTCTCCGGCGGACCTCGAGGCTCTGCTCGCCTCCGAGATCGAGGCCGGCAAGACCGTCCAGGCGTTCGTGGACGAGGCCAACGCCAACCTCGGCGAGAAGATCGTCCTGGACCGCTTCGCGCAGTTCGCCGACGGTTTCGTCTTCTCCTACATGCACCGCACCATGCCCGACCTGCCCCCGCAGATCGGTGTCCTGGTCGAGCTGGACAAGGCCGACGCCGACCTGGCCAAGGGTGTCGCCCAGCACATCGCCGCCTTCGCGCCGAAGTACCTCTCCAAGGAGGACGTGCCGGCCGACGTCGTCGAGTCCGAGCGCCGCGTCGCCGAGGAGACCACCCGCGCCGAGGGCAAGCCCGAGGCCGCCCTGCCGAAGATCGTCGAGGGTCGCCTCAACGGCTTCTTCAAGGACGCCACGCTGCTCGGTCAGCCGTACGCGCTCGACAACAAGAAGTCCGTCCAGAAGGTTCTGGACGAGGCCGGTGTCACCCTGAAGCGCTTCACGCGTATCAAGGTCGGCATCTGAGTCCGTACCGTGAGCGACGTACGGGCCCTATAGGGTCGTCAGTAGTCGTCCGGTACGCCGCCACGCACGCGCGTGGCGGACGACAGCAGATCTGACGAGGAGGCCATTGCCGCGCATGGGATACGAACCAGTTCCCATCGGCAGTGGCCTTCTTCGTATGTGCACCATGAGGAGAATCCGATGACCACCAAGGCCCAGAAGAGCGACGACGGCAAAGTGAGCGGCCGGTTTCTGCTGAAGCTGTCCGGAGAGGCCTTCTCCGGCGGCGGGGGCCTGGGCGTGGACCCGGACGTGGTGCACAAGATCGCCCGCGAGATCGCGGCAGTCGTGCGTGACGGCGCGGAGGTCGCGGTCGTCATCGGCGGCGGCAACTTCTTCCGCGGCGCCGAACTCCAGCAGCGCGGCATGGACCGCGCCCGCTCCGACTACATGGGCATGCTCGGCACCGTGATGAACTGCCTCGCCCTCCAGGACTTCCTGGAGAAGGAGGGCATCGACAGCCGCGTGCAGACCGCCATCACCATGGGGCAGGTCGCCGAGCCGTACATCCCGCTGCGCGCCGTGCGCCACCTGGAGAAGGGCCGCGTGGTCATCTTCGGCGCCGGCATGGGCATGCCGTACTTCTCCACCGACACCACTGCCGCCCAGCGTGCCCTGGAGATCGACGCCGAGGCGCTGCTCATGGGCAAGAACGGCGTGGACGGGGTCTACGACTCCGACCCGAAGGCCAACCCCGAGGCCGTCAAGTTCGACTCGCTCAGCTACGGCGAGGTCATCACCCGCGACCTCAAGGTCGCCGACATGACCGCCATCACGCTGTGCCGCGACAACAAGCTCCCGATCCTCGTCTTCGAGCTCCTGGCGGAGGGCAATATCGCCCGCGCCGTCAAGGGTGAGAAGATCGGCACGCTCGTGGGTGACCAGGGCAGCCGGGACTGACGATCCGGCAACCAACCCGTCCGGGGGACGGACGGGACGGACCCTGACCGGGGGATGGACAATGTCCTGCCGGTCGGGAACCGTGCAGGAAGAAGACGCGACGCAGCCGGCCGCCGCCCCTCACCAAGGAACCGCAGCCGGGCCTCACTCAAGACACGCAGGAGCAAGTGGTGATCGAAGAGACCCTCCTCGAGGCCGAGGAGAAGATGGAGAAGGCCGTCGTGGTCGCCAAGGAGGACTTCGCCGCGATCCGCACCGGTCGTGCGCACCCGGCGATGTTCAACAAGATCGTGGCCGACTATTACGGTGCGCCGACGCCGATCAACCAGCTGGCTTCGTTCTCCGTGCCGGAGCCGCGCATGGCCGTGGTGACCCCGTTCGACAAGAGCGCGCTGCGCAACATCGAGCAGGCGATCCGCGACTCCGACCTGGGCGTCAACCCGAGCAATGACGGCAACATCATCCGTGTGGTGTTCCCCGAGCTGACCGAGGAGCGCCGCCGCGACTACATCAAGGTCGCCAAGGCCAAGGCGGAGGACTCCCGGGTGTCCATCCGCTCGGTCCGCCGCAAGGCCAAGGACGCGATCGACAAGCTCGTCAAGGACGGCGAGGTCGGCGAGGACGAGGGCCGCCGTGCGGAGAAGGAGCTCGACGATGCTACGCACAAGTACGTCGCCCAGGTGGACGAGCTCCTGAAGCACAAGGAAGCGGAGCTTCTCGAGGTCTGATGAACGACTCTTCCTGGGGAGCGCCGCCACAAGCCGGGTACTGGGGGCCGTCCGACCAGGGGCCTGTCCAGGGGGCTGCCCCGGCGGGTCCCGCGTACGATGCGCCTGAGGCGCAGCACACTCGCCCCATGCCCATCGTGCCTGACGGACCCGCCGTGCCCCGATACGGCGACGACCAGGATGACGACCGGGGGGCCGCTCGGCTGAGCGGCCCCTTGTTCCGCGACGAGACCACGTCGGCGCAGCCCCGTGCGGCGGCGCCGCAGAATCCGGAGCCCATGCCCGACGCCCCGCAGCCGGCTCCCGCGCCGCAGAAGAAGAGCGCGGGGCGGGACCTGGGTGCGGCCATAGGGGTCGGCGTCGGGCTCGGTGCGGTGATCGTCGCGTCCTTGTTCGTCGTCAAGGCCGTCTTCGTCGGCGTCATCGCGGTCGCCGTCGTCGTCGGTCTGTGGGAGCTGACGTCCCGGCTCGAGGAGCGCAAGGGCATCAAGGCGCCCCTCGTGCCGCTGGCGGTCGGCGGTGCGGCCATGGTCGTCGCCGGGTACGTCCGGGGCGCCGAGGGTGCCTGGGTGGCGATGGCGCTCACCGCGCTGGCCGTCCTGGTCTGGCGGATGACCGAGCCGCCCGAGGGCTATCTGAAGGACGTCACCGCGGGGGTCTTCGCGGCGTTCTACGTGCCGTTCCTGGCGACGTTCGTCGCGATGATGCTCACCGCGGACGACGGAGCGTTCCGGGTCATGACGTTCCTGGTCCTGACGGTCGTCAGCGACACCGGGGCGTACGCCGTCGGCTGGCGCTTCGGCAGGCACAAGCTCGCGCCGCGCATCAGCCCCGGCAAGACCCGCGAGGGACTGCTCGGCGCGGTGTCGTTCGCGATGGTCGCGGGTGCGCTGTGCATGCATTTCCTGATCGACGACGGCACCTGGTGGCAGGGCCTGCTGCTGGGCTTCGCGGTCGCTGCCAGTGCCACACTCGGCGACCTCGGCGAGTCGATGATCAAGCGGGACCTGGGCATCAAGGACATGGGCACGCTGCTGCCGGGCCATGGCGGCATCATGGACCGGCTGGACTCCCTGCTGCCGACGGCGCCCGTGGTGTGGCTGCTGCTGGTGCTCTTCGTCGGTTCCGGCTGATCGTTTCCGTACAGGGAGAAGCCCCCGCTTCGGCGGGGGCTTCTCCCGTTCCGGCGGTCCTGTTCTACCGGCTGGTCCGGTGGGACGATTCCTCTGTAAGCCCTCGAAGGGGATCGCCCTGGAAGGAGGGCGTCATGTCCGCCATCCGTGAAGTGATCGACGTCGACCGCAGTCCCGAAGACGTCTATGCGTATATCACCGACCCCTCCCACCTGCCGGAATGGCAGCTGAGCGCCGTCAAGGCCGAGCCGCTCGACGAGGGGCCCGTCCACGCCGGCTCCCGGGTCCGGGTCACTCGGCGCATCGGGAACCGTGAGATTCCGATGACCGTCGAGTTCGACAGGCTCGACCCGCCGTACAGCTGGGATCTGCACGGCATCGAAGGCCCCGTCAGGCCACGTACCCACGGCGAGATCGAGTCGCTCGACGACGGGCGCCGCTCCCGCGTGACGATAGAGATCGACTTCGAGGGGCACGGTCTCGGCAAGGCCCTGGTTCCCCTCGTCGTCCGCCCGCAGGTCCGCAAGGAGCTCCCGCGGGACGAGCAGCTGCTCAAGGAGCGCCTGGAGCGCCCCACCACCTAGGAAGCGCCCCACCACCTGGGAAACGCACCATCACCTAGGACGTGCAGACGTCCTTGAGCTCATTCGCGGCGGCGTCGATCCGGCTGCTGTCCGGGTCGGTGTTGCCGTCGAGGATGGACTTGTTGTAGTCCTCGATGGCCTTGTTCAGGTCGTCGACGGCCTTGTCGACCTTGCCGTCGTCCGTGTCGTCGTTGATCTTGTCGAGGTTCTTCTCGATGGTGTCGATGGACTCGTCGGTCTTGGACGGGTCCTTCGCCGCGTCCCAGCCGGCCTCGTGGATCGCCTTGATACTGTCGGAGATCGTGTCGGCGTGGGTGAGACAGCCGAGCGCGTCGTCGGTGTTCTCGCAGCCGGTGAGGAGCCCGGCGGTCAGTGTGACGGCGGCGACGGTGGTGGCGACGGCGGCGATACGGCGTCCGCGTCGGCGGTTGGCGGCCATGGAACGGGTCCCCTCCTGGAAGGCACAGGCCGCTGCTGCGATCTGTGTGCCGTCCACGATTCCGCCGTAGGGTCCCCTGCGACGAGGCAGCTGCCTCCCGTATGGGTGGTGGAGCGGGCTACACCGTGAAGGGCGGGGCGTATGTGGGTTCCGGACAGCCTGGACCGACTGCGGGAGTGGCTGGAGGGGAACGGCATTCCCCAGGAGTCGTGGGGGATCGACGGGACCAAGTCCGTGCAGCACCTGTGGGGTGAGATCGAGGCGGGGGAGACGGCCTTGGACTCCGAGCCGCCGTTGCGTCGCGTCACCGTCGTCACCCTGCGCATCAGACAGGACGGCAAGGAGCTCGTGGAGATCGCGCAGCTGATGGCCGACGGCAGTTGGCGTCCCCGGGACGAAGCCCCCGCCGAGAAGATGAAGCCAGGGGAGCAGGCGGCGGACACGGCACGGCGGTGCGTGGCCGAGGAACTCGGGGTCGAAGGCCCCGGAGTCGTCGTGGGCCCCATCTCCGAACGGCGTCTGCGCCGGGACTCGTCACCGTCGTATCCCGGCCTGGCGTCCGAATACGTCTTCCACGACGTGGACGTCGAGGTGCCGGGTCTCTCCTCGTGGAACTTCTGGACCAGGGAGGCCGGCGACGGGGTGGTTTCCGCCCATCTCTGGGCGTGGCGGTAGTCGACTGGGGCACTCCGGTTGATCTGCGACACTGGTATGACCATGCCCAAGCCCGGAGAACTCACTTTCGTCGCCCCCCGCGGAGCCAAGAAGCCGCCGCGGCACCTTGCCGATCTCACGCCTGCCGAGCGCAAGGACGTCGTGGCCGAGATCGGTGAGAAGCCGTTCCGTGCCAAGCAGCTCTCGCAGCACTACTTCGCGCGGTACGCGCACGAGCCGGAGCAGTGGACCGATATCCCGGCCGGTGCTCGCGGAAAGCTGCAGGAGGCGCTGCTTCCTGAGCTGATGACCGTCGTACGGCATCTGTCGACCGACCAGGGGACCACGCGCAAGACGTTGTGGCGGCTGTTCGACGGGACGCTCGTGGAGTCGGTGCTGATGCGGTACCCGGACCGGGTGACCATGTGCATCAGCTCGCAGGCCGGGTGCGGGATGAACTGTCCCTTCTGCGCGACCGGGCAGGCCGGGCTCGACCGGAATCTGTCCACCGCCGAGATCGTCCATCAGATCGTGGACGGGATGCGGGCGCTGCGCGACGGGGACGTGCCCGGTGGGCCCGCGCGGCTCTCCAACATCGTCTTCATGGGCATGGGTGAGCCGCTCGCCAACTACAAGCGGGTCGTGCAGTCCATCCGTGCCCTCACCGACCCCGCCCCCGACGGGCTCGGCATCTCGCAGCGTGGCATCACCGTCTCGACCGTCGGTCTGGTGCCGGCCATCCACCGGTTCGCCGACGAGGGCTTCAAGTGCCGGCTCGCGATCTCGCTGCACGCGCCGGACGACGAGCTGCGCGACACCCTCGTACCCGTGAACACGCGGTGGAAGGTGCGCGAGGTGCTCGACGCCGGTTTCGAGTACGTCGAGAAGTCGGGGCGCCGGCTCTCCATCGAGTACGCGCTCATCCGGGACATCAACGACCAGGCCTGGCGTGGTGACCGGCTCGGGCGGCTGCTCAGGGGCAAGCCCGTGCATGTGAACCTCATTCCGCTGAACCCGACTCCAGGGTCCAAGTGGACCGCCTCCCGGCCGGAGGACGAGAAGGCCTTCGTGGAGGCCATCGCCGCGCACGGGGTGCCCGTCACCGTTCGGGACACCCGTGGGCAGGAGATCGACGGGGCCTGCGGTCAGCTGGCGGCGGGCGAGCGGTAACCTGAGCTCGTACGTACATCTTCATATTCCGACAGGGGAGCGCCACAGCGCTGAGAGTGCGGCAATCGGGCCGCAGACCCTCCGAACCTGGCCCAGGTCATTCTGGGTAGGGAGATCGGTCATTACTCAAGCTGTTGCGCCCTGCCCGGAGCCTTTCAGAGGTTCCGGGCAGGGCCGCGTCTCTTCCTGGTCAACCCAGGAGGAATCCAGTGAGCATCACCAAGAAGGCCACGGTCTTCGCCGTCGGGTTCGGTCTCGTCGCGCTCTCCGCGTGCGGGTCGTCCGACAGCGACAGCGGCGGCGACTCCAAGACCGTCACCCTCGTCAGCCACAACTCGTGGGCCGTCTCCAAGAGCGTGCTCGCCGCGTTCGAGAAGGAGTCCGGGTACAAGGTCAAGGTCCTCGAGGACGGTGACGCCGGGCAGGCCGTCAACAAGGCGATCCTGACCAAGGACAACCCGCAGGGCGACGTCTTCTTCGGCGTCGACAACACCCTGCTGTCGAGGGCGCTGGACAACGGGCTGTTCCAGTCGTACGAGGCGAAGGGTGCCGATGAGATCGGGGCCGGGTACCGGGTCGACGGGGACAAGGTCACGCCCATCGACACCGGCGACATCTGCGTCAACTACGACAAGGCCTACTTCAGCGAGCACGAGCTGGCCCCGCCGACGTCGTACGACGACCTGATCAAGCCCGCCTACAAGAACCTCCTCGTCACCGAGAACGCCTCCACCTCCTCGCCGGGGCTCGGGTTCCTGCTCGGCACCGCCGCCAAGTACGGCGACGACGGCTGGCAGGACTACTGGACGAAGCTCAAGGCCAACGGCGTGAAGGTCGTCGACGGCTGGGAGCAGGCCTACAACGAGGAGTTCTCGGGGTCCGCCGGCGGCAAGAAGGCCAAGGCCGACCGGCCGCTCGTCGTCTCGTACGCCTCCTCGCCGCCCGCCGAGGTGATCTACGCCGATCCGAAGCCGACGACCGCGCCGACCGGGGTCGCGGAGGGCACCTGCTTCCGGCAGATCGAGTTCGCGGGGCTGCTGAGCAACGCGCGGAACAGCGCGGGCGGCAAGGCGCTCATCGACTTCCTGATCAGCAAGAAGTTCCAGGAGGACATGCCGCTCAACATGTTCGTCTACCCGGTGGTCGAGGGGGCGGCCGTGCCCGCCGAGTTCACGAAGTACGGGCCCGCCGCCAAGGACCCCGAGACCCTCGACCCCGCCAAGATCGCCGACAACCGTGACCAGTGGGTCAAGTCGTGGACCTCGCTCGTACTGAAGTAGCCCCACGCGGGAGCCTCAAGGGGAACGTGACGCGGCTCGGGCTCATGGCCCTGCCCGTCGCGTTCTTCGGGGTCTTCTTCGCCTGGCCCGTCGCCGCGATCGTGGCGCGCGGGCTCAAGGCCGACGGCGCGTGGCGGTTCGGCCGGATCACGGACGTGCTCGCACAGTCCGACATCCGGCACGTCCTGTGGTTCACCACCTGGCAGGCCCTCGCCTCCACCGCGCTCACCCTGCTGATCGCGCTGCCGGGCGCCTATGTCTTCGCCCGCTTCGACTTCCCGGGCAAGCAGATCCTGCGGGCGGTCGTGACGGTGCCGTTCGTGCTGCCGACGGTCGTGGTGGGTACGGCGTTCCTGGCACTGGTCGGGCGTGGGGGACTGCTCGACGAGCTGTGGGGCGTACGGCTGGACACGACGGTGTGGGCGATCCTGCTCGCGCACGTCTTCTTCAACTACGCGGTCGTCGTACGGACGGTCGGCGGGCTCTGGGCACAGCTCGACCCGCGGCAGGAGGAGGCCGCGCGGATGCTGGGCGCCTCGCGCCTCGCAGCCTGGCGGAAGGTGACCCTGCCCGCGCTCGGGCCCGCCGTGGCGGCCGCCGCCCTCATGGTCTTCCTGTTCACCTTCACCTCCTTCGGCGTGGTGCAGATCCTCGGCGGACCGACCTTCTCCACCCTCGAGGTGGAGATCTACCGCCAGACCTCGGAGATCTTCGACCTCGCCACGGCCGCGGTCCTCACGATCATCCAGTTCGTGGCCGTCGGCTCGATCCTCGCCCTGCACGCCTGGACCGTACGGCGACGGGAGACCGCGCTGCGGCTGGTGGACGCGTCCGTGACGGCCCGGCGGCCGCGTGGGGCGGGGCAGTGGGCGCTGCTGGGCGGGGTGCTGGCCACCGTGCTCGTCCTGATCCTGCTGCCGCTCGCCGTGCTCGTGCAACGGTCGCTGGACGCCCCCGACTTCGGGTACTACCGAGCGCTGACGAAGTCCGACGGGGGAGTGTTCCTGGTGCCTCCGATCGAGGCGATCGGCAACTCTCTGGCGTACGCAGTCGCCGCCACGGCCATCGCGGTGGTGATCGGCGGTCTCGCCGCGGCCGCGCTGACCCGGCGGGACGCGGGGCGGTTCGTACGGGGCTTCGACGCGCTGCTGATGCTGCCGCTGGGCGTGTCCGCGGTGACGGTCGGGTTCGGGTTCCTGATCGCCCTCGACGAGCCGCCGCTGGATCTGCGGGCCTCGTGGATCCTGGTGCCGCTCGCGCAGGCGCTGGTCGGTGTGCCCTTCGTCGTACGGACCATGCTGCCCGTGCTGCGGGCCGTGGACCACCGGCTGCGGGAGGCCGCGGCCGTGCTCGGGGCGTCGCCCTGGCGGGTGTGGCGGGAGGTCGATCTGCCCCTGGTACGGCGGGCGTTGCTGATCGCGGCCGGGTTCGCGTTCGCCGTGTCGCTGGGGGAGTTCGGGGCGACCGTGTTCATCGCGCGGCCCGACAACCCGACGCTGCCGGTCGCGGTGGCGCGGTTGCTGGGGCGGGCCGGGGAGCTCAACTACGGGCAGGCGATGGCCCTTTCGACGATTCTGATGGTGGTGTGCGCGGTGGCGCTGCTGGTGCTGGAGCGGCTGAGGACCGATCGGACGGGTGAGTTCTGATGCTGCTGAGCATCGAGGGCGCGACGGTCCGCTTCGGCGGGCGGGCGGTGCTGGACGGGGTCGACCTGTCGGTCGCCGAGCACGAGATCGTGTGTGTGCTCGGGCCCAGCGGGAGCGGGAAGTCGACGCTGCTGCGGGCGGTGGCCGGGCTGCAACACCTGGACGAGGGACGGGTGTCGCTGGACGGACGCGATCAGGTGGAGGTGGCCGCGCACAGGCGCGGGGTCGGGCTGATGTTCCAGGATCATCAGCTGTTCCCGCAACGGGACGTGGGCGGGAACGTGGCGTTCGGGCTGCGGATGCGCGGGGCCTCCAAAGCCGAACAGGGCTCGCGGGTACGGGAGTTGCTCGACCTTGTCGGGCTTCCGGGCGCCGGTCGGCGGGCCGTCGCCTCGCTCTCCGGTGGGGAGCAGCAGCGGGTCGCGCTGGCCCGTGCCCTCGCGCCCCGGCCGCGGCTGCTGATGCTGGACGAGCCGCTCGGGCAGCTGGACCGCTCGCTGCGGGAGCGGCTCGTCGTCGAACTGCGTGAGCTGTTCGGACGGTTGGGAACCACCGTGCTCGCGGTCACCCACGACCAGGGCGAGGCGTTCGCGCTCGCCGACCGGGTCGTCGTGATGCGGGACGGGCGGATCGCCCAGTCCGGTACGCCCCTTGAGGTGTGGCAGCGGCCCGCGGACGAGTTCGTGGCGCGTTTCCTCGGCTTCGAGAACGTCGTGGAGGGCGTGGTCGGCGGAGAGGCCGCGGACACGCCCTGGGGCAAGCTGCCGGTCCCCGTGGACGCCGCGCAGGGCCCGCGGAGCCTGCTGGTGCGGCCCGCGGGCGTACGGCTGGTGGGCGCCGACGAGGGGCTGCCGTGCACGGTCGCCGCCCGCACGTTCAAGGGCACGCATGTCGCCGTACGACTGCGGCCGGAGGGGGACGCACCGCGCCTCGAGGCGGCGTGCGCCCTGCGGGAGGCACCGGAGGTCGGGGACCGGGTCGGCGTGGAGTTCGACTCGGCCGAAATCGTCGTGCTCGGCTGATCCAGGGCCCCATAGGGTGCGGGCATGACGCTGCTCGCCCATGACCGGTACTGCGACGAGATCGACCACCAGGTCGGCCTGCTGAGGTCCGTGGTGACCTCGGGTGCCGATCTGTCCGGCACCGTGCCGACCTGCCCCGACTGGTCGCTGGAGCGGCTGGTACGGCACACCGGCGGGGCTCTGCGCTGGGTGGAGCTGATGGTGCGCACCAGGGCCGAGGCCGAAGTCCCCGAGGAACAGGTGCCCTTGGGGGACGGGCCCCGGGCGGCGGGAGACGCGGCCGCGCTGGACGCGTGGCTCGCCGAGACCGGCGAGATGCTCGTCGGCACGCTCCGGGAGGCCGGGGCGGAGACGGAGGTGTGGGCCTGGGCCGGGATCCCCACCTCCGGCTTCTGGGCCCGCCGGATGGCCCACGAGCTCACGATCCACCGCGCGGACGCAACCCTCGCCGCAGGGCTGCCCTACGAGGTCGCGCCCGACATCGCCGCCGACGCGATCGACGAATGGCTGCAGATCGTGGAGTTCGCGCAGCGGACCATGCCGCACGACGAGGCCCGGGAGCTGAGGGGCGCCGGGCGCAGCATCCATCTGCACGCCACCGACGGCACGCCCGCGCTCGATGCCGAGTGGTTTGTCGAGCTCACCGACGACGTCATCGTCTGGCGGCGCGGGCACGAGAAGGCGACGGTCGCGCTCAGGGGCCCGCTGACCGCCGTACTGCTCGCCTTCTACCGCCGACTGCCGCTGGACAGTCCGGAGTTGGAGGTGCTCGGTGAGCGGGAGCTGCTGGAGTTCTGGCTGGAGCGCGCCACGTTCGGGTGACGGTCCCCGGACACGACTGTGGCCCGCCCCCTGACGGAGGACGGGCCACAGCGGTACTGCTCACGAGACGTCAGCGGGTGTTGCTCGCCCCACGACGACGCATGCCGAAGAAGACCGCGCCGCCACCGATGGCGACCAGGGCCGCCGCGATGCCGGCGATGACACCGGTGTTGGAGTTCGCACCGGTCTCGGCGAGGTTGGAGTCACCGGCCGCGGGGGTCGGCGCGTTGCTCGGCGAGGACGCCGGGGCGGTGCTCTCGCTCTCCGAGGCCGACGGGGTCGGGCTGGGGCTCTCCTCCTCGGCCGGCGGGGTGGCGGAGTCCGACGGGGACGGCGTGGCCGTCGGAGTCGGGGACTCCTCCTCCTTCTTGCAGGCTGTGGAGGGGGTCGTCAGGTTCGGCTTGATGTCCTCACCCTTGATGTAAGGCAGGGCTTCGACGTGGATGCGGTACTCCGCGTTGGGCGCCCAGTCCTCCTCGAAGGTGATGGTCGTGCCGGCCTTGGAGCCCTTCACCGTCTGCTCGCCGACCTTGCGGACGTCGGCGTTGTTGTCCACCAGGTACACGGAGACGGTGGCCTCGATGCCGGCCTTGTCCACGTCGGTGACGGTGATGATGCCGTTCTCGCCGTCGCACTTGGCTTCGGCGGAGAACTCGTTGATGTTGCATGCCAGCGCATTGCCGGCGGCGCCGAGCGCGAGCGCGGCCGAGGCGGAGGCGACACCGAGGATGCGCACGGAACGTGCGACGGTGCGGCGGGATATGGACAGAACTGCCACGTTTGTCCTTTACGGGATGCGCAAATGCGGGGGGTTGAGGGAGAAGTGATGTGACATCACGATCCCCAAGAGACTCACAGGTTTATAAGCGTGACGTAAGTAGTGTCAACGTGTAGACGCATCCTGGGCATTGCCTTTGCCGTCTTATTAACCACCAAGACGTTTCAACGCCTCCGGAGCCTCCTCGATTCGGTCAACCAGGGCGATTCGCGACTCCATCGACCGCTCCCGGGCAAGTGACCGCAACAACGGCCACGCGGGCAGCTTCTCGGTCCAGTGCGTCCGGCCGACGAGCACCATCGGCGTCGGCTCGCCGCGTGACTCGTAGTAGTTGGGCGTCGCGTTGTCGAAGATCTCCTGTACGGTGCCGGCGGCGCCCGGCAGGAACACCACACCGGCGGTGGAGCGGGCCAGCAGGCCGTCCTCGCGGGTGGCGTTGGCGAAGTACTTGGCGATGTGCGAGGCGAAGGGGTTCGGCGGCTCGTGGCCGTAGAACCAGGTCGGGATGCCGACGGAGGTGCCGCCCCGGGGCCAGCGGGTGCGCACCTCGAAGGCGGTCGCCGCCCAGTCGGTGATCGAGGGCGTGAACTTCGGTGCCTTGGCGAGGAGTCGCAGGGACTCGGTGAGCATCTCGTCGTCGAAGGGGGCGGCATAAGCGCCCAGGTTCGCCGCCTCCATCGCGCCCGGGCCGCCGCCGGTGGCGACCGTGAGGCCGGCGCGGGTCAGCTCGCGGCCGAGCCGTGCGGCACCGGCGTAGGCCTCCGTGCCGCGGCCCATCGCGTGGCCGCCCATCACGCCCACGACCCGTGTGTCCCTGAGGAGTTCGTCGAGAGCGTCCGAGACCGCGTCGTCGTGGATCGACCGCAGCATCGAGCCGAGTATGTCGCCGTCGGCCTTGGTCTGCTGGAACCAGGCGTACGCACGGGCGTCGAGCGTCTCCTCGTAGCCCTTGTCGAGGTCGGCGAAGAGCTCGTGCGGCGAGTAGAGGAGGCCGCGGTACGGGTCGAACGGCAGGTCCGGGACGGGCGGGAGGACCATCGCGCCGTCCGCGCGGACCTTGGCGGCCGCGTCCTCGCGCATCGGGCAGCCGAGGAAGACGGCGCCCTTCGTGTCCGTGGCGAGCAACTCCCGGGTGCGGTCCGTCAGATCGACGGCCTGGACGCGGAAGCCGGCGAGGGTGCCGCGGGCCGAGACCGTGGCGTCGAACTCGTCGAGGGTCTCGATCTCGCGGTCGTTGTGGTGGGCCGCATGGGCGGGCATCGTCTGCACCCGCCCATGCTAGGCACAGCTTCTGCGGCGGGCGTTCAGCCCTCGATCGCGGCCGGGTCCATCCACACGACCTCCCAGGTGTGGCCGTCGAGGTCGTCGAAGGCGCGGCCGTACATGAAGCCGGGGTCCTGGACCGTGTCCGACACGGTGCCGCCCGCGGCGCCCGCCTTCTCGACCAGCTCGTCGACCTTCTCGCGGCTCTCGGCGCTCAGACAGATCAGCACCTCGCTGGTGGTCGCGGCGTCCGCGATCTCCTTCTTGGTGAAGGTCGAGTAGAACGACTTGGTGAGGAGCATCGCGACGATGGTGTCGCTGATCACCACGGAGGCCGCGTTCTCGTCGCTGAACTGGGGGTTGATCGAGTAGCCGAGCTCCGTGAAGAACTTCTTCGAGGCGTCGAGGTCGTCGACCGGCAGGTTGATGAAGATCATCTGCTGGTACGCGGTGGAGGTCATGTCTGGTCTCTCCCATCGGGGTCGTGGTGTTCGGTGGGTAGACCGGGGCGCCGAGCGGAACTCATCGGCGGTGGTCATTTTTTCCGTACGAGTTCTTCGGCGCGGTCGATGCGGGGGTCAGCGGGCCAGCGGCAGCGCCGCGAGCTCGGCGACGAGGAGGGTGAGAGGGCCGAAGAGGGCCAGGATCGCGCCCGCACGCAGGGCGGCCGCGCTGCGGAGCATGGTCGCGGGGGCGCCCAGGCGCAGGAGGGCGGCGGTGGTGTCCGCGCGGGCGTGTTTCGCCTCCACGGCCGCGGTGAGCAGGGTCGCCACCGTGCAGCCGGTCACCAGGAGGGCGCCCAGGGTGGTGAGAGGGCCGAACATGTCGGTGCCGGGGTGACGGAGCTCGGCCATGGCGTACGTGGCGGAGACGACCGCGCAGACCACGCCGAGGGGGCGGCCGATGCGGGTCGCTTCCTCCATGAGGACCCGGCCGGCGAGGAGGCGCAGGGCGCCCGGGTGGACCGCTTGCAGGAGACGGCCGCACAGGTGGGTGAGGCCGGGGCCGGCGAGGGCGAGGCCGGCCGCGGTGAGGAGCCAGCCGAGGAGGACGGGGGTGGGGCCGCCGGGGATGGTGAGGGGGGTTGTCGAGGCCTCCGCCGCGTAGGCCCCCACGGCCAGGCCCGCGGCCAGGACCGCGATGCCCCAGGGGAGGTCCTTCGGGGCTTCTCGGGGTGGTCGGGGGACGTTGTGGAGGGCCGGATCGTGGGGCTGGTTCTCCGGGGCGGGGGTCTCTGCGGGGGCGGGGTCGTCCGTCGGTGCCGGTTGCGGGTCGGCTGCGCCCCTGCGCCGAAGCTGTGAGCCGAACCTTCCGTACGCGCCGAACGTTTCCCTCGTCCCCGTCCGGCCGTACGCCCCGAAGCGGCCGTACGACCGTGCGGCCCGCCGGGTCGTGGCCGTGCGGGTGTCCTTCGGGCGGTGCAGCAGGGCCACCGCGACCGACGCGAGCACCGGGACCAGGCCCAGCAGGGTCAGGGCCGCGGGCAGGGGCAGGGAGGCGTCCGCTGCCAGGAACTCCGCTGCCGCGCCGTCGAAGGGCATCCCCGTGAGGTCGCCCCGTAGGTGGAGGAAGAAGAGCAGGGCCAGCATCGAGCCCAGCGTGCAGGAGAGGGCCGTGGTCGCGGCCGAGACCGCCATCAGACGGGCGGGGCCCAGGCCGATCGCCGCGAGGCCGGGGCGGGGGCGGGTGCCGGGGTCCGTGCGGGCCACCGCCACCGCGAAGTAGACCGTCGCCGCCAGTGGCGTCAGGCACCATGCCAGGCGGAGCAGCGAACCCGTCGGGTCGTCCGGGTGGCTGATCGCGTAGCCGAGGGTGCACAGCAGGAGGAATCCGGTGCCCGCCGCCGCCACGGCCACCAGCAGGCGACGCAGCTGTACGGCCGGCTTGGCCCCGCGGGTCAGACGGAGAGCGAGCACGCGGCCCGGCCTTCCGACTCGGTGACCGGGGGGAGATGGATCGTGTTCACCCGGCGGCCGTCCAGGAGCGAGACCGTGCGGTCGGCCAGGGCCGCCGTCTCCGCGTCGTGGGTCGCCAGGACCACGGTGATGCCGTGCGAGCGGGCTGCCGTGGTCAGGGTGCGCAGCACGTGGGCCCGGTCCGCGCGGTGCAGCGGGGCCGTCGGTTCGTCCGCGAACAACACCGTCGGTGCCGGGGCCAAAGCCCTCGCGATGCAGACCCGTTGGCGTTCCGCCTGGTGCAGTTCGTGCGGGCGCTTGCGGGTCTTGTCGCCGATGTCGAGGCGCTCCAGCCACTCCAGGGCGGCGGTCTTGGCGCGACGGCGGCTGGTGCCGCGGAGCATCAGCGGGAGCGCGGCGTTCTCCCAGACGTTCAGCTCGGGGACGAGGACCGGGGCCGGGTCGATCCAGCCGAAGCGGTCGCGGCGCAGGCGTTCACGCGTCATCGGGCCCATCGTGTGGACCGGCACGCTGTTGAACCAGACCTCGCCGCGCTGGGCCGGGATCAGTCCGGACAGACAGTGCAGCAGGGTCGACTTGCCACTGCCTCGCGGGCCGCTGACGGCGAGGATCTCGCCCTCCTGGACACCGAGCGAGACGCCGCCGAGGCCGGGGGAGCCGTCCTTGTAGGTGAAGTGCAGGGCGCGCGCCCAGAGAACGTCGTTGTCGGGCGGGGCCTGCATACGCGTACACCTCGTTCTGATCCGTTTTCCCTGCAAGTGATCCCCCGTGCGGGGGAACGAAGACAGGGCCGATCGGTCACTGGGCACGCTAGGGAGTCCGCCATGCGAGGCCGGACAGCACGCGGCCCCGGGCGCCCGTTTCTCACTCGAACGGGCGGCACCGGGGCCGTTGTTGATCATCCAGACGGAAGATCGGAGCGCGAAGGTCAGAGCTTGGTCCACGCCTCCGTCAGCGTCGCGCGCAGGATCTGCTCGATCTCGTCGAACGTCTCCTGGTTGGAGATCAGCGGCGGAGCGAGCTGGACGACCGGGTCGCCGCGGTCGTCGGCACGGCAGTACAGGCCGTTGTCGTACAGCGCCTTGGAGAGGAAGCCGTACAGGACGCGCTCGGTCTCCTCGTCGGTGAAGGACTCCTTGGTGACCTTGTCCTTCACGAGCTCGATGCCGTAGAAGAAGCCGTTGCCGCGGACGTCGCCGACGATCGGCAGGTCGTGGAGCTTCTCCAGGGTGGCGCGGAACGCGCCCTCGTTGTCGAGGACGTGCTGGTTGAGGCCCTCGCGCTCGAACAGGTCGAGGTTGGCGAGGCCGACCGCCGCGGAGACCGGGTGGCCGCCGAAGGTGTAGCCGTGCAGGAAGGTGTTGTCGCCCTTGTAGAACGGCTCGGCCAGCCTGTCGCTGATGATGCAGGCGCCGATCGGGGAGTAGCCCGAGGTCATGCCCTTGGCGCAGGTGATCATGTCCGGGACGTAGTCGAACTTGTCGCAGGCGAACATCGTGCCGAGGCGGCCGAAGGCGCAGATGACCTCGTCGGAGACGAGGAGTACGTCGTACTGGTCGCAGATCTCGCGGACCCGCTGGAAGTAGCCGGGCGGGGGCGGGAAGCAGCCGCCCGCGTTCTGCACCGGCTCCAGGAAGACCGCGGCGACAGTGTCCGGGCCCTCGAAGAGGATCTGCTGCTCGATCTGGTCGGCGGCCCAGCGGCCGAAGGCCTCCGGGTCGTCGCCGAACAGCGGGGCGCGGTAGATGTTCGTGTTCGGGACCTTGTGCGCGCCCGGGACGAGCGGCTCGAAGGGGGCCTTGAGGGCCGGCAGGCCGGTGATGGACAGGGCACCCTGCGGGGTGCCGTGGTAGGCGACCGCGCGGGAGATGACCTTGTACTTGGTGGGCTTGCCGGTGAGCTTGAAGTACTGCTTGGCGAGCTTCCAGGCGGTCTCGACCGCCTCGCCGCCACCGGTGGTGAAGAAGACCTTGTTGAGGTCGCCGGGCGCGTGGTGCGCGAGGCGCTCCGCGAGCTCCACGGCCTTCGGGTGGGCGTAGGACCACACCGGGAAGAACGCCAGCTCCTGCGCCTGCTTGAAGGCGGCCTCGGCGAGCTCCACGCGCCCGTGGCCGGCCTGGACCACGAACAGGCCCGCGAGACCGTCGAGGTAGCGCTTGCCCTTGTCGTCGTAGATATAGGTGCCCTCGCCCCGGACGATGGTGGGGACCGGGGAGTTCTCGTACGAGGACATGCGGGTGAAGTGCATCCACAGGTGGTCGTACGCGGTCTGGCTGAGGTCCTTGGAGCTCACGGTTATCGGGTCCTCACGGTTATCGGGTTCCCCACATGTAGGTCTGCTTCTTGAGCTTCAGATAAACGAAGCTCTCGGTGGAGCGCACGCCGGGGATGGCGCGGATGCGTCGGTTGATGACCTCCAGGAGGTGGTCGTCGTCCTCGCAGACGATCTCCACCATCAGGTCGAAGGAGCCCGCGGTCATCACCACGTACTCGCACTCGGCCATGGAGGTCAGCGCGTCGGCCACGGACTCGACATCGCCCTCGACATGGATCCCGACCATCGCCTGGCGCCGGAACCCCACGGTGAGGGGGTCCGTGACGGCGACGATCTGCATCACGCCCTGGTCGAGCAGCTTCTGGACGCGCTGGCGCACGGCGGCCTCGGAGAGGCCGACGGCCTTGCCGATGGCGGCGTACGGCCGGCGGCCGTCCTCCTGGAGCTGTTCGATGATGGCGAGGGAGACGGCATCCAGATGAGGAGTGCCGTTCCTGGACTCGCGGGAGTCCCTGTGCTCTGCGCTTCGACTGGCCACGACCTCACTCTGCACGACGTCTCGATGGTTTCGCAAGGCCACAGCAATGAAATTCGTTGTTTACGGGAGTGAGTACTGCGGATTTCGCAGCCACAGTGCGATCAGGGGTGTTGAAAACGTGGGTGAGGCGATTAGGGTGGGTGTCTCAACCAATGGACAGTTCGACCCGACACATTCGACCCGATACAGGAGGCCGGCAGTGAGCACCGAGCTGCGTCGTCTGCGCAACTACATCGATGGTGAGTTCCGGGACGCCGCTGACGGACGGACCACCGAGGTGGTCAACCCCGCGACGGGCGAGGCGTACGCGACCGCGCCGCTGTCCGGGACGGCGGACGTCGACGCCGCGATGGGCGCGGCGGCCGCCGCCTTCCCCGGCTGGCGCGACACCACCCCCGCCGAGCGCCAGAAGGCCCTTCTGAAGATCGCGGACGCGTTCGAGGAGCGCGCCGAGGAACTCATCGCGGCCGAGGTCGAGAACACCGGCAAGCCGACCGGGCTCACGCGGTCCGAGGAGATTCCGCCGATGGTGGACCAGATCCGGTTCTTCGCCGGTGCGGCCCGCATGCTCGAGGGCCGTTCGGCCGGTGAGTACATGGAGGGGATGACCTCGATCATCCGCCGTGAGCCGGTCGGCGTCTGCGCACAGGTCGCGCCGTGGAACTACCCGATGATGATGGCCGTGTGGAAGTTCGCGCCGGCGATCGCGGCGGGCAACACGGTCGTGCTGAAGCCGTCGGACACCACCCCGGCCTCGACGGTTCTCATCGCCGAGATCATGGGGTCGATCCTGCCCAAGGGTGTCTTCAACGTCGTCACGGGCGACCGTGACACCGGGCGGCTCATGGTCGAGCACCCGACGCCGGCCATGGCCTCCATCACCGGGTCCGTGCGTGCGGGCATGTCCGTCGCCGAGTCCGCGTCCAAGGACCTCAAGCGGGTTCACCTGGAGCTGGGCGGCAAGGCGCCGGTCGTGGTCTTCGACGACACCGACATCGCCAAGGCCGTCGAGGACATCTCCGTCGCGGGCTTCTTCAACGCCGGGCAGGACTGTACGGCCGCGACGCGCGTGCTCGTACAGGAGGGCATCCACGACGAGTTCGTGCAGGCGCTCGCGAAGGCCGCCGCGGACACGAAGACCGGGCAGCCGGATGACGAGGACGTGCTGTTCGGTCCGCTCAACAACCCGAACCAGTTGAAGCAGGTCTCCGGGTTCATCGAGCGGCTGCCGGCCCATGCGAAGGTCGAGGCCGGTGGGCACCGGGTCGGGGAGAAGGGGTACTTCTACGCGGCGACCGTCGTGTCCGGGCTCAAGCAGGACGACGAGATCGTGCAGAACGAGGTCTTCGGGCCCGTCATCACCGTCCAGTCCTTCACGGACGAGGACCAGGCGGTCGAGTGGGCCAACGGGGTCGAGTACGCGCTGGCTTCCTCGGTGTGGACCAAGGACCACGGGCGTGCGATGCGGATGTCCAAGAAGCTGGACTTCGGGTGTGTGTGGATCAACACGCATATTCCGTTGGTGGCGGAGATGCCTCATGGGGGCTTCAAGAAGTCCGGGTACGGCAAGGACCTGTCGGCGTACGGGTTCGACGACTACACGCGGATCAAGCACGTGATGACGTCCCTGGACGCGTAGTACTTCGTCTGCGGGTGCGTGGGGGCTGGTCGCGCGGTTCCCCGCGCCCCTTAGGGCGTTGCAGTGGCCCCGGGTGGGAATGAACTCCCCTCCGGGGCCACCGCGTTTCCCCTCCGTGGTGGTCAGGCTTTCTCCATGTGCTTGCGGAGCCCTGGGAGTTCGTCTCCGCCCGGGTGGCCCGGCAGGTCCGGTGGGCGGATCGTGTCCGGGGTCTTCGGGAGGGTGAGGCCCGCCTCCTTCAGGATCGGGGCGCACTTCTCGGTCGCCTTGCGGTAGGCCTTGCCGAGCAGGATCGGTTCGTCGCCCTTCTCGACCTTCATCCGTACCTGCAGACGGATGCCCCCGTCCTCGCCCTTCTCCGCGTGGAAGTCGGGGAAGACCGTCTGGCCCTCGCCGCGCATGCACGCGGCGAACTCGTCGTTGGCCTCGTTGAGGTCGTCCGGGGCGTTCTCGGTGGGCTCGTAGCCGATCGCGAGGCCCGGTCGTGCGCGGGGCGGGTCGTCGGTGGATTCGGAGGCGGTGGCCGCCGACGCGCTGACCGTGCCGAGGGTGAGAGCCGTGATCGCGGCCAGGGCGAGGGCGAGCCGCCGTGGTCGGGGCGACAGAGCGGGCATGTGTTCCTCCAGTCGGTGCCGGGACTTGCTCACGGCCCTCAGCCAACCGCCGGCGTGGTTACGGCACGGGAACGGCCGTCCTTACCGCCGTGTAACCCCCCGCCCGCGACACTGACCGCATGCGTGTGCTGGTGGTCGAGGACCACGAAGAGCTCGCCGAGACCGTCGCCTCGGGGCTGCGCCGGGAGGGGATGGCGGTCGACCTCGCCTTCGACGGACCCACCGCGCTGGAACGCGCCCAGGTCAACGGCTATGACGTCGTCGTGCTCGACCGCGACCTGCCCGGCGTGCACGGGGACCAGGTCTGCCGGACGCTCGCCGAGGGCGGCAGCCGGGCGCGGGTGCTGATGCTGACGGCGTCCGGAACGGTGGCCGACCGGGTGTCGGGGCTGGGCCTGGGGGCCGACGACTATCTGCCCAAGCCCTTCGCCTTCACCGAACTCGTCGCCCGCATACGGGCCTTGGCGCGACGTGCGCAGCCCGCGCTGCCGCCGGTCCTGGTCCGCGGGGAGCTGCGGCTCGACCCCGCCCGGCGTACCGTCACCCGAGCCGGGTGCCAACTGCCGCTCAGCCCGAAGGAGTTTGCGGTGCTTGAACTCCTCATGGCCGCACAGGGCGGGGTCGTCTCCGCGGAGGAGCTGCTCGAACGCGCCTGGGACGAGGCCGCGGACCCCTTCAGCCAGACCGTGAAGGTCACGGTGAGCCGGCTGCGGCGGAAGCTGGGCGAGCCGCCGCTGATCGAGACGGTCGAGCGGGCCGGGTACCGGCTCTGATGCGGCTCCCGTCCTGGCGGGTACGCGGCCCGCACAGCATCCGGTGGCGGCTCACCCTGCTCTACAGCGCGCTGTTCGTCGTCGCCGGGGCGGTGCTGCTGGCCTTCACCTATGTGCTCGTGGCCAACTCCGAGCCGTCCCTCACCGCGGGCTCACCACCGCGGCTGACCGAGCGGGCCGAGGGCCCGAGCACGCCGGACCCGCCCACGGTCGCGTCGTACGTCGAGAAGCGGCTGTCGGTGCAGCGCTCCGAGCAGCTGCACGAGCTGCTGATCGAGTCGGCCCTGGCGCTGGCGGTGATGACCGTCTTCTCCCTGGCCCTGGGCCGGCTGATGGCCGGACGGGTCCTGGACCCCCTGCGCACCATGACCGCGGCCACCCGCCGTATCTCCGCCGACAATCTGCACGAGCGGCTCGCCGTGGCCGGACCCGACGACGAGCTGAAGGCGATGGCGGACACCATCGACGCCGTACTCGCGCGACTGGAGGGTGCGTTCGAGGCGCAGAAGGCCTTCGTCGCCAACGCCTCGCACGAGCTGCGTACCCCGCTCACGCTCCAGCAGGCCGTCGTCGACGTGACCCTCGCGGACCCCGACGCCTCCGTGGGGACCCTGCGGGCGGCGCTGCTTCGGGTGCGGGCGGCGGGGGAGGAGCAGGAGCGCATGATCGACGCCCTGTTGACCCTCGCCCGTAGCCAACGGGGCTTGGAGCGGCCGGAGTTCGTCGACCTCGCGGCGATGGTGCGGGAGCGGCTGCCGGGGGCAGGGGTGCGGGTCGAGGCCCGGCTGGAGCCCGCGGCCGTGCTCGGGGATCCGCAGCTCATCGAGCGGCTGGTCGTCAATCTCACGGACAACGCCGTGCGGCACAACCTGGCCGAAGGCGAGGCGAGTTGGGTGCGTGTGTGGACCGGCGTGGACGTCATGGGCCGACCCGGGCTGCGGATCGAGAACAGCGGGCCGGTCATCCCGGCGGACCAGGCGGCCGGGCTGTTCCAGCCGTTCCGGTGCCTCGGGCCGGAGCGGGTACGCAGGCGTGACGGACTCGGGCTCGGCATGTCCATCGTCGCGGCCGTCGTCGCCGCGCACGGCGGCTGGGTGCGGGCCACCACCCGCCCACAGGGGGGACTGACGGTGGAGGTCGGTCTGCCGCCGTCGGCTCCCGCGCTCCCCGGCGGCTGATCGACAGAGTGTCCGCCACCTGCTCCATGGCTCGACGCAGCGTCGATTGTCCGGCCACAGGTGCGCGCGGCATGCTGCCGGAATGGCCCTCCCACTGCAGAAGCCCCGGCTCACCCGCCGCTCCCTGCTGCGCGCGCTCGGCGGTGGCGCGGCGCTGGGCGGCCTCGCCGGGTGCGGGGTGCCCGCCGCGTACGTGTCCGCCGGTGACCGTGCCGTCCCCGACCGGTCCGCCACCGACAGGCGGCTGACGTGGGCGAACTGGCCGCTCTACATCGACACGGACGACGACGACTCGACGAAGCGGCCGACACTGGACGCCTTCGGGAAGAAGACGGGGATCACCGTCGACTACGTCGAGGAGATCAACGACAACGACGAGTTCTTCGGCAAGATCAGCCCCGCGCTGATGAACCACCAGCAGACAGACCGCGATCTGATCGTCATCAGCGACTGGATGTGCGCCCGGTTCGTCCGGCTCGGCTGGGTCCAGGAGATGGACCGCGCGAACCAGCCCAACGTCACGAAGTACCTGGACCCGCTGCTGAGGTCGCCCGCCTTCGACCCGGGCCGCAGGTTCACGGTGCCGTGGCAGTCGGGCATCACCGGCATCGCCTACGACCACCGCAGGCTGGGTCGCGAGATACGGAGCGTCAAGGATCTCTGGGCGAGCGACCTCAAGGGCCGGGTGACCCTGCTCTCCGGGCTCGACGAGGCGTTCGCCCTGCTCATGCAGGGCAACGGCGTCGACATCAGGAAGTGGAGGGCGGCCGACTTCCACGCGGTCTGCGACCAGGTCGAGCAGCACGTCCGCAGCGGCCGGATCCGCCGCTTCACCGGCAACGACTACACCAAGGACCTCGTCACCGGCGACGTCCTGGCCTGTCAGGCGTACTCCGGCGACGTCATCCAGCTCCAGGCAGACAACCCCGACATCCGCTTCGTCGTCCCCGAGGAGGGCGCCGAGCTGTGGTCGGACTCCCTGATGATCCCCGATCGCGCCCTGCACAAGTCGAATGCCGAGCGGCTGATCGACTACTACTACGAGCCCGAGGTCGCCGCGGAACTCGCCGCGTGGGTCAACTACGTCTGCCCGGTCCCGGCGGCCCGGGAGATCCTCGCCGCCTCCGACGACAAGGACACCGCGGAACTCGCCGGGAACCCGCTGATCTTCCCCGACGACGAGATGCGTGAACGGCTCGTGATCGCAAGGGACATCACGGCGGAGGAGCGGGTGGGGTTCGCGAAGCGGTGGAACGCCATCGTGGGGCTGTAGGCCGCCCCTTCCACGGCTTTGCCATCTCTTTACAACCCCCTCGGTCGCTGCCTCGTCTCTCCGCTCGATCCGTCCCGCACCCCGCGGGCGGACCGACGAAAGAGAGCGATTGATGCGCCGAACCGGCCTCAGTGCCCTGGCCCTCGCGTGCGCCGCCGTACTGGCGGGCGCGGTGCCCGCGTTCGCCGACGAGACCGCGACCCCAAGCGCCGTCCCCAGCGCCACGACCGCCCCGAGCGCGGCGCCGAGCGGGTCCACCGCCCCCAGCGCCGAACCGACTGCCTCTCCGACCCAGGCACCGGCCTCGGACCAGGTCTCCGTCGTGCCCAGCGGGGCGCCCGACACCGGCGTGGCCTCGTCCGGGTCCGGCGGCACGGGCGCGCTGGTCGGCGGGGGCGCCGCCTCGGCCGTCGTCCTGGGCGGCGGGGCCGTCCTCCTCGTACGACGTCGGCGGGCGACCGGCGCGTGAGCCCGCTCTCCAGGCGTGCCTTCACCGCGGCGGCGCTGACCACGCTGCTCGCGGGGTGCGGCGGCCAGGGGGCCACGAGCGGGAGGACCACGACAGAGGGCAGCCCCTCCAGTACGCCGTCGTCCGTCAAGTCGGCCACTCCGCAGGGCCGTTCGGTCCCGGTGCGGCTGCGGATACCGGAGATCGGGGTCGACACCCCCGTCATGCGGCTGGGGCTGGCCCCGGACGGCACGATGCAGGTGCCTCCCGTCACCGCGCACGACCAGGCGGGCTGGTACGAGCACTCGCCGACACCGGGGCAGACCGGTCCGTCGGTGCTCCTCGGCCATGTCACGGTCGGCTCGTACGGGGACGGGGTCTTCCGGCGGCTGGGGGAACTGCGCCGGGGTGACCGCATCGAGGCGCGCCTGGAGAACGGCGGCACGGCGGCCTTCGCCGTCACCGAGGTCCGTACGGTCGACAAGGCCGATTTCCCGGCCGGGGCCGTGTACGGGAACGTCGACCGGCCCGAGCTGCGTCTCATCACATGCGGCGGACCCCGGACCGGTGCCGGGTACCGCGACAACGTGATCGTCTTCGCCGCGTCCATCTCTGCAGGAGAACGTTGAAACGGTCCCGAGAGAGGGCGGCGTCCGAGCTGTTCGCCGCCCTCTACCCGCGCCTCGCCGGCTGGTGCCGCCGGCTCGTCGACGACGACGAGACGGCCCACGAGATCGCCTCGGAGGCCTTCACCCGGCTGTGGGCACGCTGGACGGCCGTGGAGGAACCGCGCGGGTTCCTCTATGTCACCGCGGCGAACCTCGTCCGTGATCACTGGCGCAAGCTGGAGCGCGAGCGCAGGGCCGTACGCCGGGCCGGCAACGAGGCCGCGGTCAGCCCGTACAACGAGCAGGCCGACCCCGCCGTACGACTGCTCGTCCAGTCCCTCCCCGAGCGACTGCGCGTCCCGATCCTGCTCCACTACTACGCTGACATGCCGATCCGAGAGGTGTCCGTGCTGACCGGACGCAAGGAAGGGACCGTCAAGGCCGACCTCCACGCGGCCCGCGAACTGCTCCGCGCCCACCTGAGGAGAAGCCTTGATCACGCGCCCTGACGACGACCCGGACCTCGACCCGGACGACCCGCTCACCATCCTCCTGCGGCCCCCCGCCGACCACCTCGGCCCGCCCCCCGGCCGCTACGTGGCGATCCGCCGCGGCGCGACCCGGCGCAAGCTGCTCCGCGCGGCGGCCGGAACCGCCGTGGTCTGCGGTCTCGCCGCCGCCGTCCTGCTCCCGCTGCGGCTGACGGCGTCCGAGGCCCCCGCGTCCCCGACGGTCCCGCTCGCACCGCCACCCGCGAGCAGTTCCCCGACCGAGCCGCCCTCGACCCCGCCCCCTTCGGACGGGCAGCCGTCGGCCGTGCCGTCTTCGCCGGCGACGTCGGTACCCGTCAGCTCCGGCACCCCGTCGGCCTCGCCGTCCACGGCGCCCACCGCCGCCGCTGAGCCGACGCCCACGGAGCACCCGTAGAAGCGGCCGCCGAAAGATATTTTGAACATGTTCAATTCCAGGCGTACGCTCCTGCCATGAGCGACAGAGCCGCCCTGCTCAAGGGCATTCGCGCCTGGTTGGTCCTGTTCGTCGTGTGCCTCGTGCTCAGTGGCGCCACGGCCTTCCCCCTCGTCCACGAACTGCGCTGGACCGAGGACCTGTTGCGGCACCTGCCCACCCCCGACCCCCTGATGGACTGGATCGCGCGGGTCGGCCAGGGCCTCGACACCGCCGACACCGACTACCCCTTCCTCCTCTACGGCACCGACTGGCTGGCCTTCGCGCACCTCGTCATCGCGGTCGCCTTCTACGGCGCGTACCGCGACCCCGTCCGCAACATCTGGGTCGTCGAGTTCGGGATGATCGCCTGCGCCGGGATCATCCCGCTCGCGCTGATCTGCGGGCCGATCCGGGGGATCCCGTTCTGGTGGAGCGTGATCGACATGTCGTTCGGGGTGTTCGGGGTGGTCCCCCTGTACGTCGTCCGCAGGAAGATCAAGCGGCTGGAGGCGCTCACCCCGGGCAACGTATGGGCCGTGCCGGCTACTTGACCGCGGCCATGATGATCCCGGTGACGACCGGGTTCGCGTCCGCGCTCTTCGCGTCGGTGGCGTTGACCGAGTAGGCGACGGTGCGGCTCAGGTCCACGGTGGCGGCGATCGCCGAGCTGTAGCCGTACCGGCCCCCGGACTTGACCCAGTAGACCGTCCCCTCGATCTCGAAGCGCTGGAGGCCGCCCGCGCTGTAGCTCGCGCCGGTGATGTCCGTCGGGACCGCGAACACCTCCTTCATCCGCGACTTCGGCACGATCCGCCCCTGGAAGAGCGCGGTGATCAGCCGTTCCAGGTCCGCGGTCGTGGAGATCATGTCCCCGGCCGCGAACCGGTCCGCCTGGTTCCACTCCGTGACGTCCAGGAACTCGGTGGTCCCGTCGGCCCGCTCCACCCTCTGGTAGCCGAGGTTGTGCGGGCCGCGTATGCGGGGGTCGGTGCCCGGGAAGTAGGTGTCCCGCATTCCGGCCGGCGCGAGCACCAGCCGGGTGGCCTCGGAGGCGTACGGCCGGCCGGTCACCTTCTCGATCAGCAGGCCGAGGAACGTGTAGTTGATGTTGAGGTAGTGCTGCTGCTTCCCCGGGCAGAACTCCGGCTCCTTCGCGCCCGCCGACGCGGCGACCCGCTGCGGGGTGAGCGTGTCGAAGCGGTGGGCGTACACCTCCTCGAAGGTGGTGCCGAGGCCGTCGCCGGCCGGGATGCCACTGGTGTGGTCGAGCAGCTGCCGCACGGTGATCGGCCGGAACCGCTTGCCGAGCAGGCCGGGCAGATAGCGCTGGACCGGCTTGTCCAGGTCGATCCGCCCCTCGGCCGCCAGACGCAGCACGGCCGCCGCCGTCACCACCTTCGTCGTCGACCCGGCCCGGAACCGCGCGTCCGGGTCCGCCGCCCGGCCGCTCTCCAGGTCGTGCACGCCCGCGCTGCCCCGCCAGCTGCCGCCGCAGCCGCCGACCCGGACCAGCGCTGCGGTCGCGTCCGCGTTCGGGAGCCCGGCGAGTGCGGCTCTCAGGGCCTTGGCGTCCGGCGCGTCCGAGGTGCACTCGGCGGCGGCCGGCGCCGCGGCGAAGGCGGGGGCGGCGAGCGGCCCGGCGGCGAGGGCGAGAGCCAGGGAGAGGGTGACGACAGACGTACGGGTGCGCATCGGATGCTCCAAGCGATCGGCGTGGTGATCATCGTCTGCCGGTACGCGCCCGCCGGGATCGTCGGCGAGGAGGGCACCGCACCCTGGCGGAACCCTGACCAACTCCCTTGGCCTGTAAGGGGGTTGTGCGGGGTCGCCCCTAAGGGAGGCCCCGGCGCGCGAAAAAACTGTTATCCCGGAAGCCTTCACTCCGTCTCCACGCTGTGATCTCCGGCATAGCCAGGACCCCGGGGCCGCCTGAGAGGGTGCGTGCAGAACCGAACCGAGGGACGGAACGACGTGGACACGCGGCAATGGCGCGACACCATCGCGGCCGCGCAGGCCGGTGACCGGCAGGCGCTGGACGACCTGGTCGCGGGCTGGCTGCCGCTGGTCTACAACATCGTCGGCCGCGCCCTGAACGGTCACGCCGACGTCGACGACGTCGTCCAGGAGACCATGCTGCGGGCCGTCGACAACCTCGGTTCGCTGCGCGACCCGGACAGCTTCCGGTCCTGGCTGGTAGCCATCGCCATGCGCCAGATACGGGACCGGGCCCGGCGCCGCACGGCCCCCGCCCCGCTGGAGGAGGCCACCGCGAGCGGCGCCGCCGACTTCGCCGAACTCACCGTCCTCAGACTCCAGCTGGAGGGCCAGCGGCGCGAGGTCGCGGAGGCGGTGCGCTGGCTCGACGACGAGGACCGGCAGCTGCTGTCGCTGTGGTGGCTGGAGGTCGCGGGCGAGCTGACCCGGCGCGAGCTGGCGGCGGCCGCCGGTATCAGCAGACAGCACGCCGCGGTGCGCGTCCAGCGGCTCAAGGAGCGCGTGGAGACCGCGCGCGGCATCGTGCGGGCCCTCGACGGCGCCTGCCCGGACCTGCGCGAACTGACCGGCCGCTGGAACGGGCGGCCCGACTCCGTCTGGCGCAAGCGGCTGGCCCGGCACATCCGGGGCTGCGGCTACTGCGGGGACACTCACGAGGCCGTCGTACCGGCGGAACGCCTTCTCGTCGGTATCGCCCTCGTCCCGCTCCCCGTCGGCTTCACCCTCTCCCTGGCCCTCGGCGGCAAGACGGCGGCCGCCGCCACCGCCGCGGCCACGTCCGTCGGCTGGTCCGCCAAGGCGATGGCCGCCCTCACCCAGCCCGTCGTCGCGGTGACGGCGGGGGCGACGCTCGTGGCGGGCGGCGCGTACGTCGTCACGCAGCCCTCGGACAGTCCGCCGCCGCGCGTCATCGCCGGCCCCACGGCGGCGAGCACGGCCCGCCCACCGGTGACGATCTCCCCGTCGGCGACCCCGTCTCTCTCACCGTCGCCGTCCCCCACACCGAAGAAGGTCGATCTCTACGGCACGGTCGTCGACGCCGTCGACCAGGCCCCCGACCCCGACGCCCGGCCCGCCGCCCTGCCGCACCGCCCCGAGTCCGGCATCACCAGCACCTGGGGCGCCAAGGCCGTCATGCAGCACCGCGGCGAGAAGGTGACGCTCAGCGGGCAGGGCTATGTCCTGGTCCGCTGGCAGATCGCCCCGCAGTCACGCGCCGGCGGGCTGGTCATGCCGACCTGGACAGGCCTGAAGGGCGAGCTCTTCCACGTCGCGTCCGGCGGCGGCCGCCGTATGGACGACGTCTACACCGGCACCGACACGACGGGCATGGGCAGTCCTTCCATCGGCTGGACGGTGCTGCCCGACGGCACCCAGCAGATGTGGCAGAACGAGTACTTCTACCTCGACGGCACCGTCACCCTCAACCAGAACGAACGCGGCGCCGACTACGGCCTCATCGTCTTCCCCTCCACCTGGCAGGCGGCCCAAGAGGACGTCCGGTACGGCCCACCGCAGGGCGCGGTCCGCTACGGTCTGGTCCGCGACAACGGCAAGGACACGGCGCCGGTACCGCAGTACGTCACCCGCGAGAGCCCCGCCGATCCGGCGACGGTGTCTCAGCGCTCCCGCGTGTAGCGGTCCTGCGCCTCCATCACCGCGTCACCGTGCTCGAAGGCCCAGGCGCCGAAAGCGTCGATCGGGGCGAGCAAGGTCCTTCCCAGGCCGGTGAGTTCGTACGCGAAACGGCTTCCCTCGGACGCGCGGCGGTGGACCAGCCCGTTGAACTCCAGCCGCCGCAGCGTCTCGGTGAGCACCTTCTGGCTGATGCCGCCGATGCGGTCCTTCAGCTCCCCGTGGCGCACGGGACCGTCCCGCAGCGCCCAGAGCACCACGGCGTTCCAGGTGTTGGAGAGGAGGTCGAAGGCGAGGCGGGCGCGGCAGTCGGCGAGGTGCGTCACGTACCGAATGGTGCCCGAGCGGCTCTCTACAGTCCTGCCCATGCGAATAGGGATTCTCGGTACGGGCGCGATGGCGGACGCGCTGGGCACGCAGTGGCGGCGCGCGGGACACGAGGTGGTGGCCGGGAGCCGGTCACAGGGAGGGGTGCGGGACGCGGCCGCGTCCGGGACGGACGCGGTGCTGCTCGCGGTGCCCTACGAGGCGGTGGTGGAGGTGGTCGCGGGACTCGAAGAGGTGCTGCGCGGACGGGTGTTGATCGACTGCACCAACCCGGTGGGCCATCCCGGCTTCCGGCTGCTCACAGCGGGCGGCCCGTCGGCCGCCGAACGGATCGCGGCCACCGCACCGGCCTCTCGGGTGGTCAAGGCCTTCAACCTCTGCCACGAGGACGTCTGGCGCCTGACCCCGCCGGTCTTCGACGGCCGCCCGCTGGCCGTGCCGCTGTGCGGGGACGACGAGGAGGCCCTGGATGTCGTACGACGACTCGTGCGCGACCTCGGTTGTGAGCCGCTGAACGCCGGCGGGCTGGAACGGGCCGGGCTGGTGGAGGCGACGGCGGCGCTGCTGATCGGGCTGTGGGTGGGGGAGAGGGCGGACGCGCAGGCCATCGCGCCCCCGCTCCAGTGGGCCTAGTCCTCGTCGCGCAGGGCGCAGAGGGCATCGACGCGGTTCGTGGTGATCGAGTCGACGCCCGCCGCGATGAGACGGCGCATCGAGCGGACCGTGTCGGGGGTCCAGACGGAGACGAGGCAGCCGTCGCGGTGGACGCGTTCGGCGAGGGCCTTGTCGACCAGCCCGAACCGGTAGTTGAGCCAGCGCGGGCGGACCGCCTCCAGCAGGGCGGGGCGCGGCGGGGCCAGTGACGTCCAGGTCAGGGCGATCTCGGCGGCGGGGTCGGCGGCGCGTACGGCCAGCATGGCGGCGGCGCCCGCGCAGTAGTACACGCGGTCCTCGGCCCCGTGCTCCCGTACGACGTCGACGACCCGGCGGGCCGCCTGCACGTCCGGAGTACCCGGCAGGTCGAGCATCAGCCGGGCCCCTTCGGCCACGGCGAGGGCCTCGGCGAGCGTCGGCACCCCGCCGTCCGTCAGTCCCCGCACCTCGTCCGACGACAGGGACTTGAGCGGCCGGTCGTGCTTCCACAGCCGCTTCAGCGTGTGGTCGTGCAGCAGCACGGGGACGCCGTCCCGGGTGAGGCGTACGTCGATCTCGACGGCGTCCGCGCCCAGTTCGAGCGCGGAACGCAGGGAGTCGAGCGTGTTCTCACGGACGCGGTAGGGGTCGCCGCGATGGGCCACTACGGTCAGCTTCTGCATGGGCCCATTGTGCTGGTGGTCGGGGCCGGTTGTGGCGGGGTCAGGGCGCGAGCCACGCGGTGGTGTACGCGTCGATCTCGTCCTTGACACGGGCCTTGCCGGGCTCGTCGAGGAAGGACGCCTCGACCGCGTTCCCGGCGAGGTCGGCCAGGCCGCGCTCGTCGAGGTCGAGGAGGCGGGCGGCGACGGCGTACTCGTTGTTCAGGTCGGTGCCGAACATGGGCGGGTCGTCGGAGTTGATGGTGACGAGGACGCCGGCCTTCGCGAACTCCTTGATCGGGTGCTCGTCGAGGTGGCGCACCGCGCGCGTGGCGATGTTGGAGGTCGGGCACACCTCCAGGGCGATCCGCTCCTGGGCGAGGTGCGCGAGCAGCTTCTCGTCCTGCGCCGAGCTGGTGCCGTGTCCGATGCGCTCGGCGCGCAGGTGGGTCAGCGCGTCCCAGACCGTCTCCGGGCCGGTCGTCTCACCGGCGTGCGGCACCGAGTGCAGGCCGGCCGCGATCGCGCGGTCGAAGTACGGCTTGAACTGCGGCCGCGGTACGCCGATCTCGGGCCCGCCGAGCCCGAAGGAGACGAGGCCCTCGGGGCGCAGACGGTCGTCGGTGGCGAGCCGTACAGTCTCCTCGGCGGCCTCCAGGCCCGCCTCGCCGGGGATGTCGAAGCACCAGCGCAGCACGGTCCCGAACTCGGCCTCCGCCGCCTTGCGGGCGTCCTCGATCGCGTCCATGAAGGCGCGTTCGTCGATACCGCGACGGGTCGAGGAGAACGGGGTGATGGTCAGCTCGGCGTAGCGCACCTGCTGCCGGGCCAGGTCGCGGGCCACCTCGTACGTCAGCAGACGTACGTCCTCCGGCGTGCGGATCAGGTCGACGACGGACAGGTACACGTCGACGAAGTGGGCGAAGTCCGTGAAGGTGAAGTAGTCGGCCAGCGCCTCGGGGTCGGTGGGGACCTTGGAGTCGGCGTGGCGGGCGGCCAGTTCGGAGACGATCCGGGGGGAGGCGGATCCTACGTGGTGGACGTGCAGTTCGGCCTTGGGCAGCGAGGCGATGAAGGCGTGCAGGTCGCGCGGGACGCTGGGGTCGATGAGGTGCTCGGTCAAGGTTCCTCCCCGGAACGGCGCCCTCGGCCGGCGTGCGGCGGGCGCGGGTGATCGGCTGATCGATGACTCGGGGATCATCGTAGGCCGACCGGGCGGGGGGAGGGGCGCTGGTCGTAGCATGACGGGCATACGACGGAGGGGGTCCCGAGCATGTCCGACGAGGCGCGGCAGCCGGCAGGCGAGGCGCACGGGTCGACTCCGTCGGCTTCCGGGGGGCAGCGGGGTGAGGCGGTCGCTTCCGGGGGGCAGCGGGGTGAGGCGGTCGCTTCCGGGGGGCAGCGGGGTGAGGCGGTCGCTTCCGAGGGGGAGCGGGATGGGCTGACGGCTCCGTGGGTGGGGTTGGACAAGGGGATGTCTTCCGGGGCGGGGGCGGGCAGCTCGGACGAGGCGGGGGAGCGGGATGGGCTGACGGCTCCCCGGGTGGGGTTGGACAAGGTGTCGTCTTCCGGGGCGGGGGCGGGCAGTACGGACGAGGCGGCGGAGCGGGTCGCGGAGGGCCGTGGTGAGCGGGGAGCTTGGGCGCCGCCTGCGGGTGACGGGGTGACTGGGCAGACGGTTTCGGCGGAGGACGTGCCGTTCGCGCCGACGGCGTCGGAAGGGGACAGGGCTGCGGGGTCCCGCGCGGCGTTCGGTGACTCATGGTCCGGGCCGGCTGCCTCCGAGGACGCGGCGCCTGTGGTCGGGACTCCGTCCTCCGCGTCGGCCGGCGACGCCTCTGCGACGCCGTCCCACGACGCGTCTTCCTCGCCCGCCGGTCAGGGTGCCGCCGGTGATGCGCCTTCCGGGCCGCCGATCGCACCCGTGGATTCCGTCGGCCCGGGCACCACCCTCGCCTCGAACGATCCGCTGTCCTGGCCACCCCCGTCCGTCCACGACCGGCGACCGACCACGTCGACGCCGGGCGCTGACGCTTCGGCCCCGGGACAGCAGGGCACGCCGCTGTCGCAGCCGTGGGCAAACCCGTTCGCACCGCCGGGCCCGGCAACACCGACCAGCGGTCCGGCGAACCCCTTCGCACCACCGGGAGCGTTGGCGAGCGGCCCGTTCGGCCCGCCGTCCGGTGCGGCGGGCGGTTCCGCCGAGGCTTCGGCTTCGCCGGGTGCTCCGGTCGGTGGCCCTGTCACTCCGTTCGGCCCGCCGTCCGGTGCGGCGGGCGGTTCCGCCGACCCTTCGGCTTCGCCGGGAGCTCCGGCCGACGGCCCGGCCAACCCGTTCGCCCCGCCGTCCGGCCCGGCAAGCGGCGCGACCGACCCGTTCGGCCCGCCGGAGACGTTGGTGAGCGGTTCCGCCGCCCCCTTCGTGCCGCCGGGCGCACCGGCGGTCGGCTCGGCAACCCCCTTCGCCCCGCCGTATCCCGGGCCTCCGGCAAACCCCTTCGCAGCCCCGGCCGGCCCCGCCCCCTACGCCCAGGACAGTCATGTCCCTCCGCCGCCCATCGCCCCCGACGGCCCGGGCCAGGTGCCCTACGGCTATCCGGGCGGCGGGTACGGCTACCCGGGTGCCGCACCGCAGGGCTACTACGGCTGGCCCGGCATGCAGCCCCTGCCCAGCAACGGCATGGGCACCGCCGGACTCGTGCTCGGCATTCTCTCGGCCCTCGTGTTCTGCCTCTGGCCGCTGGCGATCGTCCTCGGCATCCTCGGTGTGATCTTCGGCGCGATCGGTCGCGGCAAGGCGCGCAAGGGCGTGGCCACCAACCCCGGGCAGGCCCTGGCCGGGATCATCTGCGGAGCCGCGGGCATCGCACTGGGCATCGGCATGGTCGTACTGCTGGTCGTGGCATAGGCAGAAGCGCGACCTGAAGGGACACGGGGCCGGAGTCGTGCCGTTATACGGCGCCGCAGCGTGCGCGCGACCGGCCCGTAGTGGCCCGAGCCTCCATCAATGCGAAGCCCAGCAGGTCCGGTCCCCGCCACGGCTCCGGGTCCAGCGCCCCTCGCCGCAGTCGCGAGTCCGATCCCCCGTGGGTCCTCACCACCCCTTGCCGATCTCCTCGGCCGCAGGTGCCCAGCCCGGTCCGCTCAAGCGTCGCCGGTCCTCACCCGCAACCGATCCCGTGCCTTCATCAAAGCGACCGCCCCCACGGATTCGCCCTCGTCGCAGCCGCGAGTCCGATCCCCCGTGGGTCCTCACCACCCCTTGTCGATCTCCTCGGCCGCAGGTGCCCGACCTGGTCCGCTCAAGCGTCGCCGGTCCTCACCCGCAACCGTTCCCGTGCCTTCAGCAAAGCGACCGCCCCCACGGATTCGCCCTCGTCGCAGCCGCGAGTCCGATCCCCCGTGGGTCCTCACCACCCCTTGCCGATCTCCTCGGCCGCAGGTGCCCAGCCCGGTCCGCTCAAGCGTCGCCGGTCCTCACCCGCAACCGATCCCGTGCCTTCAGCAAAGCGACCGCCCCCACGGATTCGCCCTCGTCGCAGCCGCGAGTCCGATCCCCCGTGGGTCCTCACCACCCCTTGCCGATCTCCTCGGCCGCAGGTGCCCGACCCGGTCCGCTCAAGCGTCGCCGGTCCTCACCCGCAACCGTTCCCGTGCCTTCAGCAAAGCGACCGCCCCCACGGATTCGCCCTCGCCGCAGTCGCGAGCCCGATCCCCCGCGGGTCCTCACCACCCCTTGCCGATCTCCTCGGCCGCAGGTGCCCGACCCGGTCCGCTCAAGCGTCGCCGGTCCTCACCCGCAACCGTTCCCGTGCCTTCATCAAAGCGACCGCCCCCACGGATTCGCCCTCGCCGCAGCCGCGAGCCCGATCCCCCGCGGGTCCTCACCACCCCCCTGCCGATCTCCTCGGCCGCACACACCCGACCCGGTCCGCCTAAGCGCCACCGGCCCCCCGCAACCGATCCCTCGCCTCCATCAACGCGAACCCCAGCAGATTCGGCCCCCGCCACCGCTCCGGGTCCAGCGCCCCCTCGTCCGTGGCCGTGAGACCGATTCCCCATACCCGGTCCACCGGGCTCGCCTCCACCAGCACCCGCTCTCCGGTGCCCAGGAGGAACGAGCGCAGCCCGGCGTCCGCGCCGAACTTGTGCACGCTGCCCTCGACGACGATCCCGAAGCGCTCGCGCTCCCAGGTGGCCTCGTCGAAGCCCCGGACCAGTCGCCCTTCCTTCTTCGCGACCGAAGGATGTCCGGCGGCCAGCACCCGCCGTTCCGCCTCCGTGTCGTCGAACAGCCGCGCCTTGCCCGCCATCATCCAGTGCTCGGCGGTCGCATAAGTGACTCCGTCCACCACGAACGGTGACGGCCACCACTGGCTCAGACAGCTCGCCCCGATCCGGCCGTCCGGCAGCGGGCGGTGTCCCCAGAAGTGGAGGTACTTGACCCTCGCCCCCGTCCGGACCGCCCTGACCAGGGTGTCCCGAGAATCGATCTTCATCATGCATGCGAGTCTGGCAGGCACCACTGACACTCCGTCCTGGCTTTTCCATGCTGGCTCGACACCTGGTCGACAGATTTCGTCGCGTAACTAAAAGGCAACAACGGAATCCCTTGTCGGACGCCACTTGCTCTGTCAGGATCGGCACTCAAATCGAGCTGGAGCTACGCCCCGCCTGCGGGAACGTGAGCCGGCGGCGGAGGAGAGCGACATGCACAACCCGGGCAACGCCACCCCGGACCGATTCCCCGCGCAGGAGCGCTTCGCGGACGGTGCGCAGTACATCGCGGGCCGCCTCACGAAGGGCACCTCAGGACGGACGCACGCGGTCGTCGACCCCGCGACCGGCGAGGAGGTCTACACGTACGAGCTGGCGAGCACCGCCGACGTGGACGCGGCCGTCGCCGCCGCGCGCGACGCCTTTCCGGCCTGGGCCGCCACGACGCCTGGCGAACGCTCGGACGCGCTGCACCGCTTCGCCGCCGTGCTCGCCGACCGCGCCGAGGACTTCGCCCGCGCCGAGTCCCTCCAGTGCGGCAAGCCGCTGAAGCTGACGCGTGAGTTCGACGTGCCGGGGACCATCGACAACACCGCCTTCTTCGCGGGCGCGGCCCGGCATCTGCAGGGGCAGTCGGCCGGTGAGTACTCCGGCGACCACACCTCGTACGTCCGCCGTGAGCCCATCGGCGTCGTCGGCTCCATCGCGCCCTGGAACTACCCGCTCCAGATGGCCGCCTGGAAGGTCCTCCCGGCGATCGCCGCGGGCAACACGATCGTGCTCAAGCCCGCCGAGCTCACCCCCCTGACCTCGCTGCTCTTCGCGCAGGCCGCCACCGACGCCGGGATCCCCGACGGTGTCATCAACATCGTCAGCGGGACCGGGAAGGAAGCGGGCGAGCATCTCGTCGGGCATCCCGACGTCGCCATGACCTCCTTCACCGGGTCCACCGCCGTCGGCAAGCGGGTCGCCGAGATCGCCACCGCCACCGTCAAGCGCATCCACCTGGAGCTCGGCGGCAAGGCGCCCTTCGTGGTCTTCGACGACGCCGACCTGGACGCGGCCGTCAACGGCGCCGTCGCGGGCTCGCTCATCAACACGGGCCAGGACTGCACGGCCGCCACGCGCGCGTATGTGCAACGTCCGCTCTACGAGGCGTTCGTGGAGCGGACGGCCGAGCTCATGGCCCAAGTCCGGCTCGGCGACCCCTTCGCCCCCGGTACCGATCTCGGCCCGCTCATCTCGCACGTCCAGCGGGACCGGGTCGCCGCCTTCGTCGACCGTGCGCGTGGCTACGCACGCGTGGTGACCGGCGGGGAGGCTCCTCAGGGAGATCTCAAGAACGGCGCGTACTATCGCCCCACCCTGGTCGCGGACGCAGCCCAGGACAGCGAGATCGTCCAGTCCGAGCTCTTCGGTCCCGTTCTCGTGGTCCTGCCCTTCGACAGCGACGACGAGGGGATCCGGCTCGCCAACGACACCCCGTACGGGCTCGCCGCCTCCGCCTGGAGCCGCGACGTCTACCGGGCGAACCGCGCCACCCGTGAGATCAAGGCGGGCTGTGTGTGGGTCAACGACCACATCCCGATCATCAGCGAGATGCCCCATGGCGGGTACAAGGCGTCCGGCTTCGGCAAGGACATGTCCTCGTACTCGTTCGAGGAGTACACCCAGATCAAGCACGTCATGTTCGACAATACGGCGGTCGTCAGGAAGGACTGGCACCGCACGATCTTCGGGGACCGATAGCCGTATACAGGCCGCCCGACCCGCGGCCGATCCTCCCGAAAGGGCACCACGCGCATGGAGCAGTACGAGCCCGACCGCCTGAGCCCGGCCCAAGTGGCCGCCATGCGGCGCAGCTTCCAGGGCGGCCGGGCCGCCATGACCCGGCGGTCCCTGTTGCGCGCCTCCGCGGGCGGCGCGCTCGCGGTCGGCGGCCTCGGGGCCCTGACCGGCTGCGGTATCCCCGCGGCGGGCAACACCAAGGGCGGAGTCTCCGCGGAGGACCACTCGGCGAAGGAGAAGGTCGTCAACTTCTCCAACTGGACCGAGTACATCGACGTGGACGAGAGCGAGAAGCACCACCCCACGCTCGACCAGTTCAAGCAGCGGACCGGCATCACGGTCAAGTACACCGAGGACATCAACGACAACGTCGAGTTCTTCGGCAAGATCAAGCCGCAGCTCGCCGCCGGCCAGGACACCGGCCGCGACATCATCGTCCTCACCGACTGGCTCGCGGCCCGGCTGATCCGCCTCGGGTGGGTCCAGAAACTGGACCCGTCGAACCTGCCCCATGCGTACACCAACCTGTCGGCGCAGTTCCGCAACCCCGACTGGGACCCCGGCCGTGCCTACTCGTACGTCTGGCAGGGCATCTCGACCGTCATCGCGTACAACAAGAAGGCCCTCGACGGCGTCGAGGTGAAGTCCCTCTCCGACCTGCTCGACAACCCCAAGCTCAAGGGCAAGGTCGGCTTCCTGTCGGAGATGCGCGACAGCATCGGCATGACCCTGCTCGACATGGGCAAGGACCCGGCGAACTTCACCGCCGACGACTACGACGCGGCCGTGGCCCGCATCCAGAAGGCCGTCGACAACGGCCAGATCCGCCGCTTCACCGGCAACGACTACACCTCCGACCTGAGCAGCGGCGACTTCGCCGCCTGTATCGCCTGGGCCGGTGACGTCGTCCAGCTGAAGGCGGACAGCCCGGACATCGACTTCCTGATCCCGGACAGCGGGTACATCACGTCGACCGACAACTTCCTGATCCCCAACAAGGCCCGTCACAAGACGAACGCCGAGCGGCTCATCGACTACTACTACGAGCCGAAGCCGGCCGCCGAGCTCGCCGCGTACATCAACTACGTGACGCCGGTCGACGGGGTGAAGGCCGAGCTGGAGAAGCTCGACCCGGATGCGGCGAACAACCCGCTGATCATCCCGGACAAGGCCATGGCCGCGAAGTCCCACGCCTTCCGCTCGCTGAGCTCGAAGGAAGAGACCGAGTTCGAAGAGAAGTTCGCGAAGCTGACTGGGGCGTGACCACCGTGACGAACAAGACAGACAACACCGGCGACGTCCGCCTTTCGGGCATCAGCAAGACGTACGACAACGGCTTCACCGCCGTGAAGCCGCTGGACCTGACCGTGCCGCAGGGCTCCTTCTTCGCCCTGCTCGGTGCCTCCGGCTGCGGAAAGACCACCACCCTGCGGATGATCGCGGGGCTGGAGGAGCCCACCACGGGTACCGTCTCGCTCGGCGAGCAGGACGTGACCAACCTGCCGCCCTACAAGCGGCCGGTGAACACCGTCTTCCAGTCCTACGCCCTCTTCCCGCACCTCGACATCTTCGAGAACGTCGCCTTCGGCCTGCGCCGGCGTGGCATCAAGTCGGTGAAGAAGCAGGTCGAGGACATGCTGGAGCTCGTCCAGCTCGGCGAGCAGGCCCGCAAGAAGCCGCACCAGCTCTCCGGCGGCCAGCAGCAGCGGGTCGCCGTGGCCCGTGCGCTGATCAACACCCCCAAGGTGCTCCTCCTCGACGAGCCCCTCGGCGCCCTCGACCTCAAGCTGCGCCGCCAGATGCAGCTGGAGCTCAAGCGCATCCAGACCGAGGTCGGCATCACCTTCATCCACGTCACGCACGACCAGGAGGAGGCCATGACCATGGCCGACACGGTCGCCGTGATGAACGCGGGCCGCGTCGAGCAGCTCGGCTCGCCGACCGACCTGTACGAGAACCCCAACACCACCTTCGTCGCCAACTTCCTCGGCACGTCGAACCTGATCGAGGCCGAGGTCGACTCCAAGAGCGGCGACGACATCGTCCTGAAGGCCGGCGGCGGCAAGCTCGTCCTGCCCGAGTCGCGATGCTCGGCGCCCACCCAGACCGGCGGCAAGGTGCTGGTCGGCGTCCGCCCGGAGAAGATCTCCCTCACCCACGCCGACGACGCGGGCGAGATCCCCGAGGGCCGCAACCGCATCACCGGCAAGATCGCCAACGGCAGCTTCATCGGTGTCTCCACGCAGTACGTCATCGACAGCGCGGTCTGCCCCGAGTTCGAGGTCTACGTCCAGAACATCGAGCGGGACTCCCGGCTCGTGCCCGGCGCCGACGTCGTCCTGCACTGGAGCCCGGCGCACACCTTCGGCCTCGACGCCGCCCAGGACATCGACGCGGGCCTCGACGAAGCGGTGGCGGTCTGATGACGACCCTCACCGAGGCGCCGCCGCCTCTCTCCCCGACCGCGCCCGAGCAGAAGGCCCCGCGCAAGCGCGGCCGTCTCGTGCCGTACTGGCTGCTGCTGCCCGGCATCCTGTGGCTGCTGGTCTTCTTCGCGCTGCCGATGATCTACCAGGCCTCCACGTCCGTGCAGACGGGCTCCCTGGAGGAGGGCTACAAGGTCACCTGGCACTTCGCCACCTACTGGGACGCGCTGTCCGAGTACTGGCCGCAGTATCTGCGCTCGATCCTGTACGCGGGTTCGGCGACGATCCTGTGTCTGGTCCTCGGCTATCCGCTGGCGTATCTGATCGCGTTCCGCGCGGGCCGCTGGCGGAACCTGATCATGATCCTGGTGATCGCGCCGTTCTTCACCAGCTTCCTGATCCGCACCCTCGCCTGGAAGACGATCCTCGCGGACAGCGGCCCGGTCGTCAGTGCCCTCAACACCCTGCACGTCCTCGACGTCACCAGCTGGCTCGGCTGGACCTCCGGCGACCGCGTGCTGGCCACGCCGCTGGCGGTGGTGTGCGGTCTGACGTACAACTTCCTGCCGTTCATGATCCTGCCGCTCTACACCTCGCTGGAGCGCATCGACACCCGCCTCCACGAGGCCGCGGGCGACCTGTACGCCAAGCCGGTCACGACCTTCCGGAAGGTCACCTTCCCGCTGTCGATGCCGGGTGTCGTCTCCGGCACGCTGCTGACCTTCATCCCGGCCGCCGGTGACTACGTCAACGCGGACCTGCTGGGCTCGACGGACACCCGCATGGTCGGAAACGTCATCCAGTCCCAGTTCCTGCGGATTCTGGACTACCCGACGGCCGCGGCACTCTCCTTCATCCTGATGGCCGCCATCCTCGTCATGGTCACGGTCTACATCCGCAGGTCCGGAACGGAGGATCTGGTTTAAATGGCCTTCGTCAACTGGCTCAAGCGCAAATTCGTCGTCATCGCGGGACTGCTGACGCTCGGATATCTCCTGCTGCCGAACGTCGTCGTGACGGTGTTCTCCTTCAACAACCCGAAGGGGCGCTTCAACTACGAATGGCAGCAGTTCTCCCTGGACGCCTGGAAGGACCCGTGCGGTGTCGCCGACATGTGCGGCTCGCTGTCGATCAGCCTCCAGATCGCGTTCTGGGCGACGATCGGCGCCACCGTCCTCGGCACGATGATCGCCTTCGCGCTGGTCCGCTACCGCTTCCGCGCCCGCGGGGCCGTGAACTCGCTGATCTTCCTGCCGATGGCGATGCCCGAGGTCGTCATGGCCGCCTCGCTGCTCACCCTGTTCCTCAACATGGGCGCCCAGCTGGGCTTCTGGACGATCCTGATCGCCCACATCATGTTCTGCCTCAGCTTCGTCGTCACCGCCGTCAAGGCGCGGGTGATGTCGATGGACCCGAGGCTGGAGGAGGCCGCGCGGGACCTCTACGCCGGCCCGTTCCAGACCTTCGTCCGGGTCACCCTGCCGATCGCGGCGCCGGGAATCGCGGCGGGCGCGCTACTGGCTTTCGCGCTCTCCTTCGACGATTTCATCATCACCAATTTCAACGCGGGCTCGACCGTCACCTTCCCCATGTTCGTCTGGGGCTCGGCACAGCGCGGCACACCCGTTCAGATCAACGTGATCGGTACGGCCATGTTCCTGGTCGCCGTACTGCTCGTCCTGACCTCTATGGTCATCAGTAATCGCCGTAACAAGCAAAAGGCATAAGCCTTTCAGAGAACCCTCTGTAGGGAGTTGAAATCATGGCCCCAAGCGCCATGAGCCGTGGCAGTAACTGGACGAAATCCCTTTCCGACGCCCAGCCGGTCCCGTACTGGCTGGACGACGCCGGCAAGCCCCACCCCGAACCCGCCCTCACCGGCGCCGAGACCTGCGACCTGCTGGTCGTCGGCGGTGGCTACAGCGGACTGTGGACCGCGCTCCTCGCCAAGGAGCGCGACCCGCAGCGGGACGTGGTCCTGCTGGAGGGCCGTGAGGTGGGCTGGGCCGCCTCGGGCCGCAACGGCGGCTTCTGCGCGGCCTCCCTCACGCACGGCCTGGGCAACGGGCTGAGCCGCTGGCCGAACGAGATCCACCGGCTGGAGGAGCTGGGCGCCCGCAATCTCGACGAGATCGAGAAGGCGGTCGCCCGCTACTCCCTGGACTGCGACTTCGAGCGCACCGGCGAGATCGATGTCGCGACCGAGACGTACCAGGCGCGGGAACTGCGCGACTGGTACGAGGACATGGAGCGCGCGGGCCTCGCCGAGGGCGTGGAGTTCCTGGACGCCGAGGCCGTGCGGGAGCAAGTCGACTCACCGACATTCCAGGCGGGCCTGTACGACCGCCGGGGCGTCGCCATGCTCAACCCGGCGAAGCTCGCCTGGGGGCTGAAGCGGGCCTGTGTGCAACTCGGCGTCCGCGTCCACGAGCACACCCCCGCCCTGACGCTCAAGCCGTACGGCGCCGGGATGGCCGTACGCACCCCCTACGGCTCGGTCCGGGCCCGCAAGGTCGCGCTCGGCACCAACATCTTCCCGAACCTGGTCAAGCGGGTCCGCTCGTACACCGTCCCGGTCTACGACTACGCGCTGATGACCGAGCCGCTGAGCGGCGAGCAGCTCGCGGCGATCGGCTGGAAGAACCGCCAGGGCCTCGGGGACAGCGCCAACCAGTTCCACTACTTCCGGCTGAGCGCCGACAACCGCATCCTGTGGGGCGGCTACGACGCGGTCCACCACTACGGCGGCCGGGTGCGCGCCGAGTACGACGACCGCCCGGAGACGTACGCCAAGCTCGCCGAGCACTTCTTCACCTGCTTCCCGCAGCTGGAGGACGTCCGCTTCACCCACGCGTGGGGCGGCGCGATCGACACCTGCTCGCGCTTCTCGGCGTTCTTCGGCACCGCGCACCACGGGAACGTGGCCTACGCGGCCGGCTACACGGGACTCGGAGTCGGCGCGACCCGCTTCGGCGCGGACGTGATGCTGGACCTGCTGGACGGCGAGACCACGGAGCGGACCTCGCTGGAGATGGTCCGCAAGAAGCCGCTGCCGTTCCCGCCCGAGCCGTTCGCGTGGACCGGTATCGCGCTGACCAAGTGGTCGCTGGCACGGGCGGACTCGCACGGCGGGCGGCGCAATCTGTGGCTGAGGACGATGGACAGGCTGGGACTCGGCTTCGACAGCTGATCACTCGGAGGTCCGGCCCCGCTCGCTCTCCGGCGGGGCCGGCGGCTCCGGCTCCCGCCGTCCCGGCGACGCGTCCTGACGCTGCCACGCGGCGTACAGCGTGGACAGCCCGATCGCCACGGTGGACACCGCCTCCGGCTCGATCCCGGACAGGACAAGGACCACTCCGGTCACCAGGACCGCGAGGAAGACCACCAGGTCGGTTCGTCGTCGTGGGGTGTGCATTGCCGCCCTCTCTGATCTGATCTCGTGCGAAGCTGCTCCCGTGGGGGAGGGGCAACAGGCTGCGCCGGACGCGAAGTGTTGCGCCACGCGTCACAGTTGCCAGTTGTCGCAACGCTCGGTACGAGGGAGATCAGGGGGATCGGCATGGGCAGTCTCGTGCCCTTGGGAGGCGATCTGCCGGACGGGGGGCGAGCGCTCGCGGAGGCGTTACGCGGCCTGTTCGGCGGACTGGGCCTCAGCGTCCGCAGATACGCCACCCGGCGGCACCGGGACGCCGGTTCGGTGTCCCGGTTCCTCAACGGCAGCCGCGTACCGCCCTGGGAGTTCGTCAACGACCTGATCGGCGACGTGACCGAGCAGCAGGGACAGCCGCCCACCCCCGAAGCCATGGAGCTGCTGCGCCGACTGCATCGCGAGGCCCTCGCCGAGAGCGGTTCCGCCTACGGCAGGGTCCAGCTCCTCGAGGACCAACTCGCCGACGCCGACCGCCAGTCCGTGGAGTCCACCGATCTGGTGCGAGCCCTGGAGAGGGCGTTGGCGAACGCGCAACACCGCGCCGCCGACCTGGAGTTGCAGCTCCGTCAGCTGCACGGCCGCCAGGACGACCGGATCGCCGAGAAGGACAAGTCCCTTCACCTGTACGAGGACCAGGTGACCGCGCTGCTCAGGGAGCGGCAGAACCTGCTGCGGGAGGTGGAGGCGCTCGGCGAGCAACTCCAGGACGCGCACGCCCGCCGGGCGCGGGCCGAGCGCCGCTGCGAGGAACTGGAGCGGCAGCTGGTCGTGGCCGAGGAGCTGTGGGAGGAGGAGAGCGGTGAGGCCGACGACGGCTCAGCCGCCCCCGGTTCCGGCACACCGGCGCAGGACGACGGCCCCGCCACCGGCAGTGGGCTCGACCCCCGGTACCGTCTCGAGGCCTTTGTCGCGGGCGAGGCCAACCGCTTCGCGCACTCGGCCGCCACCGCCGTGGCAGAGGCCCCCGCCAAGCTGTACAACCCGCTGTTCGTCTACGGCACTTCGGCCATCGGCAAGACGCATCTGCTGCACGCGATCGGGCAGCGCACGCACCGTCTGCACCCGGACAAGCGCGTGTGTTACGTGACCGCGGAGGAGTTCGGCGACGAGTTCGCCCGGGCCGGTAACGACCGCGGCCTCGACCGATTCCGCCGCCGTTACCGGGGCGTGGACGTCCTCCTGCTCGACGACATCCAGTTCCTGGCGGACCGACAGCCGTTGCGCGAGGAGTTCCTCCATACCTTCGACGCGCTGCACGCCGCGAACAAGCAGATCGTGCTGTCCTCGGACCGTCCGCCCAAGCAGCTCACCGAGCTCGGGGACCGGCTGCGAAACCGGCTGGAATCCGGGCTGATCACCCATGTCCAACCCCCCGACCAGGAGGCCCGGATCGCGCTGCTGCGACACAAGGCGGACCGGGACGGACTCGTCGCCGCGCCCGAGGTCCTGGAGTACATCGCCTCGCAGATCCAGCGCAACGTCCGCGAGCTCGAGGGCGCGTTGATCCGCGTGAGCGCCTTCGCTTCCCTGAACCGGCAGCCGATGGACGTGCCGTTGGCGGAGAAGGTCCTCAAGGACCTGGTCCCGGACCGCGTGCCGACGCGGGAGGAGGACGTCGTGCACCTGATCATCGACGAGACCGCCCACTACTTCGGTGTCACCTCCGACGACCTGCGCGGACGGAACCGCGGTCGCGCCATCGTGACGGCCCGCCAGATCGCCATGTACCTGTGTCGTGAGCTCACCGACGTGTCGACACCGAGGATCGCCACCGTCTTCGGCGGGCGTGACCCGGGGACGGTCGAACACGCGGATCGCAAGATCCGCAACCTGATGGCCCAGCGCCGGTCCGTCTACAACCAGATGACGGAACTCACCGCGCGTATCAAGGACGCCGGCGGCCTGAGCGTCGACCGGCCCGCCCTCCCCGCTCCCATGTGATCCGGTTCACTCCAACGGGGTTGTGAAACCCGCGTAATGCCTGCCCGGGACCCCCCTCTCCCTCGTGGACGCGATCCGCGTCCACGAAGGAACAGGGAGGTCTTCTCATGACTGGGGCGAAGACGGCGGTCGAGTGGCTGGCATCGGTGGCACCGGATCCCGACGCCTGCCGCTGGGAGTGGGAGCGCAATCCCCTCGGGGTCGCGCTGCTGCCCGCCGGCAAGGCCTGGGACGTACTCATCCTGCCGGGTGAGCTCGGATACCCCACGCTCGACGTCCTCACCCGCATCATCGACCAGCCCGGCCCGGTGCTGGTCGACTTCGGCGACGCCCGGATGGGCTTCCTCGTGCCGCCCGGTACCGCCGCACGCTGGGTCGGCACGGGCATCCGCACGGCCGGCGCCGGCACCTGGATCGTGGTGCCGTACCCGGGACGCTCCACCGGCGGCGTCCGCTGGCTGGTCCCCCCGGACGGTTCCGGCACGCTCACCGACCCGGCACTCCTCGAACTGGCGATGCACGAGGCGGCGGCGGGTCTGGCCACGGAGGGGGACGGGTAACCGACCGCGGGAGGTCTTGACAACTGAATTGGTCTGGACCAAATTGGGCGCGCTCCACCCCTCCAATTCCCCCAGTTCCGGAGGTATTCGTGGATCGCTCCAGACCTCTCGTCGCCGCTCTCACGGCCACACTGCTGGCAGCGGGCGGCATCACCGCGCTCTCGTCGGCCGCCCGTGCGGCCGACGCGGACCTCGCCCGCAACGGCGGATTCGAGGCAGGCCTCGACTCCTGGACCTGTTCGGCCGGTACGACGGTGAGCAGCCCGGTGCGCAGTGGTGTCTCCGCGCTCCAGGCGACCCCGGCCGGCAGCGACAACGCCCGGTGCGCCCAGACGGTGACCGTGAAGCCCGACTCCCCGTACACCCTCTCCGGATACGTCCGGGGCTCCTACGTCCACCTCGGCGCGAGCGGCACTGGCACCACCGACGTCTCCACCTGGACCCAGTCCGCCCCGAACTGGCAGCAGCTCACCACGACCTTCCGCACCGGACCGGCCACCACCAAGGTCACGATCTACACCCACGGTTGGTACGGCACCGGCGCGTACCACGCCGACGACATCTCGCTCACCGGACCCGGCGTCGACGCGGGCCTGCCCCCGGCCGCGCCCACCGGTCTGACCGTCGGCACCGTCACCTCCTCCAGCGTGGCCCTGTCCTGGCCGGCGACCGCGGGCGCCACGGGCTACGCCGTCCACCGCGACGGAGCGAGGGTCCAGACGGCGAGCGGAACCTCGGCCACGGTCGCCGGACTCTCCCCCTCGACCGCGTACAGCTTCCAGGTCAGCGCGCTCAACGACGCCGGCGAGTCCGCCAGATCCGCCGCCGTCACCGCGACCACCACCGCCGGCTCCGGCGGCTCGGCCGACCTCCCCGCCCACGCCCTGGTCGGCTACCTCCACGCCAGTTTCGCCAACGGCTCCGGCTACACGCGCCTGGCCGACGTCCCCGACAGCTGGGACGTCATCGACCTGGCCTTCGGCGAGCCGACCTCGGTCACCTCCGGGGACATCCGCTTCGACCGCTGCCCGGCCGCCGAGTGCCCGAACGTCGAGAGCGACGCCGAGTTCAAGGCGGCGATCAGAGCCAAGCAGACGGCCGGCAAGAAGGTGCTGATCTCCATCGGCGGCCAGAACGGCCAGGTCCAGTTGACGACCACGGCGGCCCGGGACGCCTTCGTCACCTCGGTGTCGAAGATCATCGACGAGTACGGACTGGACGGCCTGGACATCGACTTCGAGGGCCACTCGCTCTCCCTGAACGCCGACGACACCGACTTCAAGAACCCGAGGACGCCGGTGATCGTCAACCTGATCTCGGCCCTGAAGACGCTGAAGGCGAAGTACGGCTCCCGGTTCGTGCTGACGATGGCCCCCGAGACCTTCTTCGTCCAACTCGGCTACCAGTACTACGGCACCGGCAAGTGGGGCGGCCAGGACCCGAGAGCGGGCGCGTATCTCCCGGTGATCCACGCGCTGCGCGACGACCTGACCCTGCTGCACGTCCAGGACTACAACTCGGGCCCGATCATGGGCCTCGACGACCAGTACCACTCCATGGGCGGCGCCGACTTCCACATAGCCATGACCGACATGCTGCTCACCGGCTTCCCGGTCGCGGGCGACGCGAACAACGTCTTCCCACCCCTGCGCCCCGACCAGGTGGCGATCGGCATGCCGGCGTCCACGAACGCGGGCAACGGACACGTGGCGCCCGCCGAGGTCACCAGGACCCTCGACTGCCTGACGAAGAAGACGAACTGCGGCGCGTACCCCACCCACGGCACCTGGCCCACCCTGCGCGGCCTGATGACCTGGTCGGTCAACTGGGACCGGTACGGGAACTGGGAGTTCCAGCGGACGTTCGACGGCTACTTCGGCTGACGGCCAGGACGTAACCGGTGAGCAGGACCGTGGAGAGGCACCAACTGGCCACGACGTCCAGTGGCCAGTGGTAGCCGCGGCGGACCAGCCCGTAGGAGACGCCGAGGACGAGGACGCCGTACGAGAACACGATGGTGCGGCGAAGCCATCCGGCGCGCAGCCAGGGGAGGAGAAGCAGGGTCGCGGCGCCGTAGGCGACGGCTGCCGTGGCCGTGTGGCCGGACGGGTAGTAGCCGGTGGCCGGTGGTACGACCGGGGTGCCGGGGCGGTCGGTCAGTTCCTTGATCGGGACGATCAGGGCGGGGACCAGAGCCATCAGCAGTGCGGCAGCGGCGGACGGCTGCCACCAGCGATCTGTACCGATGCGGCGGGCCCGCCAGGCCGCGTATCCGAGCGCCACGGCCAGGACCGGGACCGCGACCTGGACATTGCCGAGGTCGGCGAGGAGTTCCGAGGCGCGGTCGGGGTGGACCAGGGCGCGGCTGACGCGTTCGTCCAGGCGCACCAAAGGGCCGTCCTCGACGATCTGCCAGGTGATCAGCGCGAAGAGGACGGCCGGAAGGCCGAGAAGAAGGAAGGGAAAGAAGGAGGTCGGCCACCCCGGAACAGGGGGGGTGGTTCCGGGGTGGCCGTCCGGACCGGATCGTCGCGCGCCCCGGGGGGTTTGGGGCGGGCGACCGTCCGATCGGTGAGGAGATCCGGAGCCGGAGGCTCCGGTTGTGTGCGCGAGGGCACGACCAGGTCGAAGCTGGGGAGGCCCCGGCCTGATGTCGCCCACAGTCCCCTGTGGGCGGGGTGTATCTCTCATCTGGGTAGAACCTACGGCAGCCGATGGGGCTACGACAGCCGGAATCGCGTCCTGACAGATACCCCGCACACCTTCTTCACACGCTCTGACGGCGGCCGCCCCAGACCCGGAATCCGCTGTGGATTCGGGGCTGGGGCGGGTGCGACGGGTGTGACCTGGGGCGGGGTACGCCCCGTGTTCCTCCTGGGGCGTCAGACGCGCGCGAAGGCCTGCTCGATGATGTCGAGGCCCTCGGTGAGGAGGTCCTCGCCGATGACCAGCGGCGGCAGGAAACGCAGCACATTGCCGTAGGTGCCACAGGTAAGGACCAGCAGGCCCTCCTGGTGGCAGGCCTTGGCGAGGGCGGCGGTCGCCTCCGGGTTGGGCTCCTTGGTGGCGCGGTCCTTGACGAGCTCGATGGCGATCATCGCGCCACGGCCGCGGACGTCGCCGATGATGTCGAACTTCTCGGCCATCGCGGTGAGACGGGCCTTCATCGTGGCCTCGATGTTCTTCGCCCTGGAGTTGAGGTCGAGCTCCTTCATCGTCTCGATCGAGCCGAGCGCACCGGCACACGCCACCGGGTTGCCGCCGTAGGTACCGCCCAGGCCACCGGAGTGCGCGGCGTCCATGATCTCGGCACGGCCGGTGACGGCGGCGAGCGGCAGACCGCCCGCGATGCCCTTGGCGGTGGTGATCAGGTCCGGGACGATGCCCTCGTCCTCGCAGGCGAACCACTGGCCGGTACGGCAGAAACCGGACTGGATCTCGTCGGCGACGAAGACGATGCCGTTGTCCTTCGCGAACTTGCTGAGCGCCGGCAGGAAGCCCTTGGCGGGCTCGATGAAGCCGCCCTCGCCGAGCACGGGCTCGATGATGATCGCGGCGACGTTGTCCGGGCCGACCTGCTTGGTGATCTGGTCGATGGCCTGCGCGGCCGCCTCGGGACCGGCGTTCTCCGGACCGGTCGGCCAGCGGTAGCCGTAGGCGACCGGGACGCGGTAGACCTCGGGCGCGAAGGGGCCGAAGCCGTGCTTGTACGGCATGTTCTTCGCGGTCAGCGCCATCGTGAGGTTCGTACGGCCGTGGTAGCCGTGGTCGAAGACGACGACGGCCTGGCGCTTGGTGTACGCACGGGCGATCTTGACGGCGTTCTCGACGGCCTCGGCACCGCTGTTGAACAGCGCGGACTTCTTGGCGTGGTCACCCGGCGTGAGCTCGGCGAGGGCCTCGGCGACCTCGACGTAGCCCTCGTACGGCGTGACCATGAAACAGGTGTGGGTGAAGTCGGCGAGCTGGGCGGAGGCCCGGCGTACGACGGCCTCGGCCGAGGCGCCGACGCTCGTCACGGCGATGCCGGAACCGAAGTCGATCAGGCGGTTGCCGTCGACGTCCTCGATGATGCCGCCGCCCGCCCGCGCGGTGAACACGGGCAGCACCGAGCCCACGCCCTGCGCGACCGCGGCGACGCGGCGGGCCTGCAGCTCCTGCGACTTCGGGCCGGGGATGGCGGTGACGATCCGGCGCTCCTGCGGAAGTGCGCTCATGAGGGGCTCCTGGGGGTGTTGCGAACGGGGTCTTTGCGGACGCTTCTCTTCTTTTCTCGCAGGCTAGGACGGAGGACGGGGGGTGGGCATGCTCCATGTGGGCGTTGTCGGGGGGGTCGGGTTGTCCGTGGTGGACATAGCGGCGTGGATCGACCCGGTGGCGCCGGGGGACCGAGACGATCCGGTCGGCGACCGTCCGCTCCATGGACGTCGGCCGCGTAAGCGGTGAACTCCCCTTGCGGGGGCGTTAGATTGACGACTGGTGATGGACGGAACGGCTGGTCAGGGAACGAGGGCGATGGACAGGGACGGGACGCAGGACGCGCGGGGTACGCATGCGAATCCTGTGCCGCGTCCGGCGGGGCCGCCGGACGTGCCGCACGCGCCGCCGAGGCCGGCGCACACTCCGGGCGCGTCCGTGGTCGACTGGCTCGACGAGGCCCGGCCCGAGACCGAGCCCGGCATCTGGCGCTTCGGATACCGGATGCCGAAGGCCGCCTCGAAGGCGGAGCGGCTCAATCCGCTGACCGTCGCCGGCATGCTCATCCCGTTCGTCGTGGCGCTGGTGGTGTGGTCCTTCTGGCGGCGCGGCGGGCTCCCGTACCAGTTCACGCTGCTGCGGCTCTTCACCCCGGACGACTGGTGGTGGGGCGGCACGATGGCGTCACCGAAGCGGCTGGAGGGGCAGTCGCTGGAGTACCCGGGCGTGGAGGCACTCGAGGTCTACAGCGGTCTCTTCTTCGCCGTGCTCGTCTACACGGTGGGCCGGCTGGGCAGCTGGCCGGCCGTCGTGCGGCACCTCGTGACCCGCAAGCCCCAGCCCGCCCGCGCCCTGCTGGCCGCCCTGGGCGCCCTGATCACCCTCAGCTTCGTCTTCCCGGACGCCTTCCCCGGCGTCGGCTGGGACGCCCTGCCCGTCGTGAACCCGCTGTTCTCCCTCATCGCCCTCATCAGCGGCGGATACGGCGTCTACACCTCGCCCTGGGCCACGGACGCGCTGTACGCGCTCGTCACCGCCCTCGTCCTGTGGCCCTTCGCCCGGATCGGCGGCTGGTGGTCCCTGGCCCGTACCTGGCTCGCCGCCCGGCGCCGGGCCCGACAGGGGCAGGACCCCGCACCCGTCGCCGCGCAGCCCCGCGCCCGCTGGCCCGAGCTGCGGGAGGCCGGGCAGCACCAGGCCGCCGATCTGCTCACCGCCGAGGTGCTGGCCGGGCGGATGAACGACGTGGACTGCGCCCGTGTCGAGCGCGGCTGGAAGCGGGCCCGGAGCCAGGGCGGGCTCACCGCCTTCACGGACACCGTGCTGCGCCAGGGCGCCGCCGCGCTCACCCACCCCTCCGGTGCCCGCGACGTGTCCGGCCGCACCGCCCGGCACGACCTGCTCACCGGACAGGTCCGCATCGGACAGTGGGCCACCGCCGAGCGCACCCCGCGGGCCTACGGCGGCGTGGGCGCGGCTCTCGGGCCGGAGACCCTCGCCACCTCGCTGCTGGTCGTCGGGCCCTCGGGCGCGGGCAAGACCCGGCATGTGATCGCTCCGGTGGTCGAGTCCCTCACCCTGCAGGCTCTCACCGGCGGCTGTGCCGTCGTCGCGGTGTGCGGTGCGGGTACGCCGATCGGGGCGGACTCGTCGTACGACGTCGTGGTGCGCGTCGGCGACCCCGGCTCCGTGCACGACCTGGACCCGTACGCGGAGACCGACGATCCCGACGAGGCGGCCGCGCTCCTCGCCGAGGCGCTGGCCGGGGACCTCGACACGGTGAGCCCCGAGCGTGCGGCACGGGCCCTCGCCCAGCTCCTCGGTCCCTACCGGACCGCGTACGGGCACTTCCCGCCCCTGCCCGTTCTGCGTGAACTGCTCGAAGGGGACCCCGCTGTCCTCGCCGGGCTGCGCGAGCGGCTGGCGGACGAGCGGTTCGCGGTGATGCGTCGCGAGCTGGACGCCCGGGCGCGGCAGAGCGGCAACGCCGGTGACCCCGGTCCCGTCCTCGCCGACCGGCTGGCCTTGCTGGACCGGCCCGTGTTCGCCGGCTTCTTCGGTTCGGGCGGGCCGGAGGGCTCCGGTGGGGACGGGCCCCGTCCGTTCTCCCTGCGGGCCCTCGTCCACCACCCCCTGCGGGTCCGTGTCGACCTGCCCGAGCACGGCCACGCGGAGGCGTCCCGGCTGATCGCCCGGCTGGTGCTGGCCCAGTTCACCACCGTTGTACGGGAAGGGGCCCGCGATCACTTCGCCGGTCTGGTCCTCGACGACGCCACCGGCACCGTCACCCCCGAGTCCGTACGGCGGATCCAGCGGCTGCGCTCGCAGAACGCGGGTGTCGTGCTCGCGCTGCGCACGGTCTCCGACGTTCCGGAGGCGCTGCACGGGCCGCTGTTCGGGGCGGTCGGCTGCCGGATGGCGCTGTCCGGGGTGACGACCTGGGACGGCAGCCGCTTCGCCGACGCCTGGGGCACCGAGTGGGTGGAGACCAAGGACGTCGCCCAGCACACGGTCTTCGCCGATCAGCCGATGACCCGGGCCATGCACGCCCTGCGCAAGCTGGTGACCGGCAAGGCGGTGACGACCGAGGCCGTCACCGTCCGCCAGGTCGAGCGGGAGCGGTGGTCCGCCTCCGAGCTGGCGCACGCCGTGCCGCCGGGGCACGCGGTGCTGTCGCTGACCGGTGCGAAGGGGGAGCACGCGCCGCCGTTGCTGGTCGATCTACGGGGTTAGGGCGGGGGCTCCGGCGCAAGGGCTCGCGGTGACCGGGTGACCGTACGGTGAGGCAGAATCGGCACAGGCCGTTCATACACGACGGCCAAGTGATCACAGGGCACGCCCGATCCCCGTAGACCTGAAGGCCTCATGCCACCCACGCTCGCCTCTCTCGTCCATCACTCCACGCTCAAGCTGACCGTGCGGGCGGGCGAGGACCGGCTCGACGTCCCCGTGCGCTGGGCGCATGTCAGCGAGCTCGCCGATCCCGTGCCGTACATGGAGGGCGGGGAGCTGCTGCTGATCACCGCGCTGAAGCTGGACGCGGAGGATCCGCAGGCGATGCGGCGGTATGTGAAGCGGCTGGTCGGGGCCGGGGTCGTGGGGCTCGGGTTCGCGGTCGGGGTCAACTACGAGGACATTCCCGAGGCGCTCGTCGACGCGGCCGCGGGTGAGGGGCTCCCGCTGCTCGAAGTGCCTCGGCGCACGCCCTTCCTCGCCATCAGCAAGGCCGTCTCCGCGGCCATCGCCGCCGATCAGTACCGGGCGGTGACGGCCGGGTTCGCCGCGCAGCGGGAGCTGACCAAGCAGGCGTTGACGGACGGTCCCGAGGGGCTGTTGTCCGCGCTCGCCTCGCAGGTGGACGGGTGGGCCGCGCTGTACGACGCGTCCGGTGCCGTCGTCGCCACCGCGCCGGAGTGGGCGGGGCGGCGGGCCGCACGGCTCACGGCGGACGTGGAGCGACTGCGGGAGCGGCCCGCGCCGGCCTCCTCCGTGGTCGGCGGCCCCGACAACGAGGACCGCGTCGAGCTGCACTCCCTGGGCACCGGGCGGCGGCCGCGAGCCGCGCTCGCGGTGGGGACGGCGGCGGCGCCGGGGACGGCGGAGCGGTACGCCGTCCACTCGGCGATCGCCCTGCTGACCCTGACCACCGAGCGGTCCCGGTCCCTGCGCGCCGCCGAGCAGCGGCTCGGCGCGGCGGTGCTGCGGATGCTGCTGGCGGGGGAGCCGGACCATGCGCGGGCGGTCGCCGGGGATCTGTACGGGTCGCTGCTGGACGCGCCGTTCCGGATGGTCGTCGCCGAGGAGGGGCGTGCCCCGGCGGAGGGCGACCTTCTGGGTGCCCTCGCCGAGGTCGTGGAGTCCGCGGCCGCGCGGGCCGGGGAGGCCGTGCTGGTCGTTCCGGAGGGGGAGCGGCTGGTGGTGCTGGCCGTGGACGGGGGTGCGGCGGTCGGGGCGTGCGGGGAGTACACCGCCGGGCTGGAGGCCGGGCGGGCGGTGGGGGAGCAGGGCGGCGCGGGGGACGGGGACGAGCTGGTCGTGGGGGTGTCGGCGCCGGTCGGGCCGGTCGCGGCGGCGGCCGCCTACAAGCAGGCCGAGCAGGCGTTGTCCGTCGCGCGGCGGCGGGGGCGGGTGTGTGTGGAGCATGAGCAGCTGGCGGCGGGGTCGGTGGTGCCGTTGCTGGCCGACGACGCGGTGAGGGCTTTCGCGGGAGGGTTGCTGCGGCCGCTGTACGAGCATGACGCGACCGGGCGGGGGGATCTGGTGGCCTCGCTGCGGGCGTGGCTGTCGCGGCACGGGCAGTGGGACGCGGCGGCCGCGGACCTCGGTGTGCACCGGCACACGTTGCGGTACCGGATGCGGCGCGTGGAGGAGATCCTCGGGCGGTCGCTGGACGATCCGGACGTACGGATGGAGCTCTGGCTGGCACTGAAGGCGACGTCGACGGAGCAGTGACCGCGGGGTTCTACTCGCCCCCGCCGCCCCTACCCGTTCCCGTCCCCGGGGGCTGCCGCCCCCAGACCCCCGCTTCGGCTCTGAAGGGGCCTCGTCCTCAAACGCCGGACGGTCTGAGTTGTACGGACCGGCGTCAGTGAATTCAGCCCCTCCGGCGTAAGGGCGGCGGGGGTGAAAGCAGCTCGGTGCCCACCCCCACTCCGCCAAACCGGCGCACCCCCACCCCCCACCACTCCGCCCCGGACAAACGCCGCTTCGGGCCCCCGCCCCTACCGTGGAGCCGAAAGCCAACGCACACCCCCAACGCGGAAGGGCCGGGACATGACTGCCACCCACGCCTTCTGGCTCGCCGGGCGCCAGGTCGCCGGCGAGGTCAGCTTCGATGTCAGCTCGCCGTGGGACGGGCGGATCGTCGGCAAGGTCAGCGTGCCGAGCGACGCCCAGACCGAGGAGGCCGTCGCCGCCGCGTACGCCGTACGGGACGAGTTCGCCGCCACGCCCGCCCACACCCGCGCCGCCGCCCTCGACCACGTCAGCCGGCGCCTCGTCGAGCGCACCGAGGAGATCGCCCAGCTGATCTCCGCCGAGAACGGCAAGCCGGTCAAGTGGGCCCGGGGCGAGGTCGGCCGTGCCGTCTCCGTGTTCCGGTTCGCCGCCGAAGAGGCCCGCCGCTTCAACGGCGGCGAGGCCCAGCGTCTCGACACCGACCTGGGCGGTCAGGGCCGGCTCGCGCTCACCCGCCGCTTCCCGAAGGGCGTCGTCCTCGGCATCGCGCCCTTCAACTTCCCGCTCAACCTGTGCGCCCACAAGATCGCCCCGGCGATCGCGGCCGGCGTGCCGATCATCCTGAAGCCCGCCCCGGCCACCCCGCTCTCCGGGCTCGTCATCGGTGAACTCCTCGCCGAGACCGAGCTGCCGGCCGGTTCCTGGAGCATCCTTCCCGTCCCGAACGACCGGATGCCCGCCCTGGTGCAGGACGAGCGGCTGCCCGTCATCTCCTTCACCGGTTCCGAGAAGGTCGGCTACGCGATCATGGACTCGGTGCCGCGCAAGCACTGCACCCTGGAGCTGGGCGGCAACGGCGCGGCGGTCGTGCTCGGCGACTACGCCTCCGACGCCGACCTCGACTGGGCCGCGACCCGTATCGCCACCTTCTCCAACTACCAGGGCGGCCAGTCCTGCATCTCCGTGCAGCGGGTCATCGCCGACGCGTCGGTGTACGACCGACTGCTTCCCCGGATCGTCGCCGCCGTCGAGGCCCAGGTCACCGGCGACCCGTCCGACGACAAGACCGACGTCGGCCCGCTGGTCAGCGAGGACGCCGCCAAGCGTGTCGAGACGTGGGTGGACGAGGCCGTCGCCGCCGGCGCCCAACTCCTCACCGGCGGCAAGCGCGACGGCGCCTCCTACGCGCCGACCGTCCTCACCGACGTACCGGACGACACCACGATCTCCTGCGAGGAGGTCTTCGGACCCGTCCTGACCGTGCAGAAGGTGGACGGTCAGGACGAGGCCTTCGCGGCCGCCAACGACTCCAAGTACGGCCTCCAGGCGGGCGTGTTCACCCACGACCTCCAGGTCGCCTTCCGTGCCCACCGGGCGCTCGAGGTCGGCGGCGTCGTCATCGGCGACGTGCCCTCCTACCGAGCCGACCAGATGCCGTACGGCGGTGCCAAGCAGTCCGGTGTGGGCCGCGAGGGCGTGAAGTTCGCGATGGACGACTACACCTACGAGCGGGTGCTCGTCCTCACCGGGCTCGCTCTCTGACCTGCGGGGAAAGACCGACGGCCGGAGCCCGCTGTGCGGGGGCTCCGGCCGTCGGCACATCCGTGCGCGACACCTCTAGCTAATGGGAACCATTTTCAGCTAAGGTTCTCGCAGCGACGGAGGCTCACCGTCCCGAAGAGGCCCGGCACCGATGCCTTCCGGTGCCGGGCCTCTTCTTTGTGCCGCTCTCCTCCGGACCCTCAGCCGGAGAAGCCGACACGCGCGAGCCGCAACGGGCCGCGCAGCCTGAGGTGGACGTCGTGCACACCGGAGGCCGTGAGCGCGGTGCGGAGCGTGACATGGTCGTACGGCCCTGACGTGGGCGTCTTCGGTGACAGCGTCGCGAGCGCCGGGCCGCCGTCGAGCGAGATCTCCACCGCGCCCTCGCCCGCCACGGTCACCGTCACCTCCGTGACACCCGCCCCGAAGTCGCAGGCGCGGTAGACCAGTTCGGCCGCCCTGCCGTTCGCCGGCGTCACCGCGTCGCCGGCCGCCTTCGTCCGGTCGACGATCGCGACACCGCTCTGCTCGTCGAAGTCGGCCCCGTCCAGGCCCCGTTCGACGACCGGGCGCGGTCCGCCCGGCTCCCCGTCCAGGAGAACCGTCGTACGCAGCCGCACGTCCTCGCTGGAGGCGGCCGCCATCAGGTCGTACGGCCCCGGCTCCAGGCGCCAGCGGCCGTGTGCCACGTCCCAGAACTCGAGTGCCGACAGCGGGACTTCGAAGGACAGCTCCGCCTTCTCGCCGGGGGCGAGCGTGACCCTGCGGTGCGCCACCAGCTCGCGGCGCGGGCGCGGGACCGAGGGGTCCGCGGCGCGGGTGTAGAGCTGGGCGACCTCGTCGGCCGTCACGTCCCCCGTGTTCATGACCGTGAAGGACACGTGCAAAGCCCCTTCCTCCGTACGGGACTTGAGATCCCCGTAGGAGAAGGACGCGTACGACAGGCCGTGTCCGAAGGGGAACAGCGGGGTGCCCTCGTAGTAGAGGTACGTCTGGCGGCCGCCGAGCACGTCGTAATCCAACAGGTCGGGCAGGTCGGCGTCGTCGGTGTACCAGGTCTGCGGGAGGCGGCCCGCGGGGGAGACGTCGCCGGCCAGGACCCGGGCCAGTGCGGTGCCCGCGGCCTGGCCGCCGTGGGACATCCAGAGCGCGGCCCGCAGCGGACCCGGCTGAAACGCGTACGGGTAGGCGGAGACCAGGGCCAGCACCGTGTTCGGGTTGGCGGCGCGGGCCGCCCGCAGCAGGCGGTCCTGGTGGGCGGGGAGGGCGAGGGTCCTGCGGTCCTCGGTCTCGCGGCCGTCGATGTGCGGGTCGTTGCCCGCGACCACGAGGACCACGTCGGCCTCGGCGGCGGCCCTGGCGACCGCGTCCTTTCCGTGCTCGGTGATGATCAGCGTGAAGATTTCGGGCTGATCGACGAGTTCCGCGTTTTCATCGGCAACCTTTACTCCGTCGGCGCCGACAGAGACGTGGCGACCCGTGCCGACATGCCTGAGGAGGTGTCCGTTCTCATGGGGTTCCAGCCGGAATGTCTCCTGGACGACCCAGCCTCCGGGCTGGTCGGCGGAGGCGCGCACATAGCCGTCCTCGGCGACCGAGAGATAGCGGCCGTCGGGAGCGCGCAGGGTCAGGACGCCCTCGCCCCAGTCGACCAGGGCGAGCTCGGTGCCGACCGCGTGGGTGGTGAGCGGCGGGAGGTCCGTACGGCCCGCGAGCAGTGCCGGGTCGAGGGCACCCTCGGCGCCGCGCACCGTGTCGTCGACGTGCGCTTCGGGCACATGGAGGAAGGTTTCGTCCGACGCCTTCAGCAGGACCCGGTCCACGCCCTCCGCGAACTGGATCCGGTCGGCGCCGAACCGCTCGTACAGGCCCTCCAGCGGGGTGGAGCGATGGATCAGCGTGCCGCTGTACCAGTCGAGCTTGCACTCGTCGGCGAGCAGGCCGACCACGGCGAGCCGGGTGTCCGCAGCGAGCGGCAGCACACCGTCGTTGCGCAGCAGGACGACCGACTGCTCGGCCGCCTCCTGCGCGAGGTCGCGGTGGGCCGGGGTGTCGAAGTCCCTGGTCAGGGCGTGCGGGTCGTACTGCGGGTCGAACTCGCCGAGACGGAAGCGGACCGAGAGCTGACGGCGGACCGCAGTGTCGATGTCGGCCTCGGTCAACAGACCTTGTTCGTACGCCTTCCTGACCCGTCCGGTGATCTGCGAGCTGTCCGTGCCGTGGTCGGTGAAGCTGTCGACGCCGGCCAGCAGCGAGGCCGCGGTGGCCTCCTCGTGGGTGTCGTAGTAGTGCTCGTGGTCGACCAGGTTGGAGGGCGCGCCCGCGTCCGAGCAGACCAGCAGGTCCTCGTCCGTCCAGGTGCGCAGGTGCTCGCGCAGATACGGACTCACGTGGTTCGGGCGGCCGTTGACCAGGTTGTACGCGGGCATCACCCCGGCCACCGCGCCCGCCTCGACGGTCTCGCGGAAGGCGCGCAGGTCGTACTCGTGCAGCACGCGCGGACGGACCGAGCTGGACGAAGTGGCCCGGTCCGTCTCGTTGTTGTGGGCCAGCCAGTGCTTGAGGACGGGGGCGGTGCGCCAGTACGTCGGATGGTCGCCGCGCAGCCCGCGGGTGTACGCGACGGCGATCGCCGAGGTGAGCTTCGGGTCCTCCGAGTAGCCCTCCTCGTTGCGGCCCCACAGGGGGTGGCGCAGGAGGTTCACCGTCGGGGACCAGACGTTGAGGCCGATGCGGTCGTCACGGGCCCGCATCGCGCGGACCTCCTTGGAGACGGCCTCGCCGACCCGTCGTACGAGATCCGTGTTCCAGGTCGCGCCCAGGCCCACCGCCTGCGGGAACACCGTCGCCGGGCCCATCCAGGCGACCCCGTGCAGGGCCTCCTGGCCGGTACGGAAGGCGTCGACGCCGAGTCTCTCGACCGCCGGGGCGAACTGGTGCAGAAACCCGATCTTCTCGTCGAGGGCGAGCCGCGACAGCAGATCGTCGATGCGCTTCGCGAACGGCAGATGCGGATCGCGGAAAGGCGGCGTGGGCGGCGGCTGTGCGGTCACGTGGGGTTCCCCTTGGAGTGGAGCGGTCGAGCCCTTTCGAAGCGCTTCGATGCTCATTCGACACCGGGGTGGGTGTCAAGGGAGCAACGCCATCACTTCAAGCGGTGCATAAGAAAAGGTCGCCTCCCGTACCGCGGAGGAATATTGCGAGCGACTCTTGTGCACCCACAGGGCTTCACTTAACCTCACAGCAACATCGAAGCGCTTCGACTACACGGTGACCGTCGAAGTCGAAGGAGCGCTTCAGCTCAGCCAGTTCCACTCAAGACACCGCAGCCGACGGCTCCTCCGCCGGGTGTCCTGGTGCGCCATGAAGGGTTGACGCAATGACGCCGAACGCCGCTGCCCCCTCCTCTGGTCCTTCCGGTCCCAGCCGGAGAAGCTTCCTCGCCTCCACCGCGGTGGCCACCGCAGCGGTGGCGGGCGGGGTGCCGCTGCTCTCCGCCTGCGGCGGTTCGGACAGTGACTCGCGTGACGGCACCACGTCGGGCAAGGACGCGAAGAAGATCCTGCCGGCGTATGTGGCCAGCAACGTGGTGACGCCTGACATCCCTGCCAAGAACGGCTCGGCGATCGGGTTCACCAGCAAGCTGGACCTCGCCACCCTGAAGACGTCGGTGACCAAGAAGCTCGGCAAGGGCGGCAAGGTCACCATCATGTCGCCGTTCTGGGGCTCCCCGCCGAAGAGCGGCAACGCCTACTACAAGGCGATGAACGAGCTGATCGGCGTCGACGTCGCCTGGCAGAACCAGGACGGCAACACCTACGACCAGAAGCTCGGCGCCATCCTCGCCTCCAGCGACATCCCGGACGTCGTGGTCGTCCCCGGCTGGAACATGAGCGGCAAGATACCCACCGCCATCATCAGCAAGTTCGCCGACCTCGGCCCCTACCTGTCCGGCGACGCGGTCAAGGACTACCCGAACCTCGCGGCCATCCCCACTGCCTCCTGGCAGCGCTCCATCTTCGGCGGCAAGCTGCGCGGCCTGCCGATGCCCGCGCCGTGGTCGCCCAGCATCGTGCCCCTCTACCGCAAGGACATCTTCGACAAGGAAGGGTACGAAATACCCAAGTCCTGCGACGAGTTCATGGCGCTGGCCAAGGAGATCACCAACGCCAAGGCCAAGCGCTGGGCGTGTCTGGACATGAAGTGGACCGCTTTCCAGGCCTTCGGTGTCCTCTCCGGCAGCGAGAAGCCGCTCGGCTGGAACCTCGTCGACGGCAAGCTGATCTACCGCGTCGAGACCGACGAGTACCTCGAAGCGCTGGAGTGGTCCCGCAAGCTGTTCGAGGCGGGGGTCGTCCACCCCGACTCCAAGATGGGCAAGAACGCCCCGGACCCGGGCCCCAAGTTCGCGGCCGGCGAGTTCCTGATCTACCCCAACAACATCTCCCAGTGGTGGGGCCGCACCGCCGAACAGGCCACCCAGAACCCGGACTTCAAGATCTGGGGCATGGACGTCTGGGGGCACGACGGCGGCAACCCCACCATGTGGGCCGAACAGCCCGCCGGCATCTTCGCCTTCGTCAACAAGAAGGCTTCCGAGTCGGTCATCCGTGACGTACTGGCCGTCGCGAACGTCACCGCGGCGCCGTACGGCACCAAGGAGTACATGATGACCAACTACGGCGTGGAGGGCACCCACTACACCGTCAAGGACGGCGTCCCCGCCAAGACCGACCAGGGCAACCTCGAGGTCATGAACGCCTACGTCATGGTCGCCAGCCCCGCCGCGACCCTCGCCCACCCCGACTTCCCCGAGGTCGCCAAGGGCCAGGTCGAGTGGGAGCAGCGGATGGGCGCCTTCACCAAGAAGTCCACCTTCTGGGGCATGCAGATCACCGAGCCCAACCGCTACACCAACCTCTCCAACGACTTCGAGCAGCTGGAGGACGACATCGTCCGCGGCCGCAAGAAGATCAGCGACATGCAGCAGGCCGTCTCCGACTGGAAGAGCAAGGGCGGCGACAAGCTGCGCGACTGGTACAAGCAGATCCTGGACGAGAACGGCTCTGCGGCCAGCTGACCCGGTACCGAGGCAAGGAGAACGGCCGTGTCCCACAGCACGGTGCCTCGGAGCAGGGCCGAGGCCGACACGACGGACAAGACCCCGGTGGCGTCCGGCGACGCCACCGGTCCCCGCTCGGGGAGGAAACGATCCCCCGGGAAGCTGAGTCTGCGGCTCAGGCTCAGACGCGACCGCGTCCTGCTTCTGATGACGCTGCCGGCCGTCGCCCTGGTCCTGCTCTTCAACTACGTGCCGATCCTCGGCAACGTGGTCGCCTTCCAGGACTACGACCCCTACATCAGCGACAACGGCGTCGTGTCCATGCTGCACAGCCCGTGGGTGGGGCTGGAGAACTTCCAGCGGATCTTCGAGGACTCCTCGTTCTGGCAGGCGGTCCAGAACACGCTCGTGCTGTTCTTCCTCCAGCTCGTGCTGTTCTTCCCGATCCCGGTCCTGCTCGCACTGCTCATCAACAGCGTGGTCAGGCCCCGGGTGCGGGCGATCGCGCAGGCCGTGCTGTATCTGCCGCACTTCTTCTCGTGGGTGCTGGTCATCGCGGTCTTCCAGCAGCTGCTCGGCGGCGCCGGACTGCTCTCGACACTGCTGCGTGACCACGGGTACGACGGCCTCGACATCATGACCGACCCGAACACCTTCAAGTTCCTGGTCACCGCGCAGGCGGTCTGGAAGGACGCCGGCTGGGGGATCATCGTCTTCCTCGCCGCCCTGGCCGCGGTCAGCCCCGACCTGTACGAGGCCGCCGCGATGGACGGCGCCAACCGCTGGCGCCGGATGTGGCACGTCACCCTGCCGGCGCTCCGGCCGGTGATCGCGCTGCTGCTGGTACTGCGCGTCGGCGACGCCCTGACCGTCGGCTTCGAGCAGATCCTGCTGCAACGAGATGCCGTGGGACCGGGCGCCTCGGAAGTGCTCGACACCTTCGTGTGGTGGAACGGCGTCCGCAACCAGGACTTCGGCTACGCGGCCGCCGCCGGACTCGTCAAGGGTGTCATCAGCATCGGTCTCGTCCTGGCCGCGAACAAGGTGGCCCATCTGATGGGCGAGCAGGGGGTGTACAAGAAGTGACCGTCGTGATCGACAAGCCTGTACAGAAGCCCGGCCGGTGGGCCGCGCCGCCCCGGCCGGTGTGGGAGGAGCAGCCCTCGCAGGTGGGGCTGGCCGGCAAGGGCCTGGTGCTGGGGATCGCCTGCCTCGCGATTCTCTTCCCGCTGTGGATCGTCGTCGTCACCAGTCTCTCCTCGCGCAAGACCATCGACGAGGCCGGCGGTCTGGTGATGGTGCCGAAGGACATCACCTTCATCGCCTACCAGGAGCTGCTCAGCGGCGGCCAGGTGACCCGGGCCGCGATCATCAGCGTCCTGGTCACTCTCGTCGGTACGGCGTTCTCCATGACCGTGTCCGTGCTGTGCGCGTACGGGCTGTCGCGGACGGAGTCGGTCGGGCACCGGTGGATCCTCATGACGCTGCTGGCCACGATGTTCTTCAGCGCCGGGCTCATCCCCACCTATCTCCTGGTGCAGACCCTCGGGCTGACCGACAGTTACCTCGCGCTGATCCTGCCGAGCGCGATCAGCGTCTTCAACATCCTGGTCCTGCGTGGGTTCTTCATGGGGATCTCGCCGGAGCTGACCGACAGCGCGCGGATCGACGGGGCCGGGGACTTCCGGATTCTGTGGCAGATCATCATGCCGCTGTCGCGGGCCGTCATCGCGGTGATCACGTTGTTCTACGCCGTCGGGTACTGGAGCGCCTGGTTCAACGCGTCCCTGTACCTGAACGACCAGGACATGATGCCGTTGCAGAACGTCATGATCCAGCTCGTGCAGAAGCAGGAGGCTCCGGTCGGGCTGGGGCAGGCGATCAAGACGGGGCAGCTGTCGGGGCTGGCCGTGCAGATGGCGGTCATGGTGATGGCGTTGCTGCCGGTGGCTGTGCTGTCGCCGTTCGTCCAGCGGCATTTCAAGAAGGGCATGCTGACCGGTGCGGTGAAGGGTTGAGCCGCGCCTATTGAGTGGGGTGCTTCGGATCGTCGGCGGCTGCGGGTTCGTCGTGGCTGGTCGCGCAGTTCCCCGCGCCCCTGAGTGAATCCACTCCCCCCTTCCTTTCCTCAGAGCGAGGCTTGTCATGCGTACGTTCAACCTGAGCCGTCGTGCCGTTCTTGCCGGGACCGCTGCCGCGGCCGCGCTACCCGCTCTTCCCGTCGGGCAGGCGCAAGCACACGCTGCTGAGGCCGCGGGCTCCTCGTACCGGTGGCGCAACGTGGTCATCGGTGGCACCGGCTTCGTCACCGGGGTCCTCTTCCATCCCTCCGTTCGCGGGCTCGCCTACGCCCGTACGGACATCGGTGGGGCCTATAGATGGGACGACCGCGCCGCCGCCTGGGTCCCGCTCACCGACCACCTCGGGTGGGACGACTGGAACCTCCTCGGGGTGGAGGCCATGGCCGTCGACCCCGCCCACCCGAACCGGGTCTATCTCGCGCTCGGCACCTACGCCCAGTCGTGGGCCGGCAATGGTGCCGTTCTGCGGTCCGACGACCGTGGCGCCACCTGGGCCCGTACCGACCTCACCGTGAAGCTCGGGGCCAACGAGGACGGGCGGGGGGCCGGCGAGCGGCTGCTCGTCGATCCGCGCGACAGCGACACCCTGTGGCTGGGGACCCGGCACGACGGGCTGCTCAAGTCCACCGACCGGGGCGCCACGTGGGCCGCCGCCACCGGCTTTCCCGGCACCCCGAGCGCCTCCGGGCAGGGGGTCACCCTGCTCGTCGCCGCCGGGCGCACCCTCTACGCCGGCTGGGGGGACTCCGACGGGAGTGCCGCCAACCTGTTCCGTACCGCCGACGGGACCAAGTGGGAGGCCGTTCCCTCGCAGCCCTCCGGGACCGCCGCCAAGGTGCCGATCCGGGCCGCGTACGACAAGAACACCCGTGAGCTGTACGTGACGTACGCCAACGCCCCAGGTCCCAACGGGCAGTCCGACGGCAGTGTGCACAAGCTGTGCACCGCCAACGGGAAGTGGACCGAGGTGACCCCGGTGAAGCCCGGCGGGACCACGAGCGACGGGTCCGCCGACACCTTCGGCTACGGCGGGGTCGCCGTGGACGCCCGACGGCCCGGCACCCTGGTCGTCTCCACCAACAACCGGTGGGCCGCCGTCGACACCGTGTTCCGGTCCACCGACGGTGGCCGCCACTGGACGTCCCTCAAGGACTCCGCCGTCCTCGACGTATCGGAGACCCCCTATCTCAAGTGGGGTGCGGACGCCCCCAAGTTCGGCTGGTGGATCCAGGCGCTCGCCCTCGACCCGTACGACTCCAGGCACGTCGTCTACGGCACCGGCGCCACCCTCTACGGCACCCGGGACCTGAAGCACTGGGCGCCGCAGATCCGGGGCATGGAGGAGACGTCCGTGCGGCAGCTGATCTCGCCTCCGGCCGGGAAGGCGCATCTGATCAGCGGGCTCGGGGACATCGGCGTGATGTACCACGAGCGGCTCACCGCCTCGCCCTCGCGCGGCATGGCCACGAACCCCGTGTTCGGGACGGCGACGGGACTCGCACAGGCCGCGCGGAAGCCGGCGTACGTCGTCCGCAGCGGGTGGGGCGACCATGGCAACGGCGCCTACTCGAACGACGGCGGCCAGACTTGGGCGCCCTTCCAGGCCCAGCCCTCTGTCGCCAAGGACGCACCGGGGCCGATCGCCACCAACGCCGACGGCAGCGTGCTGCTGTGGGTCTTCGTGCACTGGGACGGCACGAAGTACCCGGCCTACCGCTCCGCGGACAACGGGGCCACGTGGACCGAGATCTCCTCCTTCCCGAAGGGAGCCACGCCGGTCGCCGACCCGGCCGACCCGACGCGCTTCCACGCGTTCGACGCCGACACGGGAACGCTGTACGTCAGCACCGACGGTGGCCTCTCCTTCACTCAGGGTGCGACCGGCCTTCCCTCCGGGGACAGCCAGTTCGAGCTGGTCGCCGCGCCCGGGCGCTCCGGGGACCTCTGGCTGAGCGTGAAGTGGAACGGGCTCTATCGGTCCACCGACGGGGGCCTGAGCTTCGACAAGGTCGCCAGCTGCTGGGCCTCGTACACCCTGGGTTTCGGCAAGGCCGCCGACGGGGCCGACTACCCGGCGATCTACATGGTGGGCTCCACCGAGAGCATCACCGCCGTCCACCGGTCCGACGACGAGGCGAAGACCTGGGTGCGGATCAACGACGACCGGCACCAGTGGGGGTGGACCGGCGAGGTCATCACCGGGGACCCGCGGGTGTACGGGCGCGTCTACCTCGCCACCAACGGGCGCGGCATCCAGTACGGGGAGCCGGTCTGATGCCCGACCTCGGTGATGTGACGCGCGGTCGCGTCCTCTTCGGCGGCGACTACAACCCCGAGCAGTGGCCCGAGGAGACCTGGCACGAAGACGTCCGGCTCATGAAGGACGCCGGCGTCAACTCCGTCACCCTCGGCGTCTTCTCCTGGGCCAGGCTCGAACCCCGTCCGGGGGAGCGCGACTTCGGCTGGCTCGACCGGCTGATGGAGCTGATGCACGAGAACGGCATCGGCGTCGTCCTCGCCACCCCCACCTCCTCGCCCCCGCCCTGGCTGGGACATCTGCACCCCGACACCCTGCCCGTCGACCAGGACGGCCGCACCGAGTGGTGGGGCGGCCGACAGCACTTCTCGCACTCCAGCGCGGTCTACCGCCGGTACGCCGCAGCCATCACCGAGGACCTCGCCGCCCGCTACGGCGGCCACCCGGCCCTCACCATGTGGCACATCAACAACGAGTACTGCACCCACGACTGGGGCCCCGAGGCCGCCGTCCGCTTCCGCCGCTGGCTCCAGGACAGATACGGCACGCTCGCGGAACTCAACGACGCCTGGGGCACCGCCTTCTGGAGCCAGGGCTACGGCGACTGGGCCGAGGTGCACACGCCCCGGCACGCCCACTACCTCAAGAACCCCGCGCAGGTGCTGGACTTCAAGCGGTTCACCTCCGACATGCTCCTGGAGTGCTACGTCGCGGAGCGCGACATCGTGCGCCGGCACACCCCGCACGTCCCGGTCACCTCCAACTTCATGCCGCTCTGGTCCGGGCAGGACGCCTGGCGGTGGGCCGAGGAGGAGGACGTCGTCTCCGTCGACCTCTACCCCGATCCGCGCGACCCCTTCGGCGCCCAGGCCGGTGCTCTCGTACAGGACATGACCCGTTCGCAGGCCCGCGGACCCTGGATGCTGATGGAGCAGGCCGCCGGGCCGGTCAACTGGCGGGGCGTCAACCACCCCAAGCCGCGTGGCCTCAACCGTCTCTGGTCCCTCCAGGCAGTCGCCCGTGGTGCCGACGCCGTCTGCTACTTCCAGTGGCGGCAGTCCCGGCAGGGCGCGGAGAAGTTCCACTCCGGGATGGTCAGCCACGCGGGGGAGCGGGGGCGGACGTACCAGGAGGTCAAACAGCTCGGCGCGGAACTCGCGCGGATCTCCGGCGAGGTGACGGGCAGTCACACCGCCAACGACATCGCCGTCCTGCACGACTGGCACTCCTGGTGGGCCGGCGCCCACGAGGGCCGTCTCTCCACCCAGGTCGACTACACCCAGGTCCTCACCGCCTGGCACCGAGCCCTGTGGGAGGCCCACCTCGCCACCGACTTCGCCCACCCTGAGCACGACCTGAGCGCGTACAAGCTCGTCGTCGTCCCTCAGCTGTACTCCCTGAGCGACGCGGCGATCGACAACCTCATCGCGTACACGCAGCAGGGCGGCACCCTCGTCTCCGGCTTCCTCACCGGCATCGCCGACGAGGACGACCGGGTGCGGCCCGGCGGGATGGACGGACGGCTGCGTGAGCTGTTCGGCATCCGCACCCTGCACGAGTGGTGGCCGCTGGACGCGGGGGAGGACGTCGAGTGCGACGGGTTCCGCGGGACGCTGTGGTCGGAGGAGATCGAGAAGGACGCGGACGCTGTCGCCGAGGCCGTGTTCAAGGGCGGCGAGCTCGACGGGCTGCCGGCGGTGCTCCGCAAGGGGCGGGCGCGGTACCTCGCGACGCTTCCCGAAGCGGACCGACTACGGGCTCTCCTCGCGCAGTTCGCCTCCGACGCGGGCGTCCGCCCGGTGCTCGACCGGCTCCCCGCGGGCGTCGAGGCCGTACGCCGCGGTGACCTGCTCTTCCTGCTCAACCACTCCCGCGAATCCGTGACCGTCGAGGTCCCCGGCACCCACCACGACCTGCTCACGGGGACGACCGTCACGGACGAGTTGACCTTGGACCGGTACGGCGTGGTGGTGTTGCGCCCATGAACGCGAACGCGGACACCGGCATCGTGCACGGCACCTGGGAACCCCGCCCCGCCACCCGCTGGGAGGACGGCTTCCTGAGCGGCAACGGCCGTCACGGCGCTCTCGCGTTCGGCGAACCGAACGACGAGCGGGTCGTCGTCACCCATCACACCCTCGTCCGCCCCAACGGCGCCGAACAGGCCCGACCGCCCGAGCTCGCCGCCGAACTGCCCGCACTCCAGGACCGGTTGCTCGCCGGAGAGCCGGACGCCGCGGAGAGCTTCACGGACGGACGGGACCTCCAGTGGGTGCAGCCCTTCCACCCGGCCTTCCAGGTACGGCTGCGCCGAGCGAACGGCGGCGCGCGGAGGCACAGACGTTCCGTCGACTTCACCACCGGTGTCGTCCACAGCACGAGCGAGGGCTGGGACAGCCAGGTCTTCGTCTCGCGCGCCGACGACGTCATCGTCCAGCAGGTCGTGGCGACCGAGCTCGACATCTCCTTGGACCACCGGCTCCCCGGCGCCCCGAAGGACCTCGGCGTCGGCCACGGCGCCGTCCTCACCCCCGACGGCGCCCTGCTCACCCTGCGCGCCCGTTACCCCGGCAGCGACCGTGCCTACACCGGCGTCACCCTCGTCCTCGTCACCGGCGGCACCACCACCCTCACCCCGCCCGGACTGCGGATCGCCGGAGCCGAGTCGGTGCTGCTGCTGAACCGCGTACTGCGGCACACCGGCGAGCTGGACGCGTTGGAGCACGCCCGCGCCCTGCGCGAACTCGCACCCGAGCAAGAAGACGCGTTCACCTTCCTTCTCGACCGTCACACCGCCCTGCACCGCACCGCCTACGAGCGGGTCACCCTCGACCTCCACGCCGACCCCGCCGAACGCCTCCTGCCCGGCTCGGAGTTGCTCGCCCGCCCCGAGAGCCCCGCCCTCCTGGAGCGCCTGTTCGCGGCCGGCCGCTACCACCTGCTCTCCGCCAGCGGCCTGTTCCCGCCCCGGCTCACCGGCCTGTGGACCGGTGACTGGGGCACCGCCTGGGCGGGGGCGTTCACCAACGACGCCAACGTCAACCTCCAGACCGCGTCAGCGGCGGCGGCCGCCCTGCCCGAAGTCACCGAGGCTCACGCCTCCTTGATCCACGGGCAGTTGGAGGACTGGCGGGAGAACGCCCGCGTCATCTTCGGTGCCCGCGGCGTGGTCGCACCGCCGCACAGCGACGGCGAGTCCGGGCTGACGTACCACTTCAGCCGCGAGTACCCGCTGCACCTGTGGACGGCCGGCGCCGACTGGCTGCTCAAGCCGCTCGTCGACCACGACGAGACCCGCGGCGAACACGACCCGCGCACCGCCGCCGCGCTCGCCGAAGTCGCCCTGTTCTACGAGGACTTCCTCACCCGGACCGACACCGACGGGAATCTCGTCGTCGTCCCCTCCTACTCACCCGAGAACCGGCCCGCCAACGCCAGTTGGGGTGCGATCAACGCGGCCATGGACCTCTCGGCCGCCCGCCACGCCCTGCACACGGCGGCGGACTACCACCCCGAGTCGGCGGCACGCTGGCGAGCCCTCGCCGACCGGCTCCCGCCCCACCGGATCAACGACGACGGCGCCCTCGCAGAATGGGCCTGGCCCGGCCTCGCCGACACCTACGACCACCGTCACCTCAGCCACCTCTACGGCGTCTGGCCGCTCGACGAGATCACCCCCTACGACACCCCGGACCTCGCCGCGGCCGCGTACCGCGCCCTCGAACTCCGGGGCGCCGAGAACGACTCGGCCCACGGCCACCTCCACCACGCCCTCGTCGCCGCCCGGCTGCGCGACGGCGAACGGGTCGCGCACGCCCTCGGACAGGTCCTCAAGGGCGACTTCTTCCACGCCTCCCTGATGAGCGCGCACTACCCGAACCGCGACGTCTACAACGCGGACGCCGCACACACCCTCCCTGCCGTGCTCGTCGAGATGCTCGTGCAGTCCACGCCGGACCGGCTGGTCCTGCTGCCGGCCCTCCCGGCGGCGTACCCGTCAGGCCGGCTCAAAGGGGTCCGCACCCGGTTCGGGGCGGAGCTCGACCTCGACTGGACCCCGCAAGAAGCGATCGCGGTGCTACGCCCCACCCGTACCCACCGCATCGAGATCCGGACTTCCGCCGGCGCGCGGCCGCTCGACCTCGTCGCCGGAGAAGACCACGTCCTCCCGCTTGGGGCGTGGTAACCACCCCCGCATTTCCCCCCACCCATGGAAAGGGACACCATGGCAAAGAGCACACTGCGCAAGATCACCATGGCGATTCTGGCCCCGGCGATGGCCCTCGGCGCCACCGTCGGCCTCGCCTCCGCCCCCGCCTCCGCCGCCGTCTGGAACTCCTGCGACCAGTGGGGCAACACCAGCCTGAACGGCTACACGCTCTACAACAACATCTGGGGCTCCGGCGCCGGCAGCCAGTGCATCTGGGCCAACTCCGGTACCAACTGGGGAGTCTGGGCCAACCACCCCAACACCGGCGGCATCAAGTCCTACCCCAACTCCAAGAAGGTGATCAACAAGACGATCACCTCCCTCGGCTCGCTCTCCAGCAGCTACAACGTCACTGTCCCGTCGTCCGGCGCGTACAACACGTCGTACGACATCTGGGACACGGACTACGACTACGAGATCATGCTCTGGGTCAACTACAACGGAGCCGTCGGCCCGCTGGGCACCTCGCAGGGCAACGTCACCCTCGGCGGCCACACCTGGACCGTCTACAAGGGCAACAACGGTGCCAACGAGGTCTTCTCGTTCCTGCGCACCTCCGACTCCACCTCCGGCACGGTGAACGTCCTGCCGATCCTGAAGTGGATCAAGGACACCAAGGGCTGGTTCGGCAACGAGACCATCGGCGACGTGCAGTTCGGCTACGAGATCACGTCCTCGTCCGGCGGGCTGGACTTCCAGACCAACAACCTGACGGTCAGCAGCAGCTGACCGGGAGGGGTGGGGTCACATGGACCTCATGCGTATCTCCCCCCTCACCAGTACTCTGATCGCCGCCGCCGCGCTGCTCGCCTCGCCGGGCCCCGCGGCGGCGGCTCCCGCCCCCACCGGTCTGCGGCCCGTGGCCGCCCTCTCCGCGTGGGGGTACCTCCCACGCCCTTAAGGCAGTGGGGGAGCCTCGCCACCGCCGACCAAGCCGGACCTGGGCGTCGTACGGCAGAAGATCAACCGCATCAACACCGGCCTCGTCACCGCGTTCGCCGACTGACGCCGCTGCGCACCCGGCCCAGGTGCGAGCCCGAACTCGCGCCGGCCGTCGTCGAGGTCCACCACGAACGGCATCCGGACCTGCTGCACACCGGCGCCCTCGTTCGTTCCCTGGCCTCCGTCTGCCGCTGACACGCGTGTGCGGCCGGTCCCTCCCCTATGGGGACCGGCCGCACCGGCGCGTCTACTCCGCCACGGGCAGGCGCGCTCCGTCCCGCAGGAACAGCGGGATGCGGTCCAGCGGGGCGTCGACCGTCACGGTCGTGCCGCCCTCGTACGTCTCACCGGTCCACGCGTCCGTCCAGGTCGCGCCCGCCGGGAGATAGGTCGTGCGGGCCGTCGCGCCCGCCGTCAGCACCGGGGCCACCAGCAGGTCGCCGCCGAAGAGATAGGCGTCGTCGACGGACCAGGTCGCGTGGTCCTCGGGGAACTCCAGGAACAGCGGCCGCATGGGCGGCAGGCCTTCCTCATGGGCCTCCCGCATGACCTGGAGGACGTACGGCTTCAGGCGCTCGCGCAGCCGCAGATACCGCTCCAGGATGGCGCCGGCCTCCTCGCCGTACGACCACACCTCGTTCGGACCGCCGGTCATCTCCGGGCCGAGCGGCATGCCCGGGTCACGGAAGCCGTGCAGGCGCATCAGCGGTGACAGGGCACCGAACTGGAACCAGCGGACCATGACCTCGCGGTACGCCTCGTCGTCCGGGTCGCCGCCGTGGAAGCCGCCGATGTCGGTGTTCCACCAGGGGATGCCGGAGAGCGCGGTGTTGAGGCCGGCCGCGATCTGGCGGCGCAGGGTCGGGAAGTCCGTGCCGATGTCACCGGACCACAGGGCGGCCCCGTAGCGCTGACTGCCCGCCCACGCCGAGCGGTTGAGGGTGATGACCTCCTCGCCCTCGGCCGTCAGGCCCTCGTGGAAGGTGCGGGCGTTCTCCGCCGGGTAGCTGTTGCCGACCTCCAGGCCCGGGCCCGCCCAGTAGCGCAGGTTCTCCGAGAAGCCCGGCTTCAGCTCCGGCTCGCAGGCGTCCAGCCAGAACGCCGTGATGCCGTACGGGGTCAGGTAGTTGTCGCGGACCCGCGACCACATGAACTCGCGGGCCTCGGGGTTCGTGGCGTCGTAGAAGGCGATCTGGACGGTGGAGGCGACCTCCTTGTCCGGCCAGTCGGCGTGCGCCATCGGGCCGTACTGGGTGCCGATGAAGTAGCCGCGCTGCTCCATGAGTTGATGGTTCTCGCTCAGCGGGGAGACCGACGGCCAGACGGAGACGACGAGTTTGATGCCGAGCTCCTCCAACTCCCGCACCATGGCGCCCGGGTCGGGCCACTCGTTCAGGTCGAACTTCCAGTCGCCCAGGTGCGTCCAGTGGAAGAAGTCGCAGACGATCGCGGAGATGGGCAGGCCACGGCGCTTGTACTCCCGTGCCACGGCGAGGAGTTCGTCCTGGGTGCGGTAGCGCAGCTTGCACTGCCAGAAGCCCGCCGCCCACTCCGGCATCATCGGGGTGCGGCCGGTCACCGCGGAGTAGCGGCGCTGACCGTCGGCCGGGGCGCCCGCGGTGATCCAGTAGTCGATCTGACGGGCCGAGTCGGCGACCCAGCGGGTGCCGTTGTGCGCGAGCTCGACCCGGCCGATCGCCGGGTTGTTCCACAGCAGGGTGTAGCCGCGGCTGGAGCTCAGCACCGGGATACCGACCTCGGCGTTGCGCTGCACCAGGTCGAGGACCAGGCCCTTCTGGTCGAGCCTGCCGTGCTGATGCTGGCCGAGGCCGTACAGCTTCTCGTCGTCGTACGCGGCGAAGCGCTGTTCCAGACGGTGGTGGCCGTTGCCGACGGCGGTGTAGAGGCGGGAGCCGGGCCACCAGAAGTGGGCGCGGGCCTCGGCGAGGAGCTCGGCGGAGTCCTCGGTGCGAAGGAAGCGGATCAGGCCCTCGGCGTCGACCTCGACGGTGAGAGTGCCCACCGTCAACTGGCCCCGGCCGTCCTCGATCTTGATCGTGGACGAGGTGGCGGGCGGGCTCTCCAGCAACGCACCCGGCAGTCCCTCCAGGATCGGGCCACCGAGCCTCGCCCGGACCCGGACCGCGTCCGGTCCCCACGGCTCGATGCGGAGCGTCTCCTGGCGGCCGCTCCACTCCAGGCCGCCGTCCCGCTCACGGAACGTGCCGATGGTGGGAGACGACTGCGCGAGGCTGACAGCGCCCTGCTGGGGCTGATTTTCGGCAGGCTGAGTCACGAGGGGTGCTCCTGGAGGCGAGTGGAGACAGGTGGTGCCCCGGCGGGGCTGCTCGGGCTGCTCGGTGCGGAAGGAACAGAGCGGTTCGTCAGTGCGCCGACGGCGCGGGTCCCGTGCTCGTGCGGACCGTCAACTCGGGTGCGATGAGGACGACTTCGTCCTTGCCGCGGCCCTCCAGCTTGGCCACCAGGCGTTCCACGGCGTGCCGGCCCATGTCCTGTGCGGGGATGGCGACCGAGGTCAGCCGTACCGAGGCCTGGGTGGCGACCTGGTCGGGGCAGACCGCGACGACGGAGACGTCCTCGGGCACGGCGCGGCCCTGCTGGCGCAGCAGGGCGAGCAGCGGCTCGACGGCCGACTCGTTCTGCACGACGAAGCCGGTGGTGCCCGGGCGCTCGTCGAGGATGCGGGCGAGGGTGACGGCCATCGCGTCGTAGCCGCCCTCGCAGGGCCGGTGCAGCAGGCGTACGCCCAGTTCCTGGGCCCGCGTGCGGAGTCCGTCCAGGGTGCGCTCGGCGAAGCCGGTGTGCCGTTCGTACACCGCGGGGGCCTCGCCGATGACAGCGATGTCGCGATGGCCGAGCATCGCGAGGTGCTCGACGCACAGGGCGCCGGTGGCCCGGAAGTCGAGGTCGACGCAGGTCAGTCCGGAGGTGTCGGCGGGCAGGCCGATGAGCACGGACGGCTGGTCGGTGCCGCGCAGCAACGGCAGCCGCTCGTCGTCGAGTTCGACGTCCATCAGGATCATCGCGTCGGCGAGCCCGCTGCCGGTGACACGGCGCACCGCGTCGGGGCCCTCCTCGCCGGTGAGCAACAGGACGTCGTAGCCGTGGAGACGGGCCGTGGTGGCCACCGCGATGGCGATCTCCATCATCACCGGCACGTACATGTCGGTGCGCAACGGGACCATCAGCGCGATGATGTTGGACCTGCTGCTGGCCAGGGCGCGGGCGCCCGCGTTCGGGTGGTAGCCCAACTCGCGGATGCTCTGCTCCACCCGCTCCCGGGTGGCCCCGGAGATGGACCGCTTGCCGCTGAGGACATAGCTCACCGTGCTCGCCGAGACTCCGGCGTGCTGGGCGACCTCGGCGAGGGTGACCATCCAGCTCTCCAAGCTTGTGAAGCGCTTCGACAGTGCGCAGTGCGAATAAGGGCGGGTGAGGGTGGTTCGACAGTAGCTCCACCGGAGGTGGGTGTCCATAGGCCGTCGAAGCGCTTCGACATCGAGTTGGTCCGGGTTCCCCTTCGGGCCTCCCGGCGGCTCTTCCGGGGTGTGGGGTTCCTCCCTACCATGGCCGATCGTGGGGGGCCACGGAACGGAATCGGGGGAGCCCGGCCGGTGGATCGGCCCGTACCGGGTCGTCGCGCTGCTCGGCGAGGGCGGGATGGGCGCCGTGTACCTGGGCCGGGACGCGCACGGGCAGGTCGCGGCGGTGAAGGTGCTGCGGCCGGAAACCGCGCGCGACGAGGCGATGGTGCGGCGCTTCCGGCGCGAGGCGGACGCGGCGTCGGCGGTGCGCGGGACCGGGGTGGCGCCGGTTCTGGGGTACGACCTCGACGGTCCCGTGCCGTGGATCGCCGCCGCGTATCTGGCCGGGCCGACGCTGCACGAGGCGATCGCGGAGCACGGGGTGCTCGGCGAGGCCGGAGCGCGGGCGCTGCTGGGGGAGCTGGCGCGGGCTGTGGCGGTCATCCACGAGGCCGGGCTGGTGCACCGGGATCTGAAGCCGTCCAACATCGTCCTGACGCGCGAGGGCGCCCGGATCATCGACTTCGGCATCGCCCGACCCGAGTACGGACTGACGCTGACCCAGCCGGGAGCGGCGCCGGCCACACCGGGCTACGCACCGCCGGAGCAGATCACGGGACGGCGGGCGGGCCCTCCCGCGGACGTCTTCGCGCTGGGGGCGGTGCTGGTCTTCGCCTGCACGGGCCGGGCGCCCTTCGGAACAGGGCATCCGGCCGCGGTCGGGTACCGGGTGGTGCACGAGGAGCCGGAGCTGGAGGGGGTGCCGCAGGGGCTGGGGGCGGTGGCGCGGGCGTGTCTGGCCAAGGAGGCGGGGAGTCGGCCTACGCCGGGGGAGTTGGCGGGGTGGGCCGAGCGTGGCTCGGGGGTGAGGGGGCGGCGCGGGCGCGTCGGGGGCCCGATGCCGGGGCCGGGTCGGTCCGGCGGGGGCCCGGAACCGGGGCCGGGGCCGGGAGAGCGGTTGCCCGGGGAGCCGGGCGCGGGTGTCCCGGGTGAAACCGGCGCCGGTCCCACGGCGGGGCGGGACGCGAGGTTTCCGGAGGAGTCCGGCAGCCGACCGCCGCCGGGCCCGCAGGCGGGGTCGCTGGACAGGCTCGGTGCGGAGTCGCCCGCGAGCCAGGACGCGTCGCCACTCCCACACCTGCCGTCACCCCCGCACGCGCCGCCCCCCTCCTACGCACCGCCCGCCGATCACCACCCGAGGCCAGGCGACCCGCTGTCCGCCCGCGCCCCCCGCCGCCCCGGAGGGGGTGAGCACCCGTTCTCCCGCACCTACGGCGGCCCTGGATCCGCCACTCCCGCCCCCGCATGGCTCACCCCCCGACTCGCCGCCGACATCGACCATCGCCACGCCCGAGCCGACCACCTGCTCCGGACGGCCGCCCCCGTCCCGCCCCCCACCCGGCGGCGCCTGCTCACCGCGGCCGCCGCACTGGCCGTACCCGGTGTGGGGGCCGGGGTCTGGTGGCTGACCCGGGACCGGTCCGGGCCGCCCGACGAACGTACCGAGAACGGCGTCCCCGTCGCCGAGCCGCTCGCCGCCCCGACCGCCGACACCGTGCCCGCCGCGCTCTGGCGGACCGAGGGGCTGCACCCGGACGGGCCCGGCCCGGTCACCGTGGGCCGGGTGGTCGCCGCCGGCACCTCCGGCGGCGTGGCCGCGTGGGTGCAGCACACCGGGCGGCGGACGTGGAGCTGGCACGGGACCCAGGCTCCCGACCGGCTCGGCGATCTGCTCGTCGCCGGTCAGTCGATCCTCGTCGTGACCGGCGACGGTCGCCTGACCGGCCTCGACTCCCGTACAGGGAAGCCGCGTTGGCGGACCGGGGACATCGGTGCCGCCCAGCTGCTCGCGGTGGACGCCGTGGCGGCGTACGTCCTCGACGGTGAACGCCGGGTCCGGGCCGTGGGGTTGACGGACCGTCGGGTGCGGTGGACCTCCGCCCGCGCGGTGACCGGCGTCGCCGCCGCACGTGCCGTCGTGACCCGGCAGCGGCTGCTGGTGTGCACCGACGACGGCATCGCCCAGGTCTTCGACACGGCGAACGGCTCGGCGACCTGGCGGTGGACGGTCGGCACCCCCGCGCTGATCGGCGGCGGCCGTATCGGTGCCGTCGCCCCGACCGTGTGGGACGGTGCCTTCTGCGTGGGCGGCCGCCCGCTCGCCCTGCTCGACGCCCACACCGGCAAGGCCCGCTGGACGCTGGCACCGGACCCGGCGTACGGCTTCTACGGCGCGCCCACCGTCGCCGACGGCCGGGTGTACACCGCCGCCACCCGCACCGCGCTCTGGTGCCTGGACGCCCGCTCCGGTGTGCCGCGTTGGACGGTACCCATGGACTACAGCGGCGTACCGCGCCGGGCCGATGTCGTGGTCGGCCACGCGCTGTACGGGCTGCTGGGCAACCCGACCGATTCCCCGGTCCAGCCGGGCGCCGACAGGGGCGTCTACACGGTCGACATCCGCACAGGGCGCCTCATGTGGACCTTCGCCGACCAGGCAGATCCCCCGGGATGGCGGCTCGCCGGCGCCGCCGGACGGGTCTTCGTCGCCCGCCGCGACACCCTGCGCGCGATGCCCACCCTGTGAAACGGGCCGCGAGCCGTGGACGTCGTTACCCCTGCTTGAGGAATGCGCTTGCTGGGGAGCCCGGCGCGCACGGGGGAGCGACGGGGAGCGATGGGGGATCGCATGGAAGAGCTGAGCCTGGACGACGCGCGCCTGCTCGGGCCGTACGTCCTGCTGGCCCGGCTGACACCCGCGGGCGGCGAACCGCGCCTGCTGGCCCGCAGGCCGGCCGAGATCACGCTCGTGCGGGACGGCGTGGGCGGCGGCAAGGGCCGAGGAGGGCTGACCGGGCGCGGCAGGGGCAACGGGCGCGGGAACGGCAACGGCAGGAGCAACGGGCGGGGCAACGGCAGCGGCCCCCGTGCCGGAACGGCCACCGACGTCGACCACGACACCGCCACCCCGAGCGCCACCCTCACCCGCCGCTCCGCCACCGCCCTCCGCGCAGCCACCGGCCCCGGCTTCCCCGAGCTCCTGGAAGACGGCACCGCCGCCCAACCACCCTGGATCGCCTGGCGGTTCATCCCCTCCCTGACCCTCGCCGAGGCCGGTGCCCTCATGTACGGCGGCCTCCCCGCCGGCACCGTGCGCTCCCTCGCCGCGTGTCTCGCCGAGCCCCTGGCCCGGCTGCACGCGGCGGGGTACGCGCACGGTGCCCTCTCACCGGACGCCGTCCTCGTCGGCCCCGACGGCCCCCGCCTGGTCCGGCCCCGCCTCACCGGCAGCCCGCAGGACGACATCGCCGCCCTCGGCGACGTCCTCACCCATGCCGCCGCGGGCCGCGCCCCGGACGATGCGCTGCTGCGCCGCTGCTCCCACGAGGACCCCGAAGAGCGGCCCACCGCGCAGGAGTTGGCGGACGAACTGGGTGACGAGCCGTTCCAGCCGCCCGCCCGGCTGCTCGCCGCGCTGGCCCGGCAGGCCGACCGCGCGCTGGCCCTGGAGTCCGCCGCCGACTCCCCGGCGCCCGCGCCCCCGGCGAGGCCCTCCCGTCGCACCCTGCTCACCGCCGCCGGCGCCGGACTGCTGGTGGGCGGCGGCGCGGTCGCCGGATGGGTGGCAGGGCGCGGCGGCACCGAGGCGCTGACCGCACCGGCCGCCGCGAGCCGCCGTACGACGGCGAAACCGGCCACCGTGCCGCGCGGCACCCCGCCCGCCGCGCTGTGGCGCTACGAGGCCAAGTACCAGTTCCTCAAGAACGCCAACACCGGCCTGTGGCACGACACCCACCCGGACGGCACCCACGTCGTCTACCTCGCCGAGTTCCCGGCGCTCACCGCGCTGGACATGACCGACGGCCGACCCGTCTGGCAGCGCGGCGGCATCGACTCCAACGAGCCGATGGTGCCCGGGGAGCCGGGCACGCTGATCCTCCAGTGCTACGGCGAGCTGGTCACGGTCGCCACCGACGACGGCAAGCAGCGGTGGGGCAAGCGCCCGTACGGCGTCGGCGAGCTCGTGCTGAGCGAGCTGCTCGCCTGCGACAAGCGGCGCGGGATCCTCTATTACAAGGCCAACGGCCCCGACAACTTCAAGAAGGGGGCCACCCCGCGCAGTTACCTCGTCTCCTTCGACCTCGTCGGCCGCAAGGAGCGCTGGCGGCTCCAGGTACCGGTGGCCAAGTCCGGCGCGTTCATCTTCCTGCCGGGCAAGGACGAACTGCACGTCCTCTACAAGGAGGACGGCGCCGTCAAGCTCGCCGAGGTCGACATCGCCTCCGGCACCATGGGCCCGCCCTTCCGCCACACCTGGACGACCGAGGGCGCCACGATCTCGGTGGACACGGTCTCCGGACAGGTCTACCAGGTCCACCAGGGCCGGGTGACGGCCGCGCCGCTGCGCTCGGACAGGCCGGTGTGGGAGATCAACCTCAACGACGACGACGGGGACGGTACCGGCACCGGCGTGTACGTCGACGTGCCCAACGTCCTGCGCGTCCCGGGCCTGGGCACCGTCGTGTACGTCACCGACGCGAACCGCACGGTGTACGCCGTCGACCCGGCCGACGGCCGCGAGATCTGGCGCCGCGCCCTGCTGCCCGACCCGCCGTACGCCACCCGCAAGGCCCCGGGACTCAGCCTCACCAAGTCGGCGCGCACCCTGCTGACGTGGGGCGGAGGAGCCGGAGTGGTGGCCCTCGACCCGCGCTCCGGGGCGTACAGGTGGTCCTTCCAGAGCAGCCAGGCGGCCTCCTCGCTCTACACCGCCTTCGTCGTGGACGACACCGCGCTGGTCGTCAACGGCTCCACCGTCATCGCGCTCCCGGCGGGGTGAGACCGATGCGCCCCTTCCCGCTCACCGACGACGACCCCTGCACCATCGGCGGCCACCGGCTGCTGGCCCGCCTCGGCTCCGGCGGCATGGGCACCGTCTATCTCGCCCGCACGCCGACGGGCCGCACCGTCGCCCTCAAGGCCGTGCACGCCGCGCTCGCCGCGAACCCCGACTTCACCGCCCGCTTCCAGCGGGAGACCGACACCGTGCGGGCCCTCGGCGACCTGGAGCACGTGCCGTCCTTCGTCGGCGCGGGCACGGACCGTGGGCGGCCGTGGCTGGCCACCGCGTATGTCGTGGGCCCCTCGCTGGCGCAGGCCGTCACGGCCCACGGGCTGTGGACCGAGCAGTCCGTACGGGCTCTGGGCGCCCAACTCGTCGGTGGGCTCGCCGCGTTGCACGCGTCCGGGGTGGTCCACCGCGACCTCAAGCCGTCCAACATCCTGCTCACCCCGTCCGGCCCCCGCCTCGTCGACTTCGGCATCGCCCGGACGGCGGACGCCGACCACCGCACCGGCGAGGCGCCCGGCACCCCCGCCTACATGGCCCCCGAGCAACTCGCCGCCGACGGCCGCGACGGCCCGCCCTGCGACGTGTACGCGCTCGCCTCGGTCCTGACGTACACCGCCTGCGGCCGCCCGCCCTTCGGGGACGGCGAACCGGGCGAGGTGCTCTACCGCATCACCCACGAGGAACCCGAACTCACCCTCGTACCGGACGAGTTACGGCCGCTGCTCGCCGACTGCCTCCGCAGGGACCCGGACGCGCGCCCGGCCCTCGCGTCCGTCGCCGAACGGATCGGCGGCGCGGGCTGGTTCGGCGACCGGCTGCCCGCCGCGGTGCTCGGCGACCTCGCCGCCTACACCGCCCGCACCGGCGAGGCCCCGCCGGCCCGGGTGACCGGCGCCCCGCCGGACGCGCCCCGGCTGACCCGGCGCGGGCTCCTGACGGGTGTCGCCGCCGTGGCCCTCGCGGGTGCGGGAGGCACCGTATGGGCGGTCTCCCGCACGGACGGCGAGGACGGGACCGCGACCGCACACCGGCCGACGCCCGCCACGTCCCGCTCCCGCGACCCGGACGAGGCACCGAGCGCGCGCTGGGAGTACACCGCGGACTTCAAACGGTCCGGCATCGGCGCGAGCGCGGTCCTCGTCGACGGCACGCTGATCATCCCCGCGTACGACGACCGGCAGGTGTTCGGCATCGACGCGCGCACCGGCACACCGCGCTGGATCGGCGAGATCGTCAACGCCGGCTATCTGACGGTCTGCGGCAGCGCGGCCGTGATGAAGACCGGCGGTGTGACAGGACGGCTGGCCGGGATCGAGGCGTCCGACGGGCGGGTCTGGCACTCCGCCCCCCTCGGCGTCAGCTTCGACCTGCTGCTGGAGCCGGTCTTCGCCGCCGACCCGCACACCGTCTACGCCGTCGGACACGCCCCCGGCGCCCACTACGGCGACAAACCGGCGCAGCGGGACCGGTATCTCCTGGCCTACGACGTCACCGACCGCCGGCTGCGCTGGCGCCGACGCGTGCGGCGCAGCGCCGCCGAGGGGGCCGCCGGGGCGGTCGCCGACGGGGTGCTGGTGTTCCTGGAGAACGACGAGGTGACGGCGTACCGCGCCACCACCGGCGCCCCCCTGTGGAGCCGCACCCTGTCCACCACCGCGCTCGACGTCCAGTACAACGGACTGACCCAGCGCACCGCCGCCGACGGCACCGCGGTCGTCGCCGGCCGCGGCGTCCTCTGCCTCGACCTGCGCACCGGCCGCACCCTGTGGAGCCTCGACCCCGAGGACACCGGCACCGGTTCGAAGGGCCGTGTGCTGCACGGCGGTACGACCATCGACGGCACGACGATCTATCTGACGGCCCTGGGCAAGGACCTGGCCGTCCTCCGACGCGAGGACCGCCACCGGGGCTGGACCTGGAAGAGCAACCGCGCCCTCATCGACAAACCGGCCCCACCCCCGCTGCTCGCGGCCGGCTACGTCTTCCCCCAGACGGGTGGAGTCCTCCAGGAGGACGCCGTCGCGGTGGACCTGCACACGCACAAGACGGCCTGGACCCTGAAGACGGTCGACGCCCAGGCGGCCCACGTCACCCTCCTGACCGACAGCCGCTCCCTCTACGTCCTGCGCGGCACCCGCCTGCGGGCCTACCCGCTGACCGGCTAGCGACGGCAACCTTTGACGCCCCGGCGCCCACTGAAGGGACGTAATCGATCACCCCCTTCGTGAGGACCCGCCCCATGCAGCACCGCCGCCCCCGCTTCTCCAAGAAGGCGAAGACTCTCGTCTCCGGCACGGTCGCGCTCGCCGCGGCCGTCGGTGTGACCGTCGCGCAGGCGGACGAGTCGAGCAAGAAGTGCACGGACTTCGACACGATCACGCTCGGCAAGTACTACGTGAACAACAACGTCTGGAACCGGGAGAAGGCCACCGGCACACAGTGCGTCTGGGACAACTCCCGTTCGGGATCGACCATTTCGTGGGGTACGAACTACAGCCTGGCCAACAGCGGCACCGGCAAGGACTACGACGTGAAGTCCTACGCGTCCAGCGTCCTCGGCTGGCACTGGGGCTGGAAGGTCGACAAGTCGTCCACCGGTCTGCCGATCCGCGTCGGCGACCGCAAGCCGGTGAAGACCAGCTGGGAGTTCACGGTCAGCTCGAACCCCGGCGTCATGAACGTCGCCTACGACCTGTGGCTGCACAACAAGAACACCGCGGACTGGCAGGACCAGCCCACCGACGAGATCATGATCTGGCTCAACCGGCAGGGCGGCGCCGGACCCCTCGGCAGCAAGTACGGATCCGTCAGCCTCGGCGGCGCCATGTGGGACATCTACCAGGGCGACATCGGCTGGAAGGTGTACTCCTTCGTCCGCCGCGCCAACACCACCAAGGCCACGCTCGACCTGGACGACTTCACCCAGGCCCTCGTCCGGCGCAAGCTCCTCGGCAACGACAAGTACGTCTCCGGCATCGAGTCCGGCACCGAGGTCTTCAAGGGCACCGGACGCCTTGACACCAAGGCGTACTCCGTCAACATCGGCTGAACGGCCGCGTCCCAGGGGTGGTGGGCACGCTCGGTATCGGGTACATACGATCGAGTAGCACCGGTCGGTAACCATGATCCCGATTCGCGGTGAGGTGGCCCTCATGTCCGCACCACAACAGAAGCCTGTCGTCACCGAGCGTGAGGCCCGCCAGGTGGCCGAAGCGGCCCGGGAGCAGGACTGGCGCAAGCCCAGCTTCGCCAAGGAACTGTTCCTCGGCCGCTTCCGGCTCGACCTCATCCACCCCCACCCCATGCCGCCCGACGAGGACGCCCAGCGCGGCGAGGAGTTCCTCGCCAAGCTCCGCGACTTCTGCGACAGCAAGGTGGACGGCGCCCTCGTCGAGCGCGAGGCCCGGATCCCCGACGAGGTCATCGCCGGCCTCAAGGAGCTCGGCGCCTTCGGCATGAAGATCGACACCAAGTACGGCGGTCTCGGCCTCACCCAGGTGTACTACAACAAGGCCCTGGCCCTCGCGGGCTCCGCCTGTCCCGCGATCGGCGTACTCCTGTCCGCCCACCAGTCGATCGGCGTCCCCCAGCCGCTGAAGCTGTTCGGCACCCAGGAGCAGAAGGAGGCCTTCCTGCCCCGGTGCGCCCGCACCGACATCAGCGCCTTCCTCCTCACCGAGCCGGACGTCGGCTCCGACCCGGCCCGGCTCGCCACGAGCGCGGTGCCGGACGGTGACGAGTACGTCCTCGACGGGGTGAAGCTGTGGACCACCAACGGCGTGGTCGCCGACCTGCTGGTCGTGATGGCCCGAGTCCCCAGGAGCGAGGGCCACAAGGGCGGCATCACCGCCTTCGTCGTCGAGAGCAACTCACCCGGCGTCACCGTCGAGAACCGCAACGCCTTCATGGGCCTGCGCGGCATCGAGAACGGCGTCACCCGCTTCCACCAGGTCAGGGTCCCGGCGGCGAACCGCATCGGCCCGGAGGGCACCGGCCTCAAGATCGCGCTGACCACCCTCAACACCGGCCGCCTCTCCCTGCCCGCGTCCTGTGTCGCCGCCGGCAAGTGGTGCCTGAAGATCGCCCGTGAATGGTCGGCGGCCCGCGAACAGTGGGGCAAGCCGATCGCCGACCACGAGGCCGTCGGCGCGAAGATCAGCTTCATCGCGGCGACGACCTTCGCCCTGGAGGCCGTGCTGGACCTCTCCAGCCAGATGGCCGACGAGGACCGGAACGACATCCGCATCGAGGGCGCCCTGGCCAAGCTCTTCTCCTCCGAGATGGCCTGGCTCATGGCCGACGAACTGGTCCAGATCCGCGGCGGCCGCGGCTTCGAGACGGCGGCCTCCCTGGCGGCCCGCGGCGAACGCGCGGTCCCGGCCGAGCAGGTCCTGCGCGACCTCCGTATCAATCGCATCTTCGAGGGCTCGACGGAGATCATGCACCTCCTGATCGCCCGAGAAGCGGTCGACGCCCACCTCTCTGTCGCCGGAGACCTGATCGACCCGGAGAAGTCTCTGTCGGACAAGGCGAAGGCAGGCGCCCAGGCAGGTGCCTTCTACGCCAAGTGGCTGCCGAAACTGGTGGCGGGCCAGGGCCAACTCCCTTATTCGTACAGCGAATTCAAACGCGAGGTCGACCTCTCGGTCCATCTCCGCTACGTCGAACGCACGGCCCGCAAGCTGGCCCGCTCCACCTTCTACGCCATGTCCCGCTGGCAGGGGCGCATGGAGACCAAGCAGGGCTTCCTCGGGCGGATCGTCGACATCGGCGCGGAACTCTTCGCGATGAGCGCGGTCTGCGTACGCGCCGAGCTCCTGCGCACCACCGAGGGCCACGGCCGCGAGGCCTACCAACTCGCCGACGTCTTCTGCCGGCAGTCCCGCATCCGCGTCGAGGAGCTCTTCGGCCGCCTGTGGACCAACACCGACGACCTGGACCGCAAGGTCGTCAAGGGCGTCATGTCCGGCACCTACGAGTGGCTGGAGGAGGGCATCGTCGACCCGTCGGGCGAGGGCCCGTGGATCGCCGACGCCACACCGGGCGCCTCGGAGAAGGAGAACGTCCACCGCCCGATCCGCTGACCGGCCCATGACAGCGCGTCCCCCGGGAAACCTCCTTCGAGGGATGCGCTGTCCTCACACACCGTCCTTACGGCAACAATGGGGGGATGAGCGACAGTCCAGCCCCTCTCGCCGACCCGCACCTCGTCTACGACCCCGTCGCGGGCGACGGGCCGAAGGACGTGGTGATCCTCGGCTCCACCGGGTCGATCGGGACCCAGGCCATCGACCTCGTCCTGCGCAACCCGGACCGCTTCCGCGTCACCGCGCTCTCCGCCAACGGCGGCCGGGTCGCCCTCCTCGCCGAGCAGGCGCACCGGCTCGGGGTGCGGACCGTCGCGGTCGCCCGCGAGGACGTCCTGCCGCAGCTGCGCGAAGCGCTGGCGAGCCTGTACGGCGTCGGCGAGCCGCTCCCCGAGATCCTCGCCGGACCGGACGCGGCCACCCAGGTCGCCGCCTCCGACAGCCACACCGTGCTGAACGGCATCACGGGCTCCATCGGCCTCGCCCCGACCCTCGCCGCCCTGGGGGCGGGCCGCACCCTCGCGCTCGCCAACAAGGAGTCGCTCATCGTCGGCGGCCCGCTGGTCAAGGCCCTCGCCAAGCCCGGACAGATCATCCCGGTCGACTCCGAGCACGCCGCGCTGTTCCAGTCGCTGGCGTCCGGGACGCGGGCCGACGTACGGAAGCTGGTCGTCACGGCCTCCGGCGGCCCCTTCCGCGGCCGTACGAAAGCCGACCTCGCGCAGGTGACCGTCGAGGACGCCCTCGCCCACCCCACCTGGGCCATGGGCCCGGTGATCACGATCAACTCCGCGACCCTCGTCAACAAGGGTCTGGAGGTCATCGAGGCACACCTCCTCTACGACATTCCCTTCGACCGCATTGAGGTGGTCGTGCATCCCCAGTCGTATGTCCACTCGATGGTTGAGTTCACGGACGGATCGACAATCGCCCAGGCGACGCCCCCCGACATGCGCGGGCCGATCGCCATCGGCCTCGGCTGGCCGGAACGCGTCCCCGACGCGGCCCCCGCGTTCGACTGGAGCAAGGCGTCGACGTGGGAGTTCTTCCCGCTCGACAACGACGCGTTTCCTTCGGTCAACCTTGCGAGGCACGTGGGGGAGCTCGCGGGCACGGCGCCGGCGGTGTTCAATGCCGCCAACGAGGAGTGCGTGGAGGCCTTCCTGGCCGGCGCGCTGCCGTTCAACGGGATCGTGGAGACCGTGACGCGCGTGGTGGACGAACACGGCACGCCGGTCACGGGAACCTCACTCACCGTGTCGGACGTCCTCGAAGCGGAGACCTGGGCGCGCACCCGGGCCCGGGAACTGGCAGCACAGACGGCGGAGGCCCGTGCATGACGACCCTGATGTTCATCCTCGGCATAGTGGTCTTCGCCTTCGGCCTGCTGGCGTCGATCGCGTGGCACGAGCTGGGGCACCTGTCCACGGCCAAGCTCTTCGGCATCCGGGTGCCGCAGTACATGGTCGGCTTCGGCCCGACCATCTGGTCGAGGAACAAGGGCGAGACCGAGTACGGCGTCAAGGCCATCCCGTTCGGCGGCTACATCCGCATGATCGGCATGTTCCCGCCCGGCGCCGACGGCAAGCTGGAGGCCCGCTCCACCTCGCCCTGGCGCGGCATGATCGAGGACGCCCGCTCGGCGGCCTACGAGGAGCTCCAGCCGGGCGACGAGAACCGGATGTTCTACACCCGCAAGCCCTGGAAACGCGTCATCGTGATGTTCGCGGGCCCGTTCATGAACCTGATCCTCGCGGTCGCCCTGTTCCTGACGGTCCTGATGGGCTTCGGCATCCAGCAGCAGACCACCGACGTCGCCTCGGTCTCCCCGTGCGTGATCTCCCAGAGCGAGAACCGCGACACGTGCAAGAAGACCGACGCGGCCTCCCCGGCCGCGGCGGCCGGCATGAAGAAGGGCGACAAGATCGTCTCCTTCGCCGGCGTGAGGACCGACGACTGGAACACCCTTTCCGACCTCATCCGCGACAGCGCGGGCAAGACCGTGGCGATCGTCGTCGACCGGGACGGCAAGGAGGTCCCCCTCCAGGCGAAGATCGCCACCAACCTCGTCGCGAAGAAGGACTCCAACGGCACCTACGTCGAGGGCGAGTACGTCAAGGCGGGCTTCCTCGGCTTCAGCGCCGCCACCGGTGTCGTCAAGCAGGACTTCGGCGACTCGGTGGTCTGGATGACGGACCGGGTGGGCGACGCGGTCGACTCCCTGGCCGCCCTGCCCTCCAAGGTCCCGGCCCTGTGGGACGCCGCCTTCGGCGACGGCCAGCGCGAGCCGGACTCCCCGATGGGCGTGGTCGGCGCGGCCCGGGTGGGCGGTGAGATCGCGACACTGGACATCCCGGCCTCGCAGCAGCTGGCGATGTTCGTGATGCTGCTCGCCGGCTTCAACCTCTCCCTGTTCCTCTTCAACATGCTCCCGCTGCTTCCGCTCGACGGCGGCCATATCGCGGGCGCCCTGTGGGAGTCGCTGAGGCGGAACGTGGCCAAGGTCCTGCGCCGCCCGGACCCGGGCCCGTTCGACGTGGCGAAGTTGATGCCGGTCGCCTACGTGGTGGCGGGGATCTTCATCTGCTTCACCGTCCTCGTCCTCATCGCGGACGTGGTTAACCCGGTGAGAATCTCCTAGCCATACGGCGTTCGCGGCGGCCCGGCACTGTGTGTGCCGGGCCGTCCTCGTTCGTGTGCGTCGACCGGCGGGAGGTGCTCGGGCCCGCACTCGTGCCGTAATCTCGAAGCCTGGAGCCCACTGTTCCGTTGGCGCCGGACCTTGATCCACGACTTGGGGTTGCACAGCAGATGACTGCGATTTCTCTCGGCATGCCGTCCGTTCCGACCAGGGTTGCCGAGCGCCGGAAGAGCCGGCAGATCCAGGTCGGCACCGTGGCGGTGGGCGGAGACGCCCCGGTCTCGGTGCAGTCGATGACCACGACCCGTACGTCGGACATCGGCGCGACCCTCCAGCAGATCGCCGAGCTGACGGCCTCCGGCTGCCAGATCGTCCGCGTGGCCTGCCCCACCCAGGACGACGCCGACGCGCTCGCGACCATCGCCCGCAAGTCCCAGCTCCCGGTCATCGCGGACATCCACTTCCAGCCGAAGTACGTCTTCTCGGCCATCGAGGCCGGCTGTGCCGCGGTCCGCGTGAACCCGGGCAACATCAAGCAGTTCGACGACAAGGTCAAGGAGATCGCGCGGGCCGCCAAGGACCACGGCACCCCGATCCGCATCGGCGTGAACGCGGGCTCTCTGGACCGCCGCCTCCTCCAGAAGTACGGCAAGGCGACCCCCGAGGCCCTGGTCGAGTCGGCCCTGTGGGAGGCGTCCCTCTTCGAGGAGCACGACTTCCGGGACATCAAGATCTCGGTGAAGCACAACGACCCGGTCGTGATGATCGAGGCGTACAAGCAGCTCGCCGCCCAGTGCGACTACCCCCTCCACCTCGGTGTCACCGAGGCGGGCCCGGCGTTCCAGGGCACGATCAAGTCGGCGGTGGCGTTCGGCGCGCTGCTGTCCCAGGGCATCGGCGACACGATCCGGGTGTCGTTGAGCGCTCCTCCGGTCGAGGAGGTCAAGGTCGGCAACCAGATCCTGGAGTCCCTGAACCTCAAGCAGCGCGGCCTGGAGATCGTCTCCTGCCCGTCTTGCGGCCGCGCCCAGGTCGACGTCTACAAGCTGGCCGAAGAGGTCACGGCAGGCCTCACCGGCATGGAGGTCCCGCTGCGCGTCGCCGTCATGGGCTGCGTGGTGAACGGCCCCGGCGAGGCCCGAGAGGCCGACCTCGGCGTGGCCTCCGGCAACGGCAAGGGCCAGATCTTCGTCAAGGGCGAGGTCATCAAGACCGTCCCCGAGTCCAAGATCGTGGAGACCCTCATCGAGGAAGCCATGAAGCTGGCCGAACAGATGGAAGCGGACGGCGTGGCATCGGGCGAACCGTCGGTGGCGGTCGCGGGCTGACGGGTTTCTCGCCCCCGCTTCGGCCCTGAAGGGGCCTCGTCCTCAGACGCCGGACGGGCCGGGATGCCTGGACCGGCGTTGAGAAATGCGGTTGCGGGCCGTGTGGGGGGAAGGGGCCATAGGCCCCTCAGGGGTGCGGGGCACTGCGCGACCAGCCCCACACGGCCCGCAGCCGCCGACGAATCACAACCACCCGAGCTCATGGGCGCCCCGGCCACCCCAACGCCCCGCACCTCAAAAACGACGGCCACCTCCACTGGGCGGCACGGCTCAGCTTCCGCAGGTACAGTGCGGAGATCAGCAGTCCCCAGTGTGAGGCCCCGCCCGTGTTGACCCAGACGACCTCCCGGGTCCTCGAACCGAGCGACCTGGACGCCGCGCTCGCCGTCCTCGACCGCGATCCGGTCGCGAACGCCTTCGTGACATCCCGCGTACAGGTCGCCGGCCTCGACCCCTGGCGGCTCGGCGGCGAGATGTGGGGCTGGTACGAGGACGGCATGCTGACGTCCCTCTGCTACGCCGGCGCCAACCTGGTCCCCATCTGCGCCACCCCCCGAGCCGTCCGCGCCTTCGCCGACCGCGCTCGCAGGGCGGGCCGCCGCTGCTCCTCGATCGTCGGCCCGGCCGAACCCACCGCCGAACTCTGGCGCCTCCTCGAACCCAGCTGGGGTCCGGCCCGCGATGTCCGCCCGCGTCAGCCCCTCATGGTCACCGACCGCATGCCCACCGACATCGCCCCGGATCCCTACGTCCGCCGCGTCCGCAAGGACGAGATGGAAACGATCATGCCGGCGTGCGTGGCGATGTTCACCGAGGAGGTCGGTGTCTCCCCGCTGGCCGGCGACGGCGGCCTCCTCTACCAGGCGAGGGTCGCCGAACTCGTCGGCTCCGGGCGCTCGTTCGCCCGTCTCGACACCGACGGCAAGGTCGTCTTCAAGGCCGAGATCGGCGCGGCCACGACCAAGGCCTGCCAGATCCAGGGTGTGTGGGTGGCCCCCGAGTACCGGGGGAGGGGCCTGGCGGCCCCGGGCATGGCGGCGGTCCTGCGCTACGCGCTGGCGGACGTGGCCCCGGTGGTCAGTCTGTACGTCAACGACTTCAACACGTCGGCGAGAAGGACGTACCGGAGGGTGGGCTTCCAGGAGGTCGGCGCCTTCATGAGCGTCCTGTTCTGAGAAACCCAGGGACGCGGGGAACTGCGCGGCCGACCACGTACAACCCGCACCCGACCAAGAAACGCGCACCCCCCTATACGATCCCCACATGCGCTTCCCCGGTCACGGACACCGCCGCCACCCCGACGACGACGTAGTGATCGGCCCCCTCGACCTCTCCACCCACGTCGACCAAGCCCTCGCCGTCCAAGCCCTCGCCTTCGGACTCGGCCCCGACGAGGTCGCCGTACGCCGCCAGATCGTCCTCCGCCACATGACGTACCCCGGTGCGAGAGCCCTCGGCGCAACCGCCGGCCCCGACCTCGTCGCCTTCGTCTACGGCATGCCCAACGACCGCACCCACTGGTGGTCCACGGTCGTGGAGCCCTACCTCCGCGCCCAGGGCCACGACATCTGGCTGGACGACTCCTTCGTGATCACGGAACTCCACGTCCACCCGCGCTACCAGAACCGCGGCGTGGGCCGCTCCCTGATCACCACCATCACGGACGCCACCCACGAACCCCGCTCGATCCTCTCCGCGATCGACACCGACAGCCCGGCCCGCGGCCTCTACCACTCCCTCGGCTACCAGGACCTCGCCCGCCAGGTCCTGTTCCCCAGCGCCCCGAAGCCCTACGCCGTGATGGGCGCCCCCCTGCCGCTGCGCCGCCGTTAACCGATTTCCGCCACAACCGGACCCCCGGCTAACCTCCTAGCCATCACCCTTATCCGGCAGGAGTACGAGAACCATGGCCAACGCACCGGTCCAGCGCATGTCCCAGTTGATGGCGAAGACGCTGCGCGACGACCCGGCGGACGCCGAGGTCCTCAGCCACAAGCTCCTCGTCCGCGCCGGCTACGTCCGCCGCACCGCGGCCGGTATCTGGAGCTGGCTCCCCCTCGGCATGCGGGTCCTGCGCAACGTGGAGCGGGTCGTCCGTGAGGAGATGGACGCGATCGGCGCCCAGGAGGTGCTGCTCCCCGCCATCCTGCCGCGCGAGCCCTACGAGGCGACCGGCCGCTGGGAGGAGTACGGCCCCGAGCTGTTCCGCCTCCAGGACCGCAAGGGCGGCGACTACCTCCTCGGCCCGACCCACGAGGAGATCTTCACCCTGCTGGTGAAGGACCAGGCGTCCTCCTACAAGGACCTGCCGGTCATCCTCTACCAGATCCAGAACAAGTACCGGGACGAGGCCCGTCCGCGGGCCGGCGTGCTGCGCGGCCGCGAGTTCCTCATGAAGGACTCGTACTCCTTCGACACCGAGGACGAGGGCCTGGCCCAGTCCTACGCGCTGCACCGCCAGGCCTACCAGAAGATCTTCACGCGCCTCGGCCTCGACTACCGCATCTGCGCCGCCACCGCGGGCGCGATGGGCGGCTCCAAGTCCGAGGAGTTCCTCGCTCCGGCCGGCGCCGGCGAGGACACCTTCGCCGACTGCCCCAACTGCGACTTCGCGGCGAACACCGAGGCGATCTCGTACGAGCTCAAGCCCGTGGACGCCACCGACGTGCCCGCCGCCGAGGACATCCCGACCCCCGACACCCCCACCATCGAGACCCTCGCCGCCTCCCTCGGCGTCCCGGCCTCCGCCACCCTGAAGAACCTCCTCGTGAAGGTCGACGGCGAGATCGTCGCCGTCGGTGTCCCCGGCGACCGTGAGGTCGACATGGGCAAGGTCGAGGCGCACTTCGCCCCGGCGTCCGTCGAGATGGTCACCGAGGCGGACTTCGCGGGCCGCCCGGACCTGGTCCGTGGCTACGTCGGCCCGCAGGGGCTGGGCGAGAAGGTCAAGTACATCGCCGACCCGCGCGTGGCCCCGGGCACCGCGTGGATCACGGGCGCCAACAAGGCGAACACGCACACCAAGAACGTCGTCGTGGGCCGCGACTTCGAGGTCGGCGAGTACGTCGACGTCGTGGTCGTCCAGGACGGCGACCCCTGCCCCAAGTGCGGCACCGGCCTCAAGCTGGACCGCGCCATCGAGATCGGCCACATCTTCCAGCTGGGCCGCAAGTACGCCGACGCCCTCAAGCTCGACGTCCTCGGCCAGCAGGGCAAGCCGGTCCGCGTGACCATGGGCTCCTACGGCATCGGCGTCACCCGCGCGGTCGCGGCCATCGCCGAGCAGAGCGCCGACGAGCAGGGCCTGTGCTGGCCCGCCGAGGTCGCCCCGGCCGACGTCCACGTCGTCGCCGCCGGCAAGGCCCTCCAGACCGAGCTGGCCCTCGACGTCTCCGAGCAGCTGCGCGCGGCCGGCCTGCGGGTCCTGGTCGACGACCGGGCCGGCGTCTCACCGGGCGTGAAGTTCACGGACGCCGAGCTGATCGGCGTACCGAAGATCCTCGTCGCGGGCCGCCGCTCCGCCGAGGGCGTCCTGGAGCTCAAGGACCGCCGGACCGGCGAGCGCGAGGAACTGACGGTGGACGAGGCGATCGCCCGCCTCAGCGCATAAAGAAACTCCTCAGAAACGTCTCTGAGTCCCTATAGCGGACTCACAGACTTCTCTCAGAGTCGTACCCGACCGTAAGACGTGACAGAGCGTCACTACGGCTACGAGGGGTACGGCCATGGCAGACAGAGGCAGGGAACGCGGCGCCGCCGCGCTGGTCCGAAGAGGCACCCGGCGTACGGCGGCCGCCGCGGCGGCCGTCACGCTGGCCGCGGCGGCGGGCGTGTTCGCCCTGGTCGGCATGGTGCAGGCGGACGCCGACACGACGGCGAGCAACAGCACGCCGTCGTCGGCAACGTCGTCGAGCTCGGACACAAGCACCGACACCGGCACGGACACGTCGTCCGACTCGTCCACGTCGGACACCTCGTCCAGCTCCTCCTCCGACTCGTCCTCGGACTCTTCCTCCGGCCTCACCTCCGGCAGTGGCTCCACCGACTCCACCTCGGGGGCGTCGTGACCACCGCCACCGCGAGCCGCCGCACCACGGCCGCCGCCGACTGGCGCGCCCTCGGCACCAGCGTCCGCCTGGTCGTCACGGACCCGGCCCTCCTCGACTCCTGCAACCTGCTCCTCGCCCGGCACCTCGCCGAGGTCGACGCCGCCTGCAGCCGCTTCCGCGCGGACTCGGAGCTGGCGGCCCTCGACGGCACCGCGGGCCGCCCGGTCCGGGTCAGCCCGCTGCTCGCTGAGGCCCTGACGGTCGCCCTGCGCGCCGCCGAGGCGACCGACGGCGCCGTCGACCCGACCGTCGGCTCGGCGATGGACGCGATCGGCTACGACCGTGACTTCACCCTCGTACGGGAGGACGACCGCCCGGTCCGCCTGACGGTCCGACGCGCCCCCGGCTGGCGCCTGATCGGCCTCGACCGCTCGACCGGCACGGTCACCGTCCCGTCCGGCGTCCGCCTCGACCTCGGCGCCACCGCCAAGGCCTGGGCCGCCGACCGGGCCGCCGCGATGCTTGCCGAGACGGCCGGCTGCGGAGTGCTCGTGAGCCTCGGCGGCGACACGGCCGTCGCGGGCGAACCCCCGGCGGGCGGCTGGCAGATCCGCGTCCAGGACGTCACCGGCCCGGTCGACGAAACACCCGCACAGGGCTCGCACGACTCGGTGGGCCTGCACAGCGGTGGCCTCGCCACATCGGGCACGGCCGCCCGCCGCTGGCGACGCGACGGCCACGACCTCCACCACATCGTCGACCCCCGCACGGGCCTGCCGGTCCGCAGCCCCTGGCGCACGGTCTCGGTAGCGGCGCGAACCTGCGCCGACGCGAACGCGGCGAGCACCGCGGCCCTGGTGAAGGGCGCGGACGCGGTGCGTTGGCTGACACGACAAGGACTGCCCGCACGACTGGTGAGCCAGGAGGGCCGGGTCGTCACAACGCCGGGCTGGCCCACCCACCGGGGGACAGCCGCATGACCTCCGAGACCCTCTGGTACGCGAACCGGGCCACTGGCGCGGTCTGCCTGGTCCTCTTCACCGTGGTCGTCGTTCTCGGCATGGCCGTCCGACTCCGCGTCAAGATCCCCGGCCTCCCCCGCTTCGGCACGATCAGCCTCCACCGCAGCCTCTCCCTCTCCGCCACCGCCTTCCTGGTCCTGCACATCGCGTTCGCGACAGTCGACAGCTACGTCGACATCACGGTCCTCGACGCGATCGTCCCCTTCGTCTCCGACTACCAGGCCCTGTGGCTGGGCCTCGGCACCGTCGCCCTCGACCTGATGCTCGCGGTACTGATCACCAGCCTCCTCCGGAACCGCATCGGCCACCGCACCTGGCGGGCGACGCACTGGCTGGCGTACGCCTCCTGGCCGGTCGCCCTCATCCACGGCATCGGCATCGGCACGGACACCGGCACCGACTGGATGACATGGCTGACCGTCGCCTGCGTGGCCACTGTCCTGGCTGCCGCAGGCACCCGCCTGGCCCTCGGCGTCCGCGCCTCCCGCCGCACCCCCGCCGTCCTGCTCCGCACCGCCGAAGGAGCCCGCTGATGACCGCCACCTTCCCCGACCTGCTCATGTCCCCCCGGCTGCTGGCCCCCGGCGGCGCCCCGGCCGACCTCGGCACGCACGAAGAGCGCTACGGGCCCCTGGCGTACGGCGACCTCGAAGCCCTCCTCCGCCTGGTCGCCGAGTCGGGCCTCACCGGACGCGGGGGAGCGGCCTTCCCGGTCCACCGCAAGCTCGTCTCGGTCGCCGAGTCCGGCCGCCGCACCGGCCGCGCCCCCGTCGTCGTGGCCAATGGAGCGGAGGGCGAGCCCGCCAGCCGCAAGGACAAGACGCTGCTGCGACTGTCGCCCCACCTCGTCCTGGACGGCATCCAGGTGGCCGCCGCGGCGACCGGCGCACAGGAGGCCCACCTCGCTGTCGAGGAAGGCGCCTCCCACCTGGAGTCGGTCCTCACACACCGCCGCGACCCCGTCCCCGTGAAGGTGGTACGCCTTCCGAAGCGGTTCCTGTCCGGGCAGTCCTCGGCCCTCGCCCGGTACGTGGGCGGAGGCGCCGCGCTCCCGGCGTACGAGAACCCCCCGATCCGCGAACGCGGCGTCCACCGCGCCCCCACCCTCGTCCAGAACGTCGAGACCCTCGCCCACCTCGCCCTGATCGCCCGCTACGGTCCCGACTGGTTCCGCTCCGCCGGTACCCCGGCCCAGCCCGGCAGCGTCCTGTGCACGGTGCACACGCCGGGCCGCGAAGTCCGGGTCGTGGAGGCACCGTTGGGCACACCACTGCCCCGTCTGCTGCCGCTCCACGGCGCGTCCGCGGTCCTGGTCGGCGGCTACCACGGCACCTGGATCCCCACCACCGAGGCCGCGGAACTCACCCTCGACGCCACGACGATGGGCGCCGGCGTCCTGGCCGCCCTCCCCACCGACCGCTGCGGCCTCACCGAGACCGCCCGCGTCCTGCGCTACCTCGCCCTCCAGTCGGCCGGCCAGTGCGGCCCCTGCCTCAACGGCCTCCCGCGCATGGCCGCCGCGTTCGGGACGCTGGCCACGCCGGGCCCCCAGGGCACCCACCGCGCCGACATAGCCCGCTGGTCCGGCCTCGTCGAGGGCCGCGGAGCCTGCCACCACCCCGACGGCACGGTCCGCCTGGTCCGCAGCGCACTGACGACGTTCGCGGCCGAACTGGACGCGCACGCCGGCGGATTCTGCACGGCGACCGACACTCAAGGAGAGCTGACATGGATCAGCGCATAGCCATCGACTGGACGTCTTGCCGGGCCCACGGCCTGTGCGCGGAACTGCTCCCGGAACACATCAGCCTGGACGAGTGGGGCTACCCGCTGCTGGAGGGCACCGAGTTGCCGCCCCGCACGGTGAAACGAGCGAGCAGAGCAGCGGCGAACTGTCCGGTCCTGGCCCTGAAACTGACGACGAGGTGACTGACCTGGGGGCGCGGGGCCGTATCGATGTGCGGCTCCGCCGCGTGGGCGCGACCAGCCCCCACGGACCCGCACCCAACCCCTAGAGCCACCCGGCAAACTCCAGCAACAACTCGGCATCCTGAAGCCGACCGACCCGCCGCGCCCGCACCCCGGACTCCACGGCCCGGAACAACGTCCACCCCCGCAACCGCTCCTGATCCACATCCAACGACTCGGCAAGCCGCTTGATCCGCCGCCGGGTAATTGCCGCCCCCGACGGCTGAGCAATCAGATCCTCGACCCGATCCCGCACCAGCCGAGCCAGATCGAACGCACACTCCCCGACCACCGGATCCGGCCCCACGGCCAGCCACGGCACCCGCTCCGCCGCCAGCACCTTGCTCTGCCGAAACGTCCCGTGCAGCAACCGCGACTCCGGCGGAGCCACCAGCAACTCCTCACGGGCAGTGAGAGCCGCACTCACGAGATCGGCCACAACCGCGTCCGCGGTCGCCCGCATCGCCTCGGCCTGCCGCCCGGTCCGCTCGGCCACCGTCTCGAAGACCTGGTCACCCGGCGGCTCCACCCACAACCGGCGCAACGTCCCCGCCGCCTCCAGCAGCGCCTTCGCCTCCGGCAACGACCGCACCGACACATCGGGATGCAGCCGCTCCAGCAGCAGCACCCCCTCGGTCACCGGCTCGTCGAGCAACTGCACCGCACCCAGCCCACCCCAGTGCGCCAGCGCCGCCCGCTCGGCCTCCGGCCGGAACCGCGGCGGGGCCAGCTTGAGCACGGCGGGGGTGCCGTCGGACCGCCGGACCAGTACGACGAGGCTGCTGCGGCCGCCCGGCACCTGCACCCGTTCCACGGTCGACTCGCGTAGCGCGACGGCCTGCCGAGCCGCCTCGGGCAGCTTCTCCAACCAGCCGTCACCGGGTGCCGTCTCACCGAGCGCCCTCACCAGACGCTGTGGCGGATCGAAAGCCATACGCGAGCAGTTCCCTTCCCGTACCCGTTACGCCGTGGGTGTCGCCGAAGTCGGCGAGGCCGACGCGGTCGCCGCCCGTTCGGCGAGACCAGGGAAGGCTACGCTCTCCCCGCGCCAGCGCACGGCCCGCACCGCCGCCTCCCGCAGCGCCTCGGCTGCCATGGAGCGCCGCCCGTCCACGGTTGCCCGCACCAGGTCGGAGTACACCCCGGCGACCCGGTCCTCCAGCTCGGCGGCCAGTCGTACGGCCGCGTCCGAGTCCGGCACCGGGAACGGCAGCGCGTATCCGGCCGCGGCCGCCGCAGGGGTGCCGCCCAGATCACGCACCGCACGGGCGAGCGCGTCGCGCCGGGCGCGATGGGCGTCGTACGCCGACTTCGCCTCGGTTCGCCGCCCCTCACGGATCCGCCCGCCGACGACCCCGTACCCGTACACGGCGGCATGCTCGGCCGCCAGTGCCGCCTGGAGCGCGGCCAGCTCACGCTTGTCCTGCTCGTCGCTCACTTCGCCGCCTCCGTCAGCAGATACGAGTGCGCCGCCCCGGCCGCCGCCACGGATGCCAGCAGCCGGGCCAGCTCGCCCGGCACTTCCAGCAGCGACTTCGCCCGTGCGTCCGCGAGCGACCGCTCGGCGGTGGCGAGCCCGGCGAGGGCGTCCTTCTCGGTGCCGGGTACGACGGAGGGGGCGGGGGAGCCGACGGTGGGCGACGCCGGACGGGTCGCCGCCGTCGTACCGCCGAACGCCTCCACATGCCGTACGGCCGCCGCCCGCAGCACCCCCAGCCGTTCCGCGAGCCCGGGGTACGCGGCGATCACCGCGTCGTACCGCTCGACGATCCCCCGGCTGTCCCGCGCCGCACGCGTGCGTGCCCGCTCGGCGACCGACGGACTGCCTCCGGTGCTCTCCTCGGTCTCATCGGAACCGGAGGAGCAGCCCACCAGCAGGGCGGCACCGGCGGCCGAGGCGAGGATTGTTCTTCGGCGCGGCCCCGAGGGGGTGCGCGGCGGGGGGTACGGCACGGCAGTCGTCCTCGGGGGCTCGTACGAACACATGGGCGGGAAGGCGGCCCGCCGGTGATCACGGTACCCGCGCCCCGGTCCACAACCCCTCATCGGCACCGTTGCGGACCCCCGGTCGTCGCACGGTGGACGGCAACACACCTTTGGAGCGGATACCCTTTGACCAGACACGCGACCTACCCACAACAGCACACGCGGCCGAGGAGTCACCCGGATGAGCACCACCCAGAGCGAGAGGCTGCGAGAGCTCCTGGAACCGCTCGTCAGCTCCCAGGGTCTGGATCTGGAAGAGATCTCAGTGGACTCCGTAGGACGGAAGCGGGTGCTCAGCGTCGTCGTCGACTCCGACACCGGGGCGGACCTGGACCAGATCGCCGATGTGAGCCGCGCGCTCTCGGCGAAGCTCGACGAGACGAACGCGATGGGCGAGGGCGAGTACACCCTCGAGGTCGGCACCCCGGGCGCGGAGCGCCCTCTGAAGGAGCACCGGCACTATGTGCGCGCCGTGGACCGGCTGGTGAAGTTCCAGCTGACCGAGGGCGGCGAAGTGGTCGCACGGATCCTTGAGGTCGACGACGAGGGTCTGGACGTCGAGGTGCCCGGAGTCAAGGGCCGCAAGGCCACCAGCCGCAGACTCGCCTTCTCCGACATCGACAAGGCGCGCGTGCAGGTCGAGTTCAACCGCAAGGACAAGAAGGAAGAGGAGGCGTAGCCGTGGACATCGACATGAGTGCCCTGCGGGGCTTGGTACGGGAGAAGGAGATCTCCTTCCCCCTGCTGGTCGAGGCGATCGAGTCGGCCCTCCTCATCGCCTACCACCGCACCGAGGGAAGCCGCCGCCACGCGCGCGTGGAGCTCAACCGGGAAACCGGCCACGTGACGGTGTGGGCGAAGGAGGACCCCGAGGACCTCGAGGAGGGCCAGGAGGCCCGCGAGTTCGACGACACCCCGTCCGGCTTCGGTCGTATCGCCGCCACCACCGCCAAGCAGGTCATCCTGCAGCGGCTGCGCGACGCCGAGGACGACGCGACGCTCGGCGAGTACGCCGGCCGTGAGGGCGACATCGTCATGGGCGTGGTCCAGCAGGGCCGCGACCCGAAGAACGTGCTCGTCGACATCGGCAAGCTGGAGGCCATCCTGCCGGTGCAGGAGCAGGTCCCCGGTGAGACGTACCCGCACGGCATGCGGCTCCGGTCGTATGTCGTACGCGTGGCGAGGGGTGTGCGCGGTCCGTCCGTCACGCTGTCGCGCACACATCCCAATCTGGTGAAGAAGCTCTTCGCCCTGGAGGTGCCGGAGATCGCCGACGGTTCGGTGGAGATCGCCGCCATCGCGCGTGAGGCCGGTCACCGGACGAAGATCGCCGTACGGTCCACCCGTTCCGGACTGAACGCCAAGGGTGCCTGCATCGGCCCCATGGGCGGGCGGGTGCGCAACGTCATGGGTGAGCTGAACGGCGAGAAGATCGACATCGTCGACTGGTCGGACGACCCGGCCGAGATGGTGGCGAACGCGCTCTCCCCGGCCCGGGTCTCCAAGGTGGAGGTCGTCGACCTCGCGGCCCGCTCCGCGCGCGTGACGGTGCCGGACTACCAGCTGTCGCTGGCGATCGGCAAGGAAGGGCAGAATGCCCGGCTTGCGGCTCGTCTGACCGGCTGGCGGATCGACATCCGCCCGGACATCGAACAGCCGAGCGAATAGGTCCCGGATCACGATCGGGAATAGATCTCGGCCCGCTGGGGCTGAGATCACGACAAACAACCGTTCGATCCCTGCCCCAAAGGGGTGAGGTCGCTACGGGGAGGTAGACTTAGCAGTGTCTGGCCGGACGCACGCCCGCGCATGCCCTGAACGCACCTGTGTGGGGTGCAGGCAGCGAGCGGCCAAGACCGATCTGCTGCGTACCGTGGCGATCAAGGACGCATGCGTCCCCGATCCTCGCGGTACGCTGCCCGGCCGGGGCGCTTATGTGCACCCCGCCCTGGTCTGTCTCGACCAGGCGGTACGCCGCCGGGCGTTCACGCGGGCGCTTCGCGCCCCGGGAGCGCTCGACGTAAAGGCGTTGCGCCAGTACGTCGAGCAGACAGACAGTTGCTGAGCAGGCAACACCGCAAGGAGCGTCGCACGGAACCCCCGTGCGGCCCTGGTACCCCGCGAGTTGGAAGTAGGTCGAGATTGCGATGAGCACTCGATGAGCACGCGATGAGTACGCCCATGAAGTAGCGACGGTCCGGACGCAACCCGGACCTAAAAGGAGCGAAGTGGCTAAGGTCCGGGTATACGAACTCGCCAAGGAGTTCGGGGTTGAGAGCAAGGTCGTCATGGCCAAGCTCCAAGAACTCGGTGAATTCGTCCGTTCGGCGTCTTCGACCATCGAAGCGCCCGTCGTCCGTAAATTGACGGACGCCCTTCAGCAGGGCAACGGAGGCGGCAAGCCCGCCCCCGCCCGCAAGGCTGCCCCGGCAAAGCCGGGCGCCCCCTCTCCGGCGCAGGCTGCCCGTCCGGCCGCCCCGCGCCCGCCGGCCCCCAAGCCGGCCGTTGCCGAGACGCCCGCGGCTCCCGCCGCGCCGGCCGCTCCCGGCCCCCGTCCCACCCCGGGCCCGAAGCCCGCGCCGCGCCCCGCGCCGGCGTCCCCGGCTCCGACCACGCCCGAGTTCACGGCACCCCCGTCGGCCCCGGCCCCGGCCACGCCGCCGGCCTCCCAGGGCTCCAGTGCGCGTCCGGGCGCCCCGCGTCCGGCCGGCCAGCAGGCGCCGCGTCCGGGTGCTCCCCGTCCCGCCGGTGGTCCCGGTCAGGGCGGCCAGGGTCGTGACCGTGGCGACCGCGGTGACCGTCCGGGCGCCCCGCGTCCGGGTGGCCAGGCGTCGCGTCCCGGTGCCCGTCCGGCCGGTCCCCGTCCGGGCAACAACCCCTTCACCTCTGGTGGCTCCACCGGCATGGCGCGCCCGCAGGCGCCCCGTCCGGGCGGCGCCCCGCGTCCCGGTGGCCAGGGTGGCCCCGGTGACCGTCCCGGCGGCGCCCCGCGTCCGCAGGGCCAGGACCGTGGTCCCCGTCCCCAGGGCGCGGCGGGCGGTGCCCGTCCGCAGGCTCCGGGCGGCGCTCGTCCCTCCCCGGGCGGTATGCCCCGTCCGCAGGGCGGCGCTCCGCGTCCCGGCGGCGGCCCGCGTCCGAACCCCGGCATGATGCCGCAGCGTCCGGCTGCCGGCCCGCGTCCCGGTGGCGGTGGCCCCGGCGGCCGCGGTCCCGGTGGTGGCGGCGGCGGTCGTCCCGGTGGTGGCGGCGGCGGTCGTCCGGGTGGCGGCGGCGGCTTCGCCGGTCGTCCCGGCGGTCCCGGTGGCGGCGGCGGCGGTTTCGCCGGTCGTCCCGGCGGTCCCGGTGGCGGCGGCGGCGGTTTCGCCGGTCGTCCGGGTGGCCCCGGTGGTCCCGGCGGCGGTGGCCGTCCCGGCTTCGGCGGTCGTCCGGGTGGCCCCGGTGGCCGTGGTGGCACACAGGGCGCCTTCGGTCGTCCCGGCGGTCCCGCGCGTCGTGGTCGCAAGTCGAAGCGGCAGAGGCGCCAGGAGTACGAGGCCATGCAGGCCCCGTCGGTCGGCGGCGTGATGCTGCCTCGCGGCAACGGACAGTCCGTCCGCCTGTCGCGCGGTGCGTCGCTCACCGACTTCGCCGAGAAGATCGGCGCCAACCCGGCGTCGCTCGTCGGCGTGATGATGAACCTCGGCGAGATGGTCACTGCCACGCAGTCCGTCTCCGACGAGACGCTGAAGCTCCTCGCGGACGAGATGAACTTCATCCTCGAGATCGTCAGCCCGGAGGAGGAGGACCGCGAGCTTCTCGAGTCCTTCGACATCGAGTTCGGCGAGGACGAGGGTGGCGAGGAGTTCCTCGTCGCGCGTCCGCCGGTCGTGACCGTCATGGGTCACGTCGACCACGGTAAGACCCGCCTTCTCGACACCATCCGCAAGACGAACGTCGTCGCGGGCGAGGCCGGCGGTATCACGCAGCACATCGGTGCGTACCAGGTCGCGACCGAGGTCAACGGCGAAGAGCGCAGGATCACCTTCATCGACACCCCGGGTCACGAGGCGTTCACCGCCATGCGTGCCCGTGGTGCCAAGTCGACCGACATCGCGATCCTCGTGGTGGCGGCCAACGACGGTGTGATGCCCCAGACGATCGAGGCGCTGAACCACGCCAAGGCGGCCGACGTGCCGATCGTGGTCGCGGTCAACAAGATCGACGTCGAGGGCGCGGACCCGACCAAGGTGCGCGGTCAGCTCACCGAGTTCGGTCTGGTGGCCGAGGAGTACGGCGGCGACACCATGTTCGTCGACATCTCCGCCAAGCAGGGCCTCAACATCGAGAGCCTGCTGGAGGCCGTGGTCCTCACCGCGGACGCCTCGCTCGACCTGCGGGCCAACCCGGAGCAGGACGCGCAGGGTATTGCGATCGAGTCCCACCTCGACCGCGGCCGCGGTGCCGTCTCCACGGTCCTGGTCCAGCGCGGCACGCTGCGCATCGGCGACACGATGGTGGTCGGCGACGCGTACGGCCGTGTCCGGGCGATGCTCGACGACAACGGCAACAACGTCGAGGAAGCGGGTCCGTCGACCCCCGTCCTGGTCCTGGGTCTCACCAACGTCCCGGGTGCCGGCGACAACTTCCTGGTCGTCGACGAGGACCGCACGGCACGTCAGATCGCCGAGAAGCGCGCGGCGCGCGAGCGCAACGCCAACTTCGCCCGGCGTGGAGTCCGGTTCTCCCTGGAGAACCTGGACGAGGCCCTCAAGGCCGGTCTGGTGCAGGAACTCAACCTCATCATCAAGGGCGACGCGTCCGGTTCGGTGGAGGCTCTCGAGTCCTCGCTGCTCCAGCTCGACGTCGGCGACGAGGTCGACATCCGTGTCCTGCACCGCGGTGTGGGTGCGGTCACCGAGTCCGACATCAACCTGGCGACCGGCTCCGACGCCATCGTCATCGGCTTCAACGTCCGCGCTGCGGGCCGCGCGGCGCAGATGGCGGAGCGCGAGGGCGTCGACGTCCGGTACTACTCGGTGATCTACCAGGCCATCGAGGAGATCGAGGCGGCCCTCAAGGGCATGCTCAAGCCGGAGTACGAGGAGGTCGAGCTCGGTACGGCGGAGATCCGCGAGGTCTTCAAGTCGTCCAAGCTGGGCAACATCGCCGGTGTCCTGGTCCGCTCGGGCGAGGTCAAGCGCAACACGAAGGCTCGACTCGTCCGCGACGGCAAGGTCATCGCGGAGAACCTCAACATCTCCGGTCTGCGTCGCTTCAAGGACGACGTCACCGAGCTCCGCGAAGGGTTCGAGGGCGGTATCAACCTCGGCAACTTCAACGACATCAAGATCGACGACGTCATCGCGACGTACGAGATGCGCGAGAAGCCGCGCGGCTGATTGTCGTAGCACGCGATCGGGGCCGATCGGCGGACGTAATATCCGTCGATCGGCCCCGGCCGTTGCGTGTACGGTTCCTGTATCGGCGTCGACGCGGCGCCCATACCCCGAACCGGCGGGACATCCGGACACACACATGTATGTGGGGACTCTGTCCTTCGATCTGCTCCTCGGCGACGTTCACTCGCTCAAGGAGAAACGCTCTCTCGTCCGTCCGATCGTGGCCGAGCTCCAGCGCAAGTACGCGGTGAGCGCGGCGGAGACGGGCAACCAGGACCTCCATCGCAGGGCCGAGATCGGGCTGGCGATGGTCTCCGGGGACACCGGACACCTCACCGACGTACTGGACCGCTGTGAGCGACTGGTCGCCGGGCGGCCCGAGGTGGAACTGCTCTCGGTTCGACGCAGACTCCACAGCGACGAAGACTGAAGCGACGAAGACTCAGCAAGAAGCAAGACACTTAAGGAGACGGACCAGTGGCCGACAACGCGCGGGCGAAGAGGCTGGCGGACCTCATCCGAGAGGTGGTGGCCCAGAAGCTGCAGCGCGGGATCAAGGACCCGCGGCTCGGCTCGCACGTCACCATCACGGACACCCGTGTCACGGGTGACCTCCGGGAGGCGACCGTCTTCTACACGGTGTACGGGGACGACGAGGAGCGCGCGGCCGCGGCCGCCGGTCTGGAGAGCGCCAAGGGCGTGCTGCGTTCCGCGGTGGGTGCGGCGGCCGGTGTGAAGTTCACGCCGACGCTGACCTTCATGGCGGACGCGCTTCCGGACACCGCCAAGACCATCGAGGACCTCCTCGACAAGGCGCGCCAGTCCGACGAGAAGGTGCGCGAGGTCTCGGCCGGTGCCGCCTACGCCGGTGAGGCGGACCCGTACAAGAAGCCGGGTGAAGACGAGGACGACACCGCCGAATGACACAGAAGAACCAGACGCCCGACGGGCTTGTCATCGTCGACAAGCCGTCGGGCTTCACTTCGCACGACGTGGTCGCCAAGATGCGCGGGATCGCGAAGACCCGCCGCGTCGGACATGCCGGCACCCTCGACCCGATGGCGACCGGTGTGCTCGTCCTCGGTGTCGAGAAGGCGACCAAGCTCCTCGGGCACCTCGCGCTCACCGAGAAGGAGTACCTGGGCACGATCCGCCTGGGCCAGACGACCCTGACCGATGACGCCGAGGGCGAGACCACGGCTTCGACAGACGCCTCGAAGGTCACCCGGGACGCCATCGACGCGGGGATCGCCAAGCTGAGCGGCGACATCATGCAGGTGCCCTCCAAGGTCAGCGCCATCAAGATCGACGGTGTGCGCTCCTACAAGCGGGCGCGTGAGGGCGAGGAGTTCGAGATCCCCGCCCGGCCCGTGAAGATCTCGTCCTTCGCGGTGTACGACGTCCGGGACGCCGTCGCCGAGGACGGCACGCCCGTCCAGGACCTGGTGGTCTCGGTGGTCTGCTCGTCCGGTACGTACATCCGGGCGCTGGCCCGGGACCTGGGCGCGGACCTGGGCGTGGGCGGCCACCTCACCGCGCTGCGGCGCACACGGGTCGGCCCGTACAAGCTGGACGCGGCCAGGACCCTGGAGCAGCACCAGCAGGAGCTCACGGTGATGCCGATCGCCGAGGCGGCCGCGGCCGCGTTCCCGCGCTGGGACGTGGACGAGAGGCGGGCCCGGCTGCTCACCAACGGCGTACGCCTGGAGATGCCCGACGAGTACACGGGGCGCGGCACCATCGCCGTCTTCGCCCCCGAGGGCCGACTGCTGGCCCTCGTGGAGGAGCAGAAGGGCAAGGCGAAGAGCCTCGCCGTCTTCGGCTAGGGCCTGTCCCAGGACGCTCCGCCCGTGGAGCGGCGGTCACGGAGTTGTCCGCCGCTCCACGGTCCCCCCTCGGTTCCCCCACCCCTAGGGTGTATCCACCGACCCCCTCCCATTCACCCGTGCGGGCAGGCGCTCGGAGTGAAGCGGGGGAGCGGATGGGGGCGCGTTCACCGCGCGATCTGTCCCGCCGATCACCTGGTGCCTACCGTCGAAGACAGGGCAGGGCACGGCGGGGAGGTTCGACCATGGCGGGACGGGGCCCGCGGACCGCGGGCGGCCGCCGACGCGCGGGTGAGAGTGAGCACTCCGCGTCCTGCGGCGCGACTTCCGGGCCGGGACACGCACGCGACGAATCCCTGGTGCGGATCCACGACCTTGCCGGCCGCCCCCGGGGCACCGGCTTCGTGGCCGACCACCACGGCACCGTGATCACCAGCCACGAGGCCGTGGACGGACTGCCGAGGCTTCTGCTCTACGCCGCCGAGGACCGCCACTGCGTGGTGACCGCCGACGCGGTGACCGCGCTGCCCGAGCTGAACCTGGCCCTCGTACGGACCGAGGGTCTCGGCGTCGAACCGCTCCCCGTCACCGTGCGGGACCGGATCGGGACCGGTGCCTATGTGCGGATCGCCGCCGGGTGCTGGCGTGAGGCGAGGGTGCTCGGTGCGGCCGCCGTGACGTACACGGCGACGGATCGCTTCCATCTCCTGGACGGCGCACTGGAGTTGGCGATCGGCACGGCCGGGCGGGACGCGCTGCGGCTGGGCGGTGGCGCGGCCGGCGGGCCGGTGCTCGACGCCGCGACGGGTGCGGTGGTCGGCGTCCTCGGCACCGCGCTGCAGGGCGGCGGCCGGGACGCCGGGTTCGCGGTACCCCTGCTCCCGGCACCGCCAGGCCCCCTCGCCGAGCTCCTCGCCGAGAACGCGGCGACCGTCCCCGCGTACGGCGTGGACCTCAACCTCGCGGGCGTACTCGAACTGACGGCGACATCGGTGGGTCAGGACGGCCCACCGGGTGCGCTCGCGGGCTACGTCGGCCGGGCGAGCACCGGCACCCCCGGATCGGTGACACCGGTCCAACGGGCGGCCGCGGCAACGGAGTTCGAGGCCTTCACCGACGGCCCGGCCGCCGTCCTCGCCCTCGTCGGCGCACCCGGCAGCGGCCGTACGACAGAACTCGCGTCCCTCGCCGCCCGCCGCAACCGGGGTGCCCGACCCGCCCCGACGCTGTGGCTGCGGGGCGCCGACCTGAGGGACGACGACACCTCGGTCGCGGACGCGGCACGCAGGGCGCTGACCCGGGCGGCACGGATCGTCGCCGCGTCGCGCTCGGTGCAGGTCGAGGATCTGGGTGACGTGACCCCTGAGCGTCTGGCCCGGCTCGCCCACACCGACGGCCGCTCCCTGCTCCTCCTCCTCGACGGCCCCGAGGAGATGCCACCCGTCCTGGCCCACCGCCTCGCGGACTGGACCGACGGGACGGCGACATGGCTGGGGGAGACGAGGGCACGACTGGTGGTGGCGTGCCGGGAGGAGTACTGGGAGCGGGCGGGGGAGGGGTTTCCGGGAGGAGTGCTGCACAGTCCGCAGGCTCAGCCGCTTTCAGCCCGTCCGGCGTTGGAGGACGAGGCCGTCGAGGCCGAAGGGGGGTCTGGGGGCGCGGCCCTCAGGGAGAGGACGGGCAAGGGCGGAGGGGGCGAGAAACCGCCCTGCGTGCACCTCGCGGACCTGCACGAGGACGAAGCCCGCCGAGCCCGAGCCCGCTACGGCATCCCCGAGGACGCCCTCACGGACCCCGACGCCCGCCACCCCCTCACCCTGCGCCTCCTCTCCGAGGTCCGAGCCGCCCTCCCCGACACCGACACGCCCGCCACCTCCGGCACCCGCGCAGACCGCCACGACGTCTTCACCGCCCACCTCGACCTGATGTGCCTCCGCATCGCCGTCCGCCTCGCCGCCGAGAACGGCCTGCGCGGCACCGCCGTACGCCGCCTCGCCGCAAAGGTCTCCGGACAGGTGCACGAGGCCGCCCGCCGCAGCCTCGGCCCGGGCCAGGGCGAACTGGACCGCGAGTCGTTCGAGGCGGTGTTCCCCTGGGGCCAGGCCTCCGCCCGGCTCGGCGGCGGCACCGGCTGGGCCTCCGCGGTCCTCACCGAGGGCCTCCTGGTCCCCGCCGGCAACGGCTACCGCTTCGCCCACGAGGAACTCGCCGACTGGATCCAGGGCATGCACCTCGACCTGGACGAGGCCCTGCGCGCCCTGGTCCACCGCCACAGCCCGCACCCCTTCCCGGTGCCGCACCACCGCATCGGCCCGGTCGTCCAGGCCCTGCTCCTCCAGTCCCGCCAGCACGGCACCCCCCGACTCGCCCTCCGCCTGGAGGAGTTGGTCCAAGCCCTGGACGCCGACCCCGACTCCTGGTGGGCGGCCCGTCTTCTCACCGAGTCCCTGCTCCGGGTACCCGACGCGACGCCGTACACGGGCGTACTGCGCCTGCTCGCGGACCGCGTGGTGGACTGGCGGCGCCAAGGACGCGACCAGGGGCACGAACAACACCCCGTCCGAGCCACCGAGTTCGCCCCCGACTTCTGGCTGGCCCTCCCCCTCCCCGCGATCACCCTCTTCGACCTGCTGCGCCGTCTCGTCCTCGCCGACGGCCCCGCGCACGACACCGCCCCCCGTTTCCTGGACGCGGCCTCCGGGCTGCTCGCCGCCGACCCCACCGCCGTAGCACCGCATCTGACCCGCTGGTTCGACGACGAGCGCCCGCTGCCCGCCACCCCGCACGCGACCGTCGCGAAGGCCGCGCAGGCGCTGTTGCACACCCATCGGCAGCTGGCCCTCGACGACCTCACCGAGGTGCTCGTCGACTGCGCGCACCGACGGGCCGACGAACTGCTCGCCGTGTTCGCGGAGGACGAGCCGTCGGCGGTGTGCCGGGCCGTGGACCGATGGGCGCACGACGAACGCCCTGACCGGCGGGTCGCGGCGGTGGCGTACGGCCTGCGCGCCGCCCCGCACGTGAGGACGGAGGCCGACCGCGAGCTGCTGCGCTACGCCGCCCTCAGCCTGCTGGCCCGCCCCGCCGACTGCACCCTGCACGGCGGCGCGCTCGCCCTCCTCGTCCGCGATCCACGCACGCGTGCCCGCCATCTCCCGCAGGCCCTCGGCCACTTCATGGCCGGCGACCCGCAGTTCCCGCCGAGCGCGCTGGTCGCCGCCCTGGCCACCCACCCGGAGCCGGTACTCGACGCCTTCCGCGCCCGGCTGCGCCGCCCCGGCGCCGGAGCGGCCCTGCGCACCCTCGCCGACGTCACCACGCCCACCCAGGCCCGCCGGATCGCCGTGCTCGTGCGGGAGGCGGTGGAGCAGCGCCCGGAGACCGCGGTGGACATGGCCGCGTACGTCGACCGGCGCCTCGACCAGGGGCCGGGGGCGCGGGCGGTACTCCTCCCTCTGGTCACCGGCCTGCTGGACGGCGGCTCGGAGGAGGTGCGGGCCGCCCTCGCCGCCGTACTGGCGACCCCCGGCGCCCCCGCCTCCCGCCCGCTCCGTAGAGAACTGCTCGAATTCCTGCTGAGCCACGAGCAGGCGCCCGCCGTCCTGGACGCCCTGCTGCGTGCCGCCGCCCGACACCCCGACGACGGTCTGCGCGAACTCGTCCACCGCACCGGCCTCCTCCTCGTCCGCACCCCGGAGGGCGCGGCCCGTTTCGACCGTGGCCTCGTCGATCTCGGCCGTCGGACGCCGGGTTTCGCCACGCAGGTGGCGGGCTGGCTGACCGATGCTCCGCAGCAGTGGGCGGCGGTGGTCGGCCCCAGTACCCGCCGGATGATCGAGAACCTGGCGGGCGTACGCGTCCCCGCCTGACCCTCCCGTCCTACGTGCGTCGAGTCACAGCACCCATGCCGATGCGGGCCGGAGCGACGCGGCATGGCACCCTTAGACCTGCGTAAGAGATAAGCCGTACATACGGACACAGGTTCGACGAGGAGCGGTCACAGTGCAGCGCTGGCGTGGCTTGGAGGACATCCCCGAGGACTGGGGACGCAGCGTCGTCACCATCGGCTCCTACGACGGAGTCCACCGCGGACACCAGCTGATCATCCGGCATGCCGTGGAACGCGCCCGTGAGCTGGGCGTTCCCGCCGTCGTCGTCACCTTCGACCCGCACCCCAGCGAGGTCGTCCGCCCCGGCAGCCACCCGCCTCTGCTGGCCCCGCACCACCGTCGCGCCGAGCTGATGGCGGAGCTGGGCGTGGACGCGATCCTCATCCTGCCCTTCACGACGGAGTTCTCGAAGCTCTCGCCGGCCGAGTTCGTCGTCAAGGTCCTGGTCGACAAGCTGCACGCCAAGGCGGTCGTCGAGGGCCCCAACTTCCGCTTCGGCCACAAGGCCGCGGGGAACGTGGAGTTCCTCGCCGAGCAGGGCAAGACGTACGACTTCGAGGTCGAGGTCATCGACCTGTTCGTGTCCGGCGAGGCGGGCGGCGGCGAGCCGTTCTCCTCCACGCTCACCCGCCGCCTGGTCGCCGCCGGCGACGTCGAGGGCACCCACGAGATCCTGGGCCGCCCGCACCGCGTCGAGGGCGTGGTCGTCCGAGGCGCGCAGCGCGGTCGCGAGCTGGGCTTCCCCACGGCCAACGTCGAGACCCTCCCGCACACCGCCATCCCCGCCGACGGCGTCTACGCCGGCTGGCTGCACGCCCAGGGCGAGGCGATGCCGGCCGCGATCTCCGTCGGCACCAACCCGCAGTTCGACGGCACCGAGCGCACGGTCGAGGCCTACGCCATCGATCGGGTCGGCCTCGACCTCTACGGCCTGCACGTCGCCGTCGACTTCCTCGCATATGTACGCGGCCAGGCGAAGTTCGAGTCCCTGGACGCGCTGCTGGTGCAGATGGCCGAGGACGTCAAGAAGTGCCGGGAGCTGATTTCGGCGGCCGAGTAGCCGCTCTGTTCGGTCCTACGACGCCGAAGGGCGGCCGGTGCTGGTGAGCACCGGCCGCCCTTCGTTTGTGCGGGCTACTGCTGCGGGGGCGCCGGCGGGTACGGCTGCCCGGGCTGTCCCTGCTGCGGGTAGGGCTGGCCGGGCTGCTGGGCCTGCTGCGGGTACGGCTGACCCTGCTGCGGATAGGGCTGGCCCGGCTGCGGGGCGTACGGGTGCCCCGGCTGCTGAGGCTGCTGCGGGTACGGCTGCCCCGGCATGGGCTGGCCCGGCATCGGCGGAGCCGCCACCGGGGGCGGGTTGCCGTCGCTGGTCCACAGGCCGTGCATCTGCTGGTGGCGTACGAAGTCCTCGGCGACCATCGCCGCGAGGTTGAAGTACGACTCCCGCACCTTCGGCCGCATCATGTCGAGGTCGACCTCGGCACCGGCCGCGAGGTGTTCGTCGAAGGGCACCACGATGACACCGCGGCAGCGCGTCTCGAAGTGGCTGACGATGTCGTCCACCTTGATCATCTTGCCGGTCTCGCGGACACCCGAGATGACGGTGAGGGACCTCGACACGAGATCCGCGTATCCGTGCGCCGACAGCCAGTCCAGCGTCGTACTGGCGCTGCTCGCACCGTCCACGGACGGCGTCGAGATGATGATGAGTTGGTCGGCGAGGTCGAGCACACCGCGCATGGCGGAGTAGAGCAGGCCGGTACCGGAGTCCGTCAGGATCACCGGGTACTGCTTGCCCAGCACATCGAGGGCCCGCCGGTAGTCCTCGTCGTTGAAGGCCGTGGACACGGCCGGGTCGACGTCGTTGGCGATGATCTCGAGCCCGGACGGCGCCTGGGAGGTGAACCGGCGGATGTCCATGTACGAGTTGAGGTACGGGATCGCCTGGACGAGGTCACGGATGGTGGCCCCGGTCTCCCGCCGCACCCGGCGGCCGAGGGTTCCGGCGTCCGGGTTGGCGTCGATGGCGAGGATCTTGTCCTGCCGCTCGGTGGCGAGGGTCGAGCCGAGGGCGGTGGTGGTCGTGGTCTTGCCGACGCCGCCCTTGAGGCTGATGACCGCGATGCGGTAACAGGACAGCACGGGCGTGCGGATCAGCTCCAACTTCCGCTGCCGCTCGGCCTCTTCCTTCTTCCCGCCGATCTTGAACCGGGAGGGCTGCGCGGTGGGACGGCCGCTCTTCGCCTTCTGCTTCTTGTTGTTCAGCAGCCGGTCCGAGGACAGTTCCACGGCAGCGGTGTAACCGAGCGGCGCCGCACCGGGGTTGGTCATCTGCCGCTGGTCGTGCTGCATGGGCTGCGGCCAGGCGGTACCGGTGCGCGGGTCGATGGGGGGCTGCGGGGCCTGCGGCGCGAAGCCCTGTGGAGCGGCTGCCGGGGGCTGGCCGTCGGGCTGGGCCTGTCCCTGCGGTACGCCCGGCTGAGGGTGAGGCTGGCCATCCTGCTGCGCGGGCGGCTGCGGGAAGCCGTAGCCGCCGGGGGCGGGTGCCTGCGGGGCGTTCGGAGCACCGGGGTGCGGGAAGCCGTAGCCGGCCTGGGCGTTGGGGGCGGGGGCCGGGGCGCCGGGCTGCGGGAAGCCGTAACCGGCCTGCGGGTTGGGCGCGGTGGGTTGCGGGGTGCCGGGCGCTGGTTGGGCGTGCGGGGCTGAGGGGGTGCCGGCCGGGGGTTGTCCCTGCTGGGGGAAGCCGTAGCCCGCCTGAGGGTTGGGTGCGGGCGCTCCGCCGGGCTGCGGGAAGCCGTAACCGGCTGCTGCGGGGGGCGCGGCGGTTTGCGGGGTGCCGGGTGCGGGCGCCGGTTGGGCGTGCGGGGCTGAGGGAGCGCCGGCCGGGGGCTGTCCCTGCTGGGGGAAGCCGTAGCCGCCTTGGTCGTTGGGGACCGGGGGCTGGGGAGGGGTCGCCTGGGCAGTGCCGGGTTGCGGGAAGCCGTAGCCGGCCTGCGGGTTGGGTGCGGGGGCTCCGCCGGGTTGCGGGAAGCCGTAGCCGCCTTGGGCGTTGGGGGCCGGGGGCTGGGGAGGGGTCGGCTGGGCAGTGCCGGGGTGCGGGAAGCCGTAACCGTCCTGCGGGCCGGGGGTGGCGGGCGGCTGTTGGGCCGCCGGGGGCGCTGGCGGCTGGTTCCAGGCGGCGGGCGCGGGCTGCGGGGCCTGCGGCTGGAAGGGCGGCTGCTGCTGCGGTACGGGCGGGTGGGCCTGGGCGGCCGTCGGCTGCGGGGCGGGCGCCGCCGGGGCCGGCTGCTGGGCCTGTGCCGGCCACTGGGCCGCCGGGGCGGGAGCGGCGGGCTGGTACGACGGCGGCAGCGGCGGCATTCCGGCCTGCGGCGTCGGCGGGGGAGTCCAGGCGGGGGGTGCGTCCTGCGGGGCGCTGTCCTGGGGCGTGCTGTCCTCGGGCGTGGCGTCTGCGGGGGCGGCGGAGTCCTCGGGCTCGGCGTCAGCCGGTACGGCGTCGGCGGGCTCGGGGCTCGTGGGTACGGCGTCGATGGGCTCCGCGGTCGCGGGTGCGGCGTCCTCCGGCTCGGCCTCGGCAGGCGCCGCGTCCGAGGGCTCCGTGTCCGAGAGCTCCGCGTCCTCCGGCTCGGCGTCGGCGTCGGCGTCCTGAAGCGTGGCCTCCTCCGCCTCGCTCTCCTCGTCGGGACCGGCATCCTCCGGCTCGGTCACCGCGGGCTCCGGGTCCTCCACGTCGGCGTCGGTGTCCTCGGACAGTGAGGTGTCGTCCGCTGCGGGCTCCGTGTCCTCGGCGGTGACCTCCTCAGAGGCGCCCGGGAACGCCAGGACGTCGGCGTCCGTGTCGTCCTCCTCGGTCGTCCCGTCCGCCTCCGTGACGTCCTCGGCAGCCGGTTCGACCGCTTCGGCGAGGTCGTCGGCAGCCTCGTCCACCGCATCGGCACCCACGGCGTCCGCCTCGGCATCCACCGACGGTTCCACGACGACATCCTCGGCGGAGTCGTCGGCAACGGGTTCGTCGGCAACGGAGGCATCGGCACCGTCCGCCTCCTCGGCCACCGCTGCGCGCTCCGCGATCTCCCGCTTCAGCGAGGCCGCGGAGAACCGCATCGTGGCGCCGCTCTCCAGGTCACCGTTCCCGGACTCCGGCTCCTCGTCCGCCGCCGCGGGGGCGGGGGCCGGCGGAGCCGCGGGCGCGGGGAGAGTGAAGCTCGTCGGGGGCGCGGCGGGCGGCGTCACCGGGGCGGAGTCGGATTCCGCGGCGGCCGGCGGAGTCACGGGCGTGGGCAGGGCGAAGCTCGACGGGGACGACGCGGGCGGTGCCTCCGGAGCGCCCCACTGGGACTGGAACCCCGGAATGTTCGGCACGGCCGTCGGCGACCCGGCATCCGGGGCCGGCGACTCGGGCTGCGAAGGCTGCGGCGGCTGCGCGGCCTGCGAAGGCTGCGGCTCGAACCCGCTCCCCGCCGGAAGCCCGGGCACCGCACCCGGCCCCTCGTTCGACGGCGCGGGCGGCTGGAACGGCGCACCGGGAGCCGGAGCCGGCGGCGTGAACGGGGCCCCGGGACCCGAAGACGGCGGCGCCGGAGGCGTGAAAGGCGCCCCCGGACCAGCGGCGGGCGGAGTGAAAGGAGCACCGGGACCCGGCGCGGGCGGCGTGAAGGGAGCGCCCGGACCAGGCGCCGGAGGCGTGAACGGAGCCCCGGGCCCCGGAGCGGCACCCTGAGGACGCGAGTGCGCGGGAGGCGTCAGCCCCGGCAGCGAGGAAGCGGACCAGTCCACGGGAGAGGGCGCGGCACCGGGCGTACCCGAAGCCGGCGAACCGGCCCCGGCCGAACCCGTCGTACCGGATGAACCGGACGGCCCACCCGTACCTGACGATCCGGCCGTACCCGACGCGTTCCCTCCGTCGCCCGAACCCCCCGAAGCGTTCTGCGTGTACCAGGCGGGCGGCGCGTAGTCGATGGTGAACTCGCCCGTCATCTCGCTGGCGGACTCCGCGTCGGGCTGGTCATCGCCGGGTGTGGCCCAGCCCCCGCGGATCCCGTCCCGATCGCTGCTCACAATTCCTCCTGATGTGGTCGAGCACCCTCATACCGTGCTAGGGGCGACCTGTTCTTGTCGTCTTCTCGTCGTCCGAAGTCGTTCGAGGTCGTCCGATCCACCGGCTCTCCCCCTGAGATATCGACGCCCGGTCCACGGGTTCTGGCGTCGCCCCCGGTACCAGCCTAATCACCACAAGCCCCACCCCGGCAGGCCCGTCCACCCACGAGCGCTCGTCCACCGCGTCACAACCTGCCCAGAAGTGGCCTACACAGCTTTCGCATTAGTGACGAAAAAGGGCGATGTTCGTGAACGCCCCGAACACAAACGGAAGGTGACGGGAGGCGGGCGGGCGCCTTCCCGAAGCGCCTTACCGGGCAGGGCTGTTGGGGGCGGTGGCGGTCCACCCCGATCTCCGTCCGAAAGCGGCCGACGGGCATAGTAGGGCCGATCCGATCATCGAAACGGTCATCGATCCGGTCACCATCCCGCCAGAAACAGAAGGGGCTCGTTCGCGTGAGCTTCGGCCCGCCTCCCTCGATCTACACCCAATCCGCACTCTCGGCCGACACCGCCCGCAGGCGCCGCCGCCGTACGACACTGCTGGGTGCCGTGGCGATCGTGGCGGCGGTCGCGCTGGGCGGAGGCGGCTGGCTCCTCGCGTCCGGGGACGACGGCGCACCCGCCGGCGCCGAGCAGGCCGTCGCGCAGAGCCCGGACGACATCAGGGAGACGACCGAGACGGTCCCCGCCTCGCCCGAGGGCCGGATGATGATCGAGCACGACGAGGAGAACCTCCCCAAGGCCAACGACGCCGACCCCCGCTACGCGCCCGGCACCTGGGCCACCGACAAGGTCATGGTCAAGGGCGTCGCGAGCCGTCTCGAGGGCTACAACATCGCCCTCGACGCCGACGAGAAGGCCTGGAGCCTCAAGCTGGACGGCCATATCTGCGCCACCAGCCGACACGTCACCGCGGACGGCCGTACCGCCGTAGTCATCCAGCCTCCGCGGCCCAAGGGCTCGGAGAAGGACGGCGTCTGCGACCAGGTGGTCTTCTTCGACCTCGACACCGGCAAGAAGCTCTGGCAGAAGAAGATGCCCGCGGCGAACTCCGCCTACGTCACCAACACCAACCTCACGCTCACGAAGGGCGTCGTCGCCGTGGCCTGGGGGCAGGGCTCCGTGGCGTACGACATGAAGTCCGGCAAGCAGCTGTGGAACAGCAGCCTCGGCTCCAAGTGCCAGGACAAGGCTTTCGCCGGCGGCCGCGCCCTGCTGTCCCTGCTCAGCTGCGGATCACTGCCCGACGTCACCTTCCAGGTGCAGAAGCTGGACCCGCGCACGGGCAAGGTGCGGTGGACGTACCGGGTCGCCGGCGGGGTCCAGACCGTCTACCTGCCGTCGTCCGATCCGCCGGTGCTCGCCGTCGCGGCGGGGGACAGCGAGGTGACCGACCTCATCTCGCTCGACAGCGCGGGCAAGCGCCGTACGACCATCGCGCTGAACGGCTACGACGCGAAGTGTGGCGAGCGGTACTTCGGACTGTCGTTCTTCGGCGAGTACGAGGCCTGCGACGGCGTGGTCGTCGGACGCGACCAGGCCTTCGTCACCAGCAAGGAGAACATCGCCACCAACCAGCCGTCGGACTGGATCGTGGCGTTCGACCTGGCGACGGGCAAGACGGCCGGCAAGTTCGACGGGCGCGAGCTGCAGAAGGTCTACCCGCTGCGGATGAGCGGCGACGACCTCCTGGTCTACCGGTGCGGTGCGGGCGCCGTCGCCCCGGCCGCCGTGGTGCGCTGGAACCCGAGGACGGACAAGGAGACCCCACTTCTCCTCTTCACGCTCCCGGAGGACGACGACGGCGAGCTCAGCGACCCGGAGCAGTCGGACATCCTCTACGAACAGGGCCGGGTCTTCTTCGGGAAGCGGGAACTGGTCCCCGACGACAAGTACCCGACCGACCCGGTGCTGATGGCGCTCGCCGTCGGGGGCGCCGGACTGAAGCACTGAGAGAGCGAAGAGGGGCGGCACGCGTGCGTGCCGCCCCGCACCGTCACTCCGCCTCTTGCGGCGCCGGCTCGATGTCGAACTCCCCGTCCCGCGCGCCCAGCACGAACGCCCGCCACTCCGCCTCCGTGTACCGCAGCACGGTGTCCGGTTCCAGCGAGGACCGCATGGCCACGGCACCCTCGGGCAGGTACGCGATCTCGACCCGCTCCTCGTGCCCCTCGGTACCCGGCGCGCTGTGCCACTCGACGCCGGAGATGTCGAGTGCGTAGAGCTCGTCCCGCTCCCGCTCCTTGCGCGCCTTGATCTCCTCTGCCGTCTCCGCCATGTCCCGGCGACCCCTTCCCGACGTCGTACGACCACGATCCGAGCGCTCACCCTAGTGGCCCCCTGCGCCCCATCAGGGTGCTTCAGGAACCGGGGCGAAGGCCCCCACCTTTGCCTGGTACCCTGAGTGACGGCCGTTCGTGTACGCACCCCCGGAGCCCTTGGCCCTGGAGGCCGCGCCCAGCGGATCCCCGCCTCCCGAGTAACGGAAGCTCCCCCGAGACATAGACCGGGGGCACTCGGTGGCCATTTTCAGACTACGAGGAGTTTCGAGTGCCGCTCGATGCCGCAGTGAAGAAGCAGCTCATCGCCGAGTTCGGTCAGAAGGAAGGCGACACCGGCTCCCCCGAGGTCCAGGTCGCCATGCTCTCGCGCCGGATCTCGGACCTGACCGAGCACCTCAAGACCCACAAGCACGACCACCACTCCCGCCGTGGTCTGCTGATCCTGGTCGGTCAGCGCCGCCGCCTTCTCCAGTACCTGGCGAAGAAGGACATCCAGCGCTTCCGCGCGCTGGTCGACCGCCTCGGCATCCGCCGCGGTGCGGCGGGCGCCAAGTAAGACGTCATGAGGGAGCGGTTCCCGAAACGAGTCGGGGGCCGCTCCCTTTGCCGTACGTGCGGAAACGTGCGGAGTGTCATACCTGCTTTGTAGTGTGGTAGCGCAACGTAGTACCACGCAGCACCATGCAGTATCACGAGGAGAAGTGCACCTCGCCGCCGCCGGTCCTCGGTAGTGGCTCCCGGGCAATGCGAACCCGGGTGCTTCGATCGAAGACCGGCCCGCAACAGACGGCGCGCTTCTCCGACCACGTCCCCCCGCCACACGGGCGGATCGGGACAAAAGACGAAAAGTAATGGAGAAACGCTAGTGGAGAACGAGACCCACTACGCCGAGGCCGTCATCGACAACGGCTCCTTCGGCACCCGCACCATCCGCTTCGAGACGGGCCGCCTGGCCAAGCAGGCCGCCGGCTCCGCCGTGGCGTACCTGGACGACGACACCATGGTGCTGTCGGCCACCACCGCCTCCAAGAACCCCAAGGAAAACCTCGACTTCTTCCCCCTCACGGTGGACGTCGAGGAGCGGATGTACGCCGCCGGCAAGATCCCCGGCAGCTTCTTCCGCCGTGAGGGCCGTCCCTCCGAGGACGCCATCCTCACCTGTCGCCTCATCGACCGTCCGCTGCGCCCGTCCTTCAAGAAGGGCCTGCGCAACGAGATCCAGGTCGTCGCCACGATCATGGCGCTCAACCCCGACCACCTGTACGACGTCGTGGCGATCAACGCCGCCTCCGCGTCCACCCAGCTGGCCGGTCTGCCCTTCTCCGGCCCGATCGGCGGCGTCCGCGTCGCGCTGATCAACGGCCAGTGGGTCGCGTTCCCGACGCACACCGAGCTCGAGGACGCCGTCTTCGACATGGTCGTCGCCGGTCGCGTCCTGGAGGACGGCGACGTCGCGATCATGATGGTCGAGGCCGAGGCCACCGAGAAGACCATCCAGCTGGTCGCGGGCGGCGCCGAGGCGCCGACCGAGGAGGTCGTCGCCTCCGGTCTGGACGCCGCGAAGCCCTTCATCAAGGTGCTCTGCAAGGCCCAGGCCGACCTCGCCGCGAAGGCCGCCAAGCCGACCGGCGAGTTCCCGGTCTTCCTCGACTACCAGGACGACGTCCTGGAGGCGCTCGCCGCCGCCGTCCGCCCGGAGCTCGCCTCCGCGCTGACGATCGCGGGCAAGCAGGACCGCGAGGCCGAGCTGGACCGCGTCAAGGGTCTGGCCGCCGAGAAGCTCCTGCCGGAGTTCGAGGGCCGCGAGAAGGAGATCTCCGCCGCGTACCGCTCCCTGACCAAGCAGCTCGTCCGCGAGCGCGTGATCAAGGAGAAGAAGCGCATCGACGGCCGCGGGCTGACGGACATCCGTACGCTCGCCGCCGAGGTCGAGGCCATCCCGCGCGTGCACGGCTCCGCGGTGTTCGAGCGTGGCGAGACCCAGATCCTGGGCGTCACCACCCTCAACATGCTCCGTATGGAGCAGCAGCTGGACACCCTTTCCCCGGTGACCCGCAAGCGCTACATGCACAACTACAACTTCCCGCCGTACTCCGTCGGCGAGACCGGCCGCGTCGGCTCCCCGAAGCGCCGCGAGATCGGCCACGGCGCCCTCGCCGAGCGCGCCATCGTGCCGGTCCTGCCGACGCGCGAGGAGTTCCCCTACGCGATCCGTCAGGTGTCCGAGGCGCTGAGCTCGAACGGCTCGACGTCGATGGGCTCGGTCTGCGCCTCCACCATGTCGCTGCTGAACGCCGGTGTGCCCCTCAAGGCCCCCGTCGCCGGTATCGCCATGGGCCTGATCTCCCAGGAGATCAACGGCGAGACGCACTACGTCGCCCTCACCGACATCCTCGGTGCGGAGGACGCCTTCGGCGACATGGACTTCAAGGTCGCCGGCACCAAGGAGTTCGTGACCGCCCTCCAGCTGGACACCAAGCTGGACGGCATCCCGGCCTCCGTCCTGGCCGCGGCCCTCAAGCAGGCCCGTGACGCCCGCCTCCACATCCTCGACGTGATGATGGAAGCGATCGACACGCCGGACGAGATGTCCCCCAACGCCCCGCGGATCATCACCGTCAAGATCCCCGTGGACAAGATCGGTGAGGTCATCGGCCCGAAGGGCAAGATGATCAACCAGATCCAGGAGGACACCGGCGCCGACATCACGATCGAGGACGACGGCACCATCTACATCGGTGCCCAGCAGGGCTCGCAGGCCGAGGCCGCGCGCGCCACGATCAACTCGATCGCCAACCCGACCATGCCGGAGGTCGGCGAGCGCTACCTGGGTACGGTCGTCAAGACCACCACCTTCGGTGCGTTCGTGTCGCTGCTCCCGGGCAAGGACGGTCTGCTGCACATCTCGCAGATCCGCAAGCTCGCCGGCGGCAAGCGCGTGGAGAACGTCGAGGACGTCGTGGCCGTGGGCTCCAAGGTCCAGGTCGAGATCGCCGAGATCGACTCCCGCGGCAAGCTCTCCCTGATCCCGGTCATCGAGGGCGAAGAGAACGATGAGAAGAAGGACGACACCGACAAGTGACGTCGAGTAGCTCACCGGCGACGGCCCGCACCTCTTCGGAGGCGCGGGCCGTCGCCCGTACCCAAACCCTCGTCAAGGGCGCGAACGGCATCGGCACGGTCCGCAAGACCACCCTCCCGGGCGGCCTGCGCATCGTCACCGAGACGCTGCCCTCGGTCCGCTCCGCCACCTTCGGCATCTGGGCCCACGTCGGCTCCCGCGACGAGACCCCGGCCCTGAACGGCGCCACGCACTACCTGGAGCACCTGCTCTTCAAGGGCACCACGCGCAGGTCGGCGCTGGACATCTCCTCGGCGATCGACGCGGTCGGCGGCGAGATGAACGCGTTCACGGCGAAGGAGTACACGTGCTACTACGCGCGCGTGCTCGACACCGACCTGCCGCTCGCCATCGACGTCGTCTGCGACATGCTCACGGGCTCGCTGATCCTCGAGGACGACGTCAACGTCGAGCGGGGCGCGATCCTCGAAGAGATCGCCATGACCGAGGACGACCCGGGCGACTGCGTGCACGACCTGTTCGCGCACACCATGTTCGGCGACAACCCCCTCGGCCGCCCGGTCCTCGGCACGGTCGACACCGTCAACGCCCTCACCGCCGACCGCATCCGACGCTTCTACAAGAAGCACTACGACCCGACACACCTGGTCGTGGCGGCCGCGGGCAACATCGACCACAACACGGTCGTACGACAGGTCCGCGCGGCCTTCGAGAAGGCGGGCGCCCTCAAGAACACCGACGCCACGCCCATCGCCCCGCGCGAGGGCAAGCGGGCCCTGCGCACCGCGGGCCGCGTCGAGCTGCTCGGCCGCAAGACCGAGCAGGCGCACGTCGTCCTCGGCATGCCGGGCCTGGCCCGCACGGACGAGCGTCGCTGGTCGCTGGGCGTGCTGAACACCGCGCTGGGCGGCGGCATGTCCTCCCGGCTCTTCCAGGAGGTCCGCGAGAAGCGCGGCCTGGCCTACAGCGTGTACTCGTACACCTCGGGCTTCGCCGACTGCGGCCTGTTCGGCGTGTACGCGGGCTGCCGGCCCTCGCAGGTCCACGACGTGCTGAAGATCTGCCGCGACGAACTCGACCACGTCGCCGAGCACGGCCTGACCGATGACGAGATCGCCCGCGCCATCGGCCAGCTCCGCGGCTCCACCGTCCTCGGCCTGGAGGACACCGGTGCGCTCATGAACCGCATCGGCAAGAGTGAGCTGTGCTGGGGCGAGCAGATGTCCGTCGACGACATGCTGGCCCGGATAGCGTCGGTCACCCCGGACGACGTCCGCGCGGTCGCCCGCGACATCCTCGGACAGCGGCCCTCGTTGTCGGTCATCGGCCCGCTCAAGGACAAGCAGGCGTCGCGTCTGCACGAGGCCGTGGCCTAACCCAGTCCGAACTCCGAGACTCCGGAACCCGGTTAAGGAAGCAAGAAGATGAGCAAGCTGCGCGTGGCGGTCCTCGGTGCCAAGGGCCGGATCGGCTCCGAGGCGGTACGGGCCGTGGAGGCCGCCGAGGACATGGAGCTGGTCGCCGCCCTGAGCCGGGGCGACAAGCTGGAGACGCTGGCCGAGACGGGCGCCCAGGTCGCCGTCGAACTGACCACGCCCGACTCGGTGATGGCCAACCTCGAGTACTGCGTCGGCCACGGTATCCACGCCGTCGTCGGTACGACGGGCTGGACCGACGAGCGCCTTGCGCAGCTGAACGGCTGGCTGGCCGCCTCCCCGGAGACGGGCGTCCTCATCGCGCCCAACTTCTCCATCGGGGCCGTCCTGAACATGAAGTTCGCGCAGATCGCCGCGCCGTACTTCGAGTCGGTGGAGGTCGTCGAACTCCACCACCCGAAGAAGGTCGACGCCCCGAGCGGTACGGCCACGCGCACGGCCCAGCTCATCGCCTCGGCCCGCGCCGCGGCGGGCACGGCTCCGGCGCCGGACGCCACGGAGACGGGCCTGGACGGCGCGCGCGGCGCGGACGTCGACGGCGTCCCCGTCCACTCCGTCCGCCTCCGCGGTCTGCTGGCCCACCAGGAGGTTCTCCTGGGCGGCGAGGGCGAGACGCTGACCATCCGCCACGACTCGCTCCACCACAGCAGCTTCATGCCGGGCATCCTGCTGGGCGCCCGCCGCGTGGTCACCACTCCTGGCGTCACCTTCGGCCTGGAACACTTCCTGGACCTGAGCTGATGCGCGCCAAGCTGTCCTACGCCATAACGGCCGCCGTCCTGGTCTTCTACTTCGTCCTGGTCGGCAGCCGCGGCGTCATGCTCATCCAGACCGGCACGCTCCTCACCGTCACCTTCGGCGTGGCGGTGCTGATCCTGCCGGTCATCGGCGTGTGGTTCCTGTGGAAGAACACCCAGTTCGTCCGCAAGGCCAACCAGCTCGCCGCCGAACTCGACGCCGAGGGCGGCCTGCCCCTCGACGAGCTGCAGCGCACCCCCAGCGGCCGTATCGACCGTGACTCGGCCGACGAGGTCTTCGCCAAGCGCAAGGCCGAGACGGAAGCGTCGCCCGACGACTGGCGCAGCTGGTTCCGCCTCGCCGTCGCCTACCACGACGCCCGCGACACCCCGCGCGCCCGCAAGGCGATGCAGCGCGCGATCGCCCTGCACGAGGGAAGGCCGCTCCAGGCCTGACCGGCGTATACGGAAGGGGCCGGGCCACACCTGGCCGGTGCCGACGCAGGTCGGGCACACGCGCGGTGTGCCGTTCTTGTCGCCGGTGCCGG
>NZ_JBSFUY010000018.1:0-189887 GCF_053592055.1 Streptomyces sp. NPDC002817
CCCAGCAGCTCCAACGCCCGGTTCGCGACGACCTCGTTGGCGTTCATGTTGGTCGAGGTACCGGCACCGCCCTGGATCACGTCGACGACGAACTGATCGTGCAGCCTGCCGTCCCGGATCTCGCGACAGGCCTCGACGATCGCGGCGGCCTTCCGCGGCTCCAGCAGCCCGAGCTCCTCATTGGCGAGCGCGGCGGCCTCCTTGACGGCCGCGAGGGCGTCGATCAGGTGGGGGTAGGCGGAGATCGGCATGCCGGTGATCGGAAAGTTCTCGGTGGCACGCAGGGTGTGCACACCCCAGTAGGCGTCGGCGGGAACATCACGGTCACCGAGCAGATCGTGCTCGCGGCGGGTGACGACGACGGTCATGAGAGTTCGGGGTCCCTTTCTGAGGGGGTGAGGGTGAGCCACCTAGGGGCGCGGGAAACTGCGCGACCAGCCACAACGGGCCCGCAGCCGCAAATCAAGAAATCGGGGCAACTCCTTAGGCGCAGGCCGAAACAACAACGGGCTCCAGCGACCGAACCGGCCGAACTTCACCGACCGGTCTGCCACCCCCGAGCAACGGCTCCCCGGCAAACTCCGTGAGCAACGCCTCGTCCACGCCCGCGCGAGCGAGCGCCGCCGCCGCGACAGGAACCCGCGCCCGATTCGCCCCGTCAGCGATCTTCACGGCCACAGAACGCCCGTCCGGCAGGGCGGCAACCTGAACGCCCTCGAACCCGTCCTTGGCCAACAGCCCCGGCACGGCCCGCATCAACGCGGCCACGTCCCGCCCCGCCCCGGACGCCATCTCCGCATGCGTCCGCATCGCGTCGGCGACCCGGGCCTCAGGCGTACCCGGCGCCGCGGAGGTGATCCGCGCCCCGGCCCGGGCAAGCCCGTGCAGGGACACGGAGAACAAGGGCGCCCCGCAACCGTCCACGGTCACCTGAGCGATCCGCTGCCCGGTGAGGTCCTCCACGATCTCGGCGATCGCCTGCTGAAGCGGATGGCCCGGGTCCAGATAGCCCTCGAGCGGCCAGTCGTTCAGCACGCACGTGTAGAGCATCGCCGCATGCTTCCCGGAGCAGTTCTGGGCGATCCGCGACGGCGGTCGGGACTCCCGCACCCACACATCCCGTACGACCGGGTCGTACGGCATGTCCGGGACGTTGCGCAGAGCGTCCTCGCCCACGCCCGCCAGCTCCAGGATCCGCCGGGTACCTGCGAGATGACGTTCCTCGCCGGAGTGGCTCGCCGCGGTCAGCGACAGCAGCTCACCGTCGAGCGGAAGCCCGGCCCGGACCATGGCGACGGCCTGCACCGGCTTCAGCGCCGAGCGCGGATAGAACGCCGCCTCGATGTCGCCGAGCTGGAACCGGACCTGCCCGTCCGCGCCGAGGACGACGACGGAACCGTAGTGGATGCCCTCCACGACCCCGCCGCGTATGAGGTGGGCGACGGGGGCGTGGAGGGGCTCGCGGATCAGGGGTGGGTCCGCGACGAGACTGCTGTACATCACTTCCTGCTTCTAAGGGTGCGCCACGCGGGTCACGCGTCGGCGGCGGTGGATTCGGTCTCGGTGGAGGTGCGGGCGACCCGGCCGCGGATGGCGTACCACCCGGCGACCAGTGCGCCCGCGATCAGCGGCAGGCACAGCACGGTGGTGCGTCCGACGCCGCCGTCGGCGTACATGAGGACCAGGACGGAGGCGAGGAACACCATCGTCACGAGTTCGGTCCAGGGGGATCCCGGCAGCCGGTAGTCCGGTCGGGTCAGTTCGCCCTTCTCGGTCTTCTGCCAGAAGAGCAGGTGACAGAGCATGATCATGCCCCAGGTGGACAGGATCCCGATCGCGGCGAAGTTGAGCACGATCTCGAACGCGTCGGCGGGGACCACGAAGTTGAGGCCGACGCCGAGGACGCAGATGCCGCTGGTGAGCAGGATGCCGCCGTAGGGGACCTGACTGCGGCTCATGACGCCGGTGAACTTGGGCGCGGAGCCGGACTTCGCCATGGAGCGCAGGATGCGGCCGGTGGAGTAGAGGCCGGAGTTGAGCGAGGACATGGCCGCGGTGAGGACGACGAGGTTCATCACTCCGCCGGCGGCCGGGATGCCGATGTTGGAGAGCACGGTGACGAAGGGGCTCTGGCCGCCGGTGTACTTGTTCCACGGCAGCAGCATCGAGAGCAGGACGACCGAGCCGACGTAGAAGAGGCCGACGCGCCACATGATCGAGTTGATCGCCTTCGGCATGATCTTCTCGGGGTTCTCGGTCTCACCGGCCGCGACGCCCACCAGCTCGACGGAGGCGTAGGCGAAGACGACGCCCTGGAGGATCAGCAGCATGGGCAGCAGGCCGTTGGGGAAGACGCCGCCGTTGTCGGTGATCAGGGCCGGGCCGGGGGTGGTGTCGCCGACCTCGTGCTGGGTGACCAGCAGGAAGATGCCGATCAACATGAACGCCACGAGCGCGCCCACCTTGATGATGGCGAACCAGAACTCCAGCTCGCCGAACATCTTCACCGAGATGAGGTTCACGGTGAGGACGACGGCGAGCGCGATGAGCGCGATCACCCACTGCGGTATGTCGGAGAACATGCCCCAGTAGTGGGTGTAGACGGCCACGGCGGTGATGTCGGCGATGCCGGTGGTGGCCCAGTTCAGGAAGTACATCCAGCCCGCGATGTAGGCGCCCTTCTCGCCCAGGAATTCCCGGGCGTAGGACACGAAGGCGCCGGAGGACGGGCGGTACAGGACGAGTTCACCGAGGGCGCGGACCACGAGGAACGCGAAGATTCCGCAGACCGCGTAGGCGATGAACAACGAAGGCCCGGCGTCGGCGAGGCGGCCGCCGGCTCCGAGGAAGAGGCCGGTGCCGATGGCGCCGCCGATGGCGATCATGTTGACGTGCCGGGACTTCAGCGACTTGCTGTAGCCCTCGTCTCCGGCGTCGACATGGCCGGAACGTTTCTGCACGCCGTCGTGCAGGCTTTGCTCGCTCACGCCTGGGGGTTGCCTTCCGTGGGGGTGTCCGTGCCCTTGCCGGGGGAACGCACGATGTCGGTGAGGGTGGTCTCGACGCGGTCGAGGTGGTGGGACATGGCCTCCACCGCGTCGAGCTCGGAACCGTCGATCAGCGCCTCGACGATCGCCCGGTGCTCCCGGTTGGACTGCTCCCGGCGGCCGCCCAGTTCGTTGAGGAAGGCCGACTGACGCGCCAGTGCGTCACGGATCTCCTCGATGACCCGGCGGAAGACCGGGTTCTGGGCGGCCTCGGCCACGGCGAGATGGAAGAGGGTGTCCATCGCGACCCACGCCGTGGTGTCCGTCTCCCGCTCCATGCGGTCCAGGAGATGGGCCAGGTGGTCGAGGTTCTCCGGGGTGCGGCGCACGGCCGCGTACCCGGCGACGGGGATCTCGACATGGCGGCGCACTTCCAGCAGGTCGCTGGCCGCGTAGTCGCCGAAGGTGGGGTCTTCCACCGCGTTCGCGACGACGAAGGTGCCCTTGCCGGTCTTGGAGACGGTCAGGCCCATGGTCTGCAGGGCCCTGAGGGCCTCGCGCAGGACGGGCCGGCTGACCTCCAGGGTGCGGCAGAGCTCGGCCTCGGAGGGGAGCTTGTCGCCGATGGCGTACTCCCCGTGCTCGATGGCGCCACGCAGATACGCCAGCACCGCTTCCATGGCACTGACGCGTCGCGGGGGCTGTCCGGCTGTCCGGCTGTCTGACAGGTTCACGGGAGTGATACTCCGGGCGGCGGGAGGGTGCTGTCAAGGCGTGCGAATGGAGATTTTCACGGGGTGTGAGACATGAAAGCCGTCTCACACCTCCCGGGCGTCCGGTCAGCTGCTCAGTGCACCCGTCGCCAGCAGGCCGAACAGCAGCGCACCCACCACGATCCGGTAGATGACGAAGGCGTTGAAGGAGTGCTTGGCCACGAACTTCAGCAGCCAGGCGATGGAGGCGTAGGCGACGACGAAGGAGACGGCCGTGCCGACGGCCAGCGGGGCCGCCCCCGCGCCGGTGCCGAGCGCGTCCTTGAGCTCGTAGATTCCGGCGCCGGTCAGGGCGGGGATGCCCAGGAAGAACGACAGGCGGGTGGCGGCGACGCGGTCCAGGTCCAGCATGAGCGCGGTCGACATGGTGGCGCCCGAGCGGGAGAAGCCGGGGAAGAGCAGCGCGAGGATCTGGGAGCTGCCCACGAGCATCGCGTCCTTGAGCGAGGTGTCGTCCTCCCCGCGCTTGTGCCGGCCCATCTGGTCCGCCGCCCACATCACGCCACTGCCGACGATCAGGGAGCCCGCGACGACCCACAGCGAGGCGAGCGGGCCCTGGATGAGCGGCTTGGCGGCCAGGCCCACGACGACGATCGGGACGGTGGCGTAGATGACCCACCAGGCGAACTTGTAGTCGTGGTGGTAGCGCTCCTCCTTGTTCCGCAGCCCACGGCCCCACGCGGAGACGATCCGCACGATGTCCCTGAAGAAGTACACGAGCACGGCGGCGATGGCGCCGACCTGGATGACGGCCGAGAACCCGACGACGGCGTCGTCGTCGACGGGGATGTTCATGAGTCCCTCGGCGATCTTCAGATGGCCGGTGGAGGAGACGGGCAGGAACTCGGTCACCCCCTCGACGGCTCCGAGGACGACGGCCTGACCGACGCTGATGGCGCTCATGGGTTCCAGTTCTTCCAGCGGGGAGGGGGTTCGGCGGGGACAGTCTTACTACACGCGGACATGTCCCGAAGCCTTACGCCCAGACGGCGCCCGCCAGTTCCACACCCGCGAACGCGGCTCCCAGACCGGCGACCAGGCTCCCGACCACGTTGGCGAGGGCGTACAGTCCCGCGCCCGTCTCGGTCAGCCGCAGGGTCTCGTACGAGAAGGTCGAGTACGTGGTCAGGGCGCCGCACAGGCCGGTGCCGAGCAGGAGCTGGAGGTGGTGGGACCCGGCGGCGCCGGTCAGCAGGCCGAGGATCAGGCAGCCCGTGACGTTGACGACGAAGGTGCCCCACGGGAAGACCGAGTCGTGGCGGGACTGGATCGCGCGGTCGGTGAGATAGCGGAGCGGGGCACCGACCGTGGCGCCCGCGACGACCAGCAGCCAGTTCACAACGACCTCTTACCGTTCGCGTCCGATTCGCCGGATTCCTCGCCCCGCCCGGCGTACCTGATGACCTCGCAGTCGTCGAGGACGACCAGGCCTTCGGTGACGAGTTCGTCGAGCTGCGGCAGGAAGGCCCTTACGCGCTCCTCGGTGTCGACGATGACGATCGCGACCGGCAGGTCCTCGCTGAGGGACAGCAGCCGTGAGGTGTGGATCCGGGAGGAGGCGCCGAAGCCCTCGATGCCCCGGAAGACGCTGGCGCCCGCGAGACCAGCCGCGTGGGCGCGGTGCACGATCTCGCTGTAGAGGGGCTTGTGGTGCCAGGTGTCGTGCTCGCCGATGAACACGGTCACCCGCAGGGCGTCACCGGTCAGCCTCGTCATGGCTGCCTCCGCTTCAGGACGCGGCGGGTCGCCGTCGCGGCGAGCCACACCGCCGTGAGGGCCGCGAACAGGGTCGCGGCGAGGTAGGCCAGGCCGGTGCCGGGGTGGCCCGCGTCGAGGAGTTTCTGCACGTCGACGGCGTACGTGGAGAAGGTGGTGAAGCCGCCGAGGACGCCGGTACCGAAGAAGGGGCGGACCAGGCGGTGCGCGGCCCACATCTCGGTGATCACCACCATGAACACACCGATCACGGCGCATCCGACGACGTTGGTCCAGAAGGTCGCCCAGGGGAATCCGCCGGGCTGCGAGGGCCACCAGAGGGAGAGTGCGTACCGGGCCGTGGCCCCGAGCGCACCGCCTAGCGCGACCACGGCGACCACGGGTCCCTGGCCGCGCAGGACCGGCTGCCGGGGGGTGGGGACGCGGAGAGTCTCGGTCTCCGGGGCTGTCATGGTCGTACGTCTCCTGCCTGGACGGCCTGATCACGGCCGTCAACAGGGTAACGCCGGGCTCACTTGGGCGCGGGCGGCTCGCACAGGGCCACGCCCCGCTCCCGGAGGCTGCCCAGGACCAGGTGGCCGGCCGCCTCGCAGACGCTGGTGACCATGCGGAAACCGGAGTGACGGCGGGTGAGGTGGTGGACGATCTCGCCGTGGTCGTCGACCGCGAGGACGCCGATCGTGCCCGTGGGACGGAAGGGGGCGTGCACGGCCAGCCGGGCGGCGGCACGGCGGGCGGCCGGGCCGGCGCGGTGCAGCAGGTCCAGCGGGGGGACGCGGGGTCCGGCCAGGGACACCCAGATCGGTCCGTCGGGTCGGGCGCGCCAGATGTTGTCGGGCAGGCCGGGCAGGTTCTCGACGAAGGGTTCGGAGCGGCCCGCGTTCGGGCCGGTGAGCCAGTGGCGGGTCAGGCGGTACGCGCCGGTCTCGGCGACCACCAGGAAGGACTCGTCGCCGCTCAGGGCGAGGCCGTTGGCGAACTGGAGCCCGTCCAGGACGACTTCGGGTGTCTCGCTGCCGGGTGCGAGGCGCAGGAGCCGGCCCGTGCCGGTGTGTTCGACGAGGTCGCCGATCCACTGGTCGAGGGGGTAGCGGCGGCTGGAGACCGTGAAGTACACGGTGCCGTCGGAGAGGGCGACGGTGTTGCTGCAGAACCGCAGCCGCTCCCCCGCCACCGAGTCGGCGAGGATGCGCACGACGCCCGTGTTCAGGTCGACGCGCAGCAGCCCGAGTTCGGCGTCGCACACCAACAGGGTGTCGTCCGCGAGGAGTTCGAGGCCGAGGGGTCTGCCGCCCGTCTCGGCGAGCACCTCGACACGGGTCGTGGCCGGGTCGGCGAGACCGTCGAGGCGGAGGATACGGCCGTCCTCCACGCCGGTCAGCACACGGTCCCGGCTGTCGGCGACGACGTCCTCGGGGCCGCGGCCGCCGATCGCGACGTACCTGCGCGGGACCAGCACCTGTGCACGCTCCACGGACGTCCGCCCTTCGTCACCTCGGAGCCCTTGGCGGCCCGAGAGCCCTTCTTACCAGCCCTTCTCGAACATGCGCGCCACCTCCGCTATCCGCACCTCGTCCCGTCGGTAGTAGGTGCGCCGCCGGATCCGCTTGGCGCGCAACAGGCCGATGTCCGTGAGCAGTTCGAGGTGGGTGTCGGCGACCTGGCGGCGCACCCCGAGTTTGGCGGCCACGGCGTCCGCGGTGACGCCGTCCTCGGTCGGATCGCGGCGACGCCGCGACGGGAAGTGCGCGGCCGGGTCCTTCAGCCATTCCAGAATGTCCAGCCGTCGCTCACTGACGGGAGTCCTCAGCATGCCTTCCCCCTCCGGACCGGCCTCCTCGTACCGTGTGTTCCCACTGTCCCGCAGTCCAGGCCGCCGTGTACGGACTTCACACGGCTTGTCCGATACCGAACGGACTTGCGAGGAACGTCTGTGTACCTATGGGCGATCCGGTCGGTGGTTCCCGGCGAGGAGGAGGTATGCGGCGGCGGTCCAGGTGTACGCCCGGTCGCGCAGGCCCGTGCCGGTGAGGGCGTCGAAGTTCTCGGCGAAGCCGTGGGTCTCGCACAGGGTCCGGAAGCGGGCTCCGATCTCGTCGGCGAGCCGGTGGTGACCGGCTCGGCGCAGACCGTCCTCGATGAGGACGGTCGCGGGTGCCCAGATGGGGCCGCGCCAGTAGCCGTCGGCGCGGTAGTGCGGTGAGGTGGGCAGTTCGGTGGCGAGGCCGTACGGGGTGAGGTGGGCCTCGATCCGGGTGGCCAGGGTCTTGCCGATGTGTTCGGGAAGGTGCTCGCCCAGGACGATCGGCATCAGGTCGAGGAGGCTGGAACTGGTCCAGGTGTCACCGCTGTCGGCGCCCCGCGTCACGAACCGCTCCCCCGTCCACAGTTCGTCGAGCAGGGCGGCCTGGGTCGCCTCGGCGGTGCGGGACCAGTGGTCGGCCTCGCCGGGCAGGTCCAGTTCCGTTGCCAGGACGGCGAGTTCACGCAGCTGGAGGGTGAGGAAGGCGGCCAGGTCGGCGGTGACGACCACGCGTGCGGGGTCGAAGGACGTGGCGTTGTCCCAGCCGCTGTCGTTGCCGTGCTGGTAGTGGGGCAGGGCGGTGTCCGGCGCCCGTCGCGCCGTGAGCCAGAAGTCCGTCCAGCGGCTCAACCTGTTGTAGATCTCCGTGAGTTCGGCACGGTCGAGGGGTGCCGCCAGTCGTCGGCGCAGTCGGGCCAGGGCCCAGCCGTGGACGGGGGGTTTGACGAAGTTGCGGAGGACCTCCGAGTGGGTGACCGAGTCGGGCAGCGCCCCGCTCTCGTCCTGGTGGTCGAACGGCAGACAGAACTGGTCCCGGGCCAGCGCGGGTGCTCCGGGGGCGAGGGCGAGGGCGTTGAAGCAGTGGTCCCAGCTCCATACCTTGTCCATCCAGTGCTTGGACATCAGCACCGCGGGCCGGGTGACGAGGCCCGCCGGGTCGACGGTCGCCGACCACAGGACGTAGACGGCGAGTTCGGCGGCAGGGGTGCGCGGGGAGCGCCAGGGGGCGACAGCGTCCGCGAAGGCGGCGAAGGCCCGTTCCGCCCCCGCCTCGACCTCGTCGAAGGTCGCCGTGGAGGTGTAGGGGCGGCGGGCGGTGTCGAGTTCCTCGACCGCCGCCTCCCAGCTCGCGCCGGTGAGCGTGAGACCGCGGTCGGCCTCTCCCAGCGCCTGCCCGCCGGTGGGCTCGGCCACGCTGCCGGACAGTACGGTGACGCGGTAGCGGCGGCCGGTCTCGTACGAGGTGAAGACGTGGGATCCGTCGACCGGGTCGCGGAAGAAGTACGTACCGGTGAAGGGCGTCAGGGCCCGCGCCGCCGCCGTGACACGCAGCCCGAGCCCGGTGCCGCGCAGCCGGACGGTGTCCGGTGACTCGTAGGCGAGGTCGATCCGGCCGTTCGGGCCGCTCCACGTGAGCAGGCTCGGCGTCGCGGTGAAGCGGGCCGGCGCCTCGGGGGCGAGACGCAGGACGGGGTGCATGCCGTTCTGGTGGGAGACCAGGTGGAGGTCCTCGGCGTACGTCTTCTCCGCGAGGACCGGGGAGATGCCGAACCAGGAGCCGCGGGTGCTGAACGGGATGTCGTGGAGGGAGAAGGCCGGGCCGGAGCGGGCTGCGGTCATGAAGGGGCTACTCGTTTCTTGGGCGGGAACGGCACGGGCCGGTCAGTCCTTCACGGCACCGGCGGTCACACCGGCGGCGACGTAGCGCTGGGCGAGGACGAGGATGACGGCGGCCGGCAGCGAGGCCACGACGGCGGTGGCCATGATGGCGTTCCACTGCTGGTTGTTGTTGCCGATGTAGTGGTAGATGCCGAGGGTGATCGGCTCGTGGGTGCCGCCGTTGACGAGGGTGCCGGCGAAGACGAAGTCGGACCAGGACCACAGGAACGCGAACAGTGACACCGTGACGACGGCGTTGCGGCTCATGGGCAGCACGATCGACCGGAAGGTGCGCAGCGGCCCGGCGCCGTCCGTCTTCGCGGCCTGGAGCAGTTCCTCCGGGATGCCGGACATGAACGCGGTGAAGATCAGTACGGCGAAGGGGACGGCCAGTGTGGAGTCCGCGACGATCAGGCCGGGCACCGACTGGAGCAGGCCGAGGCTGAGGTAGATGGCGTAGAAGCCCATCGCCATGATGATGCCGGGGATCATCTGGGCGGCCAGGAAGAGGAAGCCCAGCACACCGCCGCCTCGCGGTCGCAGTTTCGCCAGGGCGTAGCCGGCGGGCGCGGCGAGGGCCACGGTCAGTGCGACCGTGCCCAGACCGATGACGAGGCTGGTGGCGAGGTAGGGCAACTGGTCGTCCAGGACGGCCCGGTAACCCTCCAGCGTGCCGTGTGCGGGGAACAGGCCGGGTGGGCTCTTGCGCAGGTCCTGGTCGCGGGTGAAGGACGCGTTGAGCATCCAGTAGACCGGGAAGAGCATGACGGCGGTGAGCGCGAGACCGATGGCCGTCTTCCACCAGGTGCGCCTGTCACTTCGGTTCACGACAGTGCCTGCTTTCGCTGGACCCTGAGATACACCAGGCCGAAGACCAGGGCGGCGACCACGAGCAGGTTGCCGACGGCCGCTCCGGGGCCGAAGGCGGGCAGGAGGTTGCCGAAGCCGAGCCGGTAGGACCAGGTGGCGAAGGTGGTGGAGGAGTCGGCGGGGCCGCCCTTGGTCATGATCCAGATGATGTCGAAGACCTTGAGTGTGTAGACCAGGCCCAGCAGCAGGGTGATGGCGGACACCGGGCGCAGCAGCGGGAAGGTGATGTGCCAGAAGCGCCGCCAGGCGTTCGCGCCGTCGAGCGCGGCCGCCTCGTAGAGGCTGTGGGGGATCGACTGGAGGCCGCTGTGGAGGACGACCAGGTTGAACGGGATGCCGATCCAGATGTTGGCGATGATCACCGAGGTCAGTGACCACGTGGGTGAGGTCAGCCAGTTCACCGGGTCGACGCCGACGGCGTGCAGGGCGGCGTTCACGATGCCCGAGTCGCTGTTCAGCATCCACGACCAGGTGGAGGCGGACACGATCAGCGGTAGCAGCCACGGCACGAGGAACAGGGCGCGCAGGGTCGTGGAGAGCCGGAAGTGCTGGTTGAAGAAGACCGCGAGGGCCAGGCCGATGGCGTACTGGAAGACCAGGCACACGACGGTGAGGACGACGGTATGGGTGAGGGCCGGGGCGAAGGTGGGGTCGTCGAAGACGGTGCGGTAGTTGGCGAGGCCGGTGAAGGGGGCGTCGCCCTGGACGAAGGAGCGGACGGTGTAGTGGCGCAGGCTCAGGTCGAGGTTGCGGTACAGCGGATAGGCGTAGAAGAGGCCGAGGTAGAGGGTGACCGGAGTGAGGAAGGCCCAGGCGGCCCACTGCTGGGAGGTCGGGCGGCGGCGCCTCGGCAGGGAGCGGGCCGGGAGCGGGGCGGCGGCGGCCGCCCCCTTCCGGTCCGGCGCGAGCCGGCGCTCGGACAGGTGTGTCGTCTGCTTCATCGGACCGTCGTCACTCGGCCGCGCTCTGCGCCGAGGTCAGCGCGTCCTTCGGCGACTTGGCACCGCTGAGCGCCGACTGGACCGCCTTCCACAACTGCTCCGAGATCTTGGGGTACTTGGTGCCGAGGTCGTCGCTGGTGCGTCCCTTGGCCGCCTTGACGGCCGCCACCCAGGGCTTCAACTCGGCGTTGGCCGCCACCTGTTCGTCCTGTACGGCGCTGACGGGTGCCACGTAGGACAGCGTGGTGTCGGTTTCCCGGAGACTGGCGTCGCTGGTCAGACAGGAGACCAGCTTGCGTGCGGTGGTGTAGCGGCCGGTGTCGCCCTGGACCGGGACGGTGACGAACTCCCCGCCGGTCGGGGCGGCGGCGTTGCCTCCGGAGGCGCCGGGTATCGGGAGCACTCCGTAGTCGAAGCCGGCCTTCTGGGCGTTCGCGAGCTGCCAGGTGCCGTTCTCCGCGAAGGCGTAGTCGCCGGTGGCGAACTCCTGCCAGCTGGTGGTCTGGGTGTTGTTGAGGACCGAGTTGGGGGCGTATCCCTTCTTCAGCCAGTCGTTCCAGAGCGACAGCGCCGACACCCCCTGGGCGGAGTCGAGTTCGGTGAGTTGCGCACCCGAGCCCCAGAACCAGGGCAGGAACTGGAAGCTGCCCTCCTCGGTGCCGATCGCGGAGAAGGTGATGCCCTTCTTGCCCGCCTTGTCGACCTTCTCCAGGGCCGCCGTCAGCGACGGCCAGTCCTTGACGGAGGCGACGTCGACGCCCGCGGCCTTGAGGACCTCCTTGTTGTAGTAGAGGGCGAGGGTGTTGGCGCCGATGGGAGTTCCGTAGGTCTTCCCGTCCGACTGTCCGGCCGCCAGCAGGTTGGGATCGACCTTCGAGGTGTCCAGCTCGGTGTCGTCGGTGGTGGTCAGGACTCCGGCCTCCGCCAGGGTCGACACCACGGGGTTGTCGACGATGAGCACGTCCGGTGAGTTGTCCTGCTGGGCCGCCAGCAGCGTCTTGTTGGCCAGGTCGCTGGTGTCGAACGCGGTCCGCTTGACCTTCACACCGGCCTTGGCGCCGCAGCCGTCGAGCAGCTTCACCCAGGCCGAGTCCTTGGCGAACTGCGGGTAGGGGTCCCAGACGGTGTAGGTGCCGCCGTCCTCCCCCGTCGCGGACGAACTTCCGTCGGACGAGCAGGCGGTGGTGCCGGTGGTGAGAGCAGCGACGGTCAGGGCCGCGGCGGTGAGCCGTCGTCCGGTGGATCCGTTCATGGCGCGTTCCTTCGTGTTCTCGGCGAGGGCATGCCGAATCGAGGCATGCCGAAGATGGGGGTCGGGAGGCAGCCGGCCGGACACGGCCGGTGAGGAGGGGAAGAAGCGGGAAAAGGTGCTCGGGCGGGCGTCAGGCGTCGCGGTGCGGGTGCGCGGGGCCGGTGCTCGAGCGCAGGGAGACGGGCGGGGCGAGCAGGTGGTGGCGCGGCGCCGCGTCGGGGTGGTCCAGCCGCTCGACGAGCAGTTCGACGGCGAGCCGGCCCATCTGTTCGGCCGGCACGTCCGCCGCGGTGAGCTGCGGGGTCACCGTCTCCGCCCACCTGCCGGCCACGACTCCGGTGACGGAGAAGTCACGCGGCACATGGCGGCCCGCCACGGACAGGCCGCGGTAGATACCGCCCAGCGCGGCCTCGTTGAGGGTGACCAGCGCCGTGGTGGCGGGATCGTCGGCGAGGATCCGCTCCATGCACGCCTCGCCGGAGGGGGCGTCGTCGCCGCAGCAGTACGTCCGTACGATGAGCCCGCGCTCGGCCGCGGCCTTGGTGAAGCCCTCGAGCCCGCGGTGCGCCGACTCGTACCCGGCGCGCAGCATCCGCTCGGGCCGGTTGACCAGGGCGATCCTGCGGTGGCCGAGGTCGGCGAGGTGGTGGACGCAGGCGGCCGCCAGCGCGGTGTGGTCCAGGCCCACCCACCAGTCGCCGTCCGGCTGCCCGGTGCGGCCGATGCAGACGGAGGGGAAGTTCTCGGCGGCCAGGTGGTCGAGCCGGTCGTCCTGGAGCCTGATCTCCATGAGGATCGCCCCGTCGACCCGCCGCTCGGCCAGCAGTCGCTGGAAGGAGCGGTCGCTGTCGACGCCGCTCGGGGAGAGCAGCACGTCGTAGTCGTAGGTCGCCGCGGCCTCCACCACGCTGCCGATGAAGTCCAGCTGCATGCCGGTGTAATGGTTGCCGGCGGGCGGGAAGACCAGGCCGAGGGTGCTGGTGCGGCCGTTGGCCAGGGCGCGGGCGCTCGCGTTCGGGCGGTAGCCCAGTTCGTCGATGACCCGCTGGATCTTCTGCCGGGTGTCGTCCGACACCGGGCGCTTGCCGCTGAGGGCGTAGGAGACGGTGCTCCGCGAGACCCCGGCCCGCTTGGCGATCTCACCGATGTTCACGAGAGCACTCTCCTTTGTCGAACCGGTTCGCGTGAAGGGAAGTTAGGAGCCGCCGGAGCCGCTGTCAATGCCTTGCGTCCATATCCAGGAAGCCTTGGGAAATCCGCGTCGAGGGTATTGCTGACCGTTTTCCGGCACTGCTAGCGTCCGCCGTCGCTGTCATCGAACCGGTTCGAGTCACGTGTCCCATCCCCTCAGGATCCCCACGGAGACCCCAGTGCCACGCACCCGCAGCAGAACCAGAGCAGGCCTGGCCGCCACCGCGGTCCTCGCCGCCCTGCTCACCGTCCCCGCCGCCACCGGCACCGCCGGCGCGGCGGACCCGGAGAAGCTCACCATCGACCTGGCCACCGACACGGGCGCCTTCCACGGCGGCGCCTCCGGATCGCTCTACGGCGTCTACGGCGACGGCGTGCCCAGCCGCAACGTCCTGGAAGGCATGCACGTCCGCACGGTGTCGACGAAGGCCCAGGACGGACCCCAGCACCCGGGCGCGGACGCCCTGGAGATGCTGCCGCCGTTCGTGGACTCGGGCGGCAAGGACGTCTACATCTACATGACCGACATCTACCGCGGCTTCCCCTACCAGTGGCCCGGCAACGACGGTCCGGCACGGCTCGCCGACTTCAAGGAGAAGATCACCAAGCAGGTCCAGCAAGTCCTGACCATGGACGACGCGTACCAGGACCACGTCGTCTACGTCCCCTTCAACGAGCCCGAAGGGAACATGTTCGGCACCGGGGAGTGGAGCTACGACAAGGTCTCCTGGCTCAGCGACCCGCAGCACTACTTCGCGGCCTGGAAGGAGGTCTACCACCTCATCAAGGGCCTCGATCCGGACGCCCGGATCGCCGGCCCCAACACCAGCGTTCTCTACAACCAGGTCAAGGGCTTCCTGCAGTACGCCAAGGCCAACGACGTCGTCCCCGACGTGATGAGCTGGCACGAGCTGTCCAGCCCCGCCGCCGTCCGCACGAACGTGGCGAAGTACCGGCAGATGGAGAAGGACGTCGGCGTCGGCCCGCTGCCCGTCAACGTCAACGAGTACGGCCACAACTTCCATCTGTCCGTACCCGGCCAGGTCGTGCAGTGGGTCTCCGCCATCGAGGAGTCCAAGATCGACGCCGATCTGGCGTACTGGAACATCGACGGCAATCTCAACGACTCGGCCGTCGAGGCCAACAAGGGCAACGGCCAGTGGTGGCTGTTCAACGCCTACGGCCAGATGTCCGGTCACACGGTCCAGGTGACCGCCCCGCGCCCCAACCAGCAGTACACCCTCCAGGGCGTCGCCACCCTCGACGAGAGCAAGCGGCAGTCGAGGGCCCTCTTCGGCGGCAGGAGCGGTGACGCGGACGTCGTCTTCGAGAACATCGACCCCGAGCTGTTCGGAACGACGGTCCACGCCACCGTCCAGGAGATCCCCTGGACCGGCCAGGTCGGCGACTCCGCCCCGCCGCTGCGCCTCGCGGACCAGGAGCTCGCGGTCGGCGCGGACGGCACCGTGAAGTTGCCCATGACCGGCATGAACGAGATGTCGGCGTACCAGGTCGTCCTCTCCCCCGGCGGCCATGGCGGCGTATCGGCCGAGCCCTCGGTGAGCTGGCGCAAGACGTACGAGGCGGAGAACGCCACCTACACCGGCGGCGGTTACTCCAAGAACGGTCCGGAAGGCACACCGTCCAACGTCGGCGGGTTCGCCACCTCCGGGACGTACAACGTGGGCGGTCTGCGCACCGGCTCGGACGGCGTCCTCGCCTTCGACGTCGAGGTCCCGCAGGACGGGACGTACGACCTGAGTGTGTTCGCCAACTCCTACAACCTGTACGACCTGGTGAAGGAGCAGGGCCCCACCGACGTCTTCCTGCGCGTCGACGGCACGGCCCCGCAGGAGCTGCGGCTGCCGCTCGGCTACAAGTGGGTCGTCTGGGGGCACACCGACACCACGGTCAAGCTGACCGCGGGCAGGCACCGCATCACCCTCGCCGCGAAGGACGCCGACCTCGGTGTGACCAAGGGCGACGCCATCATCGACAAGGTCGACCTGTCGCTGCGGGACGCGAAGGTGGCCGCGCCGGCGGTGTACGAGGCCGAGTACGCCACGCTGAACGGGACCCAGCCCACCTACACCCACCGCGGTGCCTCAGGTCCCGGCGCCGTACCGCTGTCCAAGGGCGGCTCGGCGACCTTCTGGGTCCACTCCCCCGCCGAGGGTGAATCGACCGTGTCCGTCGACCACTTGGGCGGCGGACGGGCGAGCCTGGCCCTCAACGGCGAGAAGGTCTTCGACATCAAGGGCGGCAAGAAGGGCACCGAGCAGGTCCGGGTGTTCCTGTCGGGCGGTATCAACAAGATCGTGGTGAGCGGGAGTTCACGCGCGCTGCTCCTCGACCGGCTGCGGGTCGCCCCCTCCGGCGGAACCCTGCCAACCAGGGTGTACCAGGCCGAGGACGGCACCCTCACCGGTGCCGCCAAGGTGACCGACACCTACACCTTCGCCTCCGGCGGCAAGGCGGTCACCGACATCGGTGACGGCACGGCCAACGCCCTCGCCGTCGACGTCGTCGCCCGGCGGGCCGGGCGGCACGCGGTGACGATCCGCTACTCCAACGCCGAACAGGCGCCCGCGACCCACTACAACCCCGACCCCATCGCCCGCCACGCCGACCTCTCGGTCAACGGCGGCCCGGCCCGCAGGATCCTCTTCCCGACGACCTTCCACTTCAACAACTTCTGGGAACTGACCGTCCCGGTGACCCTGAAGAAGGGCTCCAACCGGCTCACCTTCACCGCCCGGGAACTGCCCGACTTCAACGGCGACACCTACAACCAGTACGACCAGCGGTCCCCGTACGCCCCGGTCATCGACCGCGTCGCGGTGACCCCGCTCACGGAGAGGTGACCGCAGGGGGGGGGTGGCACCGCGGTACCACCCCCCTGGCTCAGATCCCGAAGCGCGTCCGGAAGAACTCGTCCAGATCCAGGCGGCCGGCGGCCGGCTCCGGCAGGTGTTCCCCGCCGGGGGCGGCGCGCAATCCATCGAGCAGGACCGACAGTTGACGACCGGTCAGGTCCGCGGCGACGCCCTCGCTCTCGGGGATCCGCGGCGGCAGCGAGACCATCATCAGGACCAGGTCGTACGTGTTCACGTCCCCCCGCAGCGCACCCTCCCCCTGCGCCCGCGCGACGAGCCCGTCCAGGTCGGCCAGCAGGGCGTCGCGGGCGGCGACGAGAGCCGGGCCGGACTCCGTCGTCCGCCTGCGGGAGACGGGGAACATCTGACTGCTGCGGACCTCGGCCATATGGCGCATCACGCGGGTGAACGCGGACCAGGCGTCCGGCTCCTCGGTCAGGGCGCGGGCCAGGACCTCGGAGGTCTCCCGCATATGGCCGATCGCGACCTCCTCGACGAGGGCGCGCTTGTTGGGGAAGTGCCGGTAGATGGTCCCCATCCCGAGCCCGGAGCGGCGGGCGACCTCCTCGATGGACACCTCGTAGCCGCGGTCGGCGAAAACGGCACGGGCCGCACGCAGGATCTGCCGGACGTTCTCACGGGCGTCGGCCCGCTGGGGGCGGGCACCGGAGGGGGCGACTTCGTTCACGTTGCCGAATGTTACGCTCCCGAAGCAGTACCGGAAAATGAATTTCCGGTTAGCGGCGGGGCAGTCCGCGACTGCGGCCTGCCCGCTCTCAGGGAGATACGTATGAGCAGCTCAACCCCCACATCCCTCGCCCACCGCGACTTCCCGTTCGACTTCCGCGGTACCGTCCTGCGCCCTGGCGACGAGGGCTACGACGGGGCGCGGGTCGTCTTCAACGGCCGAGCCGCCGACCACGGCCCCGCGCTGATCGCCCGGTGCGCCGACGAGGACGACGTCGCCACCGCGCTGCGCTACGCGTCCGCACGCGATCTGCCCGTCGCGGTGCGCGGCGGGGGCCACGGCTCCGACGGTCACGCCATGCCGGGCGACGCGCTGGTGCTGGATCTGTCCGGCATGCGCGGCATCACCGTCGATCCGGACACCCGTACCGTGCGGGCACAGGCCGGTGTCCTGCTCGGCGAACTGGACGCCGCCGCGCAGGAGCACGGCCTGGTGGTGCCCTCCGGCACCGTCACCTCCACCGGCGTCGCCGGACTCACCCTCGGCGGTGGCATCGGCCATCTCATGCGGCGCTTCGGCGCCACGGTCGACAATCTGCTCGCCTGCGAGATGGTCACCGTCGACGGCCGGAAGGTCCGCGCGGACGAGAAGGAGAACCCCGACCTGTTCTGGGCGCTGCGCGGAGGCGGCGGCAACTTCGGTGTCGTCACCGCCTTCGAGTACCGCGCCCATCCGCTGGGCCCGGACGTCGTCTCCGGCATGATCGTCTTCCCCGGCGACCAGGCCGCGGCCGTCCTGGCCGAACTGCCCGCCTTCATGGCGCGGGCTCCGCGCGAACTCGGGCTGGCGACCGCGCTCACCTACGCGCCGCCGCTGCCGGACCTGCCCCAGGAGGCGCACGGAAAGCTGATCCTGAACCTCATCCCGGTCCACACGGGCGACTTCGAGGACGCGGAGAAGACGATCGCGGCACTGGCGGCCCTGGGGACCCCCCTGGTCAATACGGTGCGGCGCACCACCTGGCTCGAGACGAACAGCATGCTCGACGTGACCGCCCCCTACGGCCTGCGTGCCGGAGCGCGCGGCGGTTATCTCGCCTCCCTCACGGAGTCCGCGATCGACGCGCTGGTCGAGCGCGTGACCGCCGCGCCGAACTTCCCGGGCACCATCACCGCGGTCAACGTCTGGTCGCTGGGCGGCGCGATCTCCGAGGACGTCGACGAGGACGCCACGGCCTTCTCCCGCGCCGGGGCGTCCTGGCTGTGGGAGACCGCCACCGTGTGGACGGACCCGGAACAGGACGCGGCGTTCGACGCCTGGGCCGGGACGACCGTGGCCGCCCTGCGACCGCACACCCTGCCCAACGCCTACATCAACCTCACGGAGGACCAGGGCGAGGCGTGGCGGCGCGGCGTGTACGGCAGCGAGGCCAAGTACCGGCGGCTCACGGAGACCAAGGCGGCGTGGGATCCCCGGAACCTGCTCCGCCACAACAAGAACATCGCGCCCGCGCACTGACGCCGTCGCCGGGCCCCGGCGACGGCGCGCGCCGACGGGCAGTGCTTCTCGGGCGCGCGGTGAACCAGTACGGCCGTACGGCACACGGGGGCCCGGCTACGGCCGGGCCCCCGTGTCATGGAACTGCGCGCCTCACGGGACTACCGGTGGCTGAACCACGCCATCGCCGGCTGCGCCTTGTTGTCGTAGTCGAACAGCGCCTGGTTCTCCCAGCCGTTGCCGGATGTGGCGTCGGTCGGGTCCCAGCCGTTGCCGGTCACCGCGGTCCAGGTCGACTCCCAGTAGAAGACGCCGAGGCCACGGCCGTTCGGAACGGCCTCCACGATGCTGGCGACGTCGTTCATCCACCGGGTCTGGCCGGCCGTCGTGGCCGGGTATCCGGAGACCAGTTCGCTGGAGAGGTCGATGATGTTCTCGTAGGAGTCGTCGCTGTCCAGACGGAAGGGGTAGGCCGTCTCGGCGACGAAGACCGGCTTGCCGTAGCGGGCGGCCGCGTCGTCCAGGGTCGTCTGGAAGTCGGCGAGCGAGCCGTGCCAGTAGCCGTAGTAGGACAGGCCGATGACGTCGAACTTCACGCCGTTGGAGACCGCGTTGTCGAACCACCAGCGGGTGCCGGTCAGGTCACCGCCCTTGGCGAGGTGCAGCGCCACCTGGGTGGAGGAGCTGACCGCCTTGACCGCGTCGTAGCCGGAGTTGAGCAGACCGGCGAGCTGCGACCAGTTGGAGGTGGAGCCCACGCTCCACAGCATGCCGCCGTTGATCTCGTTGCCCACCTGGACCATGTCGGCCGTGGTGCCCTGCGCCTTCAGCGCGTTGAGGACGTCGTACGTGTGGTTGTAGACGTCCGTCTTCAGCTGGCTGTAGCTGTGTCCCGACCACGCGGACGGCACGGTCTGCGCGCCGGGGTCGGCCCAGGTGTCCGAGTAGTGGAAGTCGACCAGCAGCTTCATGCCCTGCGCCTTGATGCGCTTGGCCAGCGCCAGCACCTGCGTCTTGGTGTTGTAGCCGTCCTTCGGGCTCACCCAGACCTTGACGCGGGCGTAGTTCTGTCCGGCGGACTTCAGGATCGCGAGCGCGTCACCGGTGGTGCCGGAGCTGGTCCTGTACGTACCGCCGAGGGCCTCGCTCTTGGCGAGTGAGGAGACGTCCGAGCCCTTGATGGACGTGCCGGTCGAGCCCGACGTGAAGGTCAGGTCGTCGACGTTGATCCAGTTGCCCGCGTTGGCATCGGAGTTGATGCTGATCGTGCACTGGTTGTTCGTCACCGCGACGGAGGTGACGACACGTATCCAGCCGCTGGCGGAGACCGGCAGGTTGGTGCGCTGCTCGGAACTGCCGCAGTTCTTCAGCGAGATGTACGCGGAGTTCTGCCCGCCGCCGGAGCGGACCCAGGCGGTGAGGGTGTAGTTCCCGTTGGTCAGCCCGGACAGGTACTGGTACGTCTCCACCTTGTAGGCGGAGGACGCGTAGTGGCTGAGGCGGTAACTGCCGCCGTGGCCACCGGACTCGCTGTACGAGGCGCCGGTCGAACCGTACTCGGACCAGCCGGTCGGGGCTGCCGAGCCCGCGCCGTCCGATTCGAAACCGCCGTTGGTGAGCGTGCTGGCCGCCTGGGCGGTCTGCGCGGGCAGGGCGGTGAGGGCGAGCCCGGCGGTGAGCGGGAGGAGCAGGGCCCGGAGGGTGCGTCTGGGATGGAACATCTTCGTCCGTCGTCCCTTCGACAAATGGGGTTGGGGATGTCCCTCGCCGGAGCCGGCGAAGGGGCCCCTCCGCCCGCGGCACGAGCGGCTCGCACGGGCGGAGGGGAGTCGGTTCGGCCGGTGGGGCCTCGGCTCAGCCGTCGAGTCGTACGACCCGGACGGCACCCGCGGGGACCTCGATGCGGCCCGCGGCACGTTCACCGGTCAGCAGCTCGGTGCCGGAGACCTCCAGCGGCACCTTGGCGTCCGACGCGGTGTGGTTGATCGCGAAGAGATACGTCCCCGACTCGCCGGTGCGGCGAACGAGTTCGACGTCGCGGGGCAGGTCGACACGCGCCGCGACCTGCGCGTCCTCGACCGCCCAGCCGAGCAGCGCGTCGAGGCCCTCCGCACCGAGGCGGGTGGAGACGTACCAGGCGGTGCCCTGGCCGTGGCGGTGGCGGGTGACCGCCGGCCGGCCCTCGGTGAGGCCTTCGGCGTACGTCCAGACCGTCTCCGCGCCGCGCGGCACCACGAACTCGGTCCACACGTCGCCGCTGAGCTCGGAGCCGTCGGGTCCGGTGATGCGCACGTTCTCGCCCTGCAAGAGCGGCGAGAACTCCTCGACCGTCAGACCGAGGACGTCGCGCAGCGCGCCGGGGTAGGCGCCCTCGTGCACGGCGTCGTGCTCGTCGACGATGCCCGAGAAGAAGGAGACGACGACGGTGCCGCCGTTCTCCACGTACTCCTTGAGGTTGTTCCCGGCCGCCTCCGTCATCAGGTAGAGGGCGGGCACCACGACAAGGGGATACCTCGACAAGTCGGCTTCCGGGTGGGCGAAGTCGACGGTGAGGTGCCGGTCGTAGAGCGCCTCGTAGAAGGCGTCCGCACGCTCGCGCGGGTCGTGGTCCTCGCTGGGGCGCCAGGCGAGGTTCTGCGCCCACCAGGAGTGCCAGTCCCACAGGACGGCCACGTCGGCCTGGGTGCGGGTGCCTCGCAGGGTGCTCAGCGAGTCGAGGGACGCGCCGAGCTCGACGACCTCACGCCACACGCGCGTGTCGGTGCCGCCGTGCGGGAGCATCGCCGAGTGGAACTTCTCGGCGCCGCGCCGGGACTGCCGCCACTGGAAGAACATGGCGCCCTCGGAGCCGCGCGCCACGTGGGCGAGGGAGTTGCGGGCCATCTGGCCGGGCGCCTTGGCGGGGTTGCGGGCCTGCCAGTTGACGCCCGAGGTGGAGTGCTCCAGGAGGATCCAGGGCGCGCCCCCGGCCACCGAGCGGGTGAGGTCGGCGGCCATCGCGAGGTTGACGTGGGTGCGGCGGCCGTCGGTCATCAGGTAGTGGTCGTTGGTGACGATGTCGACCTCACGGCCCCAGGCCCAGTAGTCGACGGAGTCGCACTGGCTGAGAGCGGTCATGAAGTTGGTCGTCACCGGGACGCCGGGCGCGAGGCGGTGCAGGATGTCCCGCTCCATGACGAAGTTCTCGCGCATGGTGGCGTCGGCGAACCGCTTGTAGTCCAGCGCCTGGGCCGGGTTGCCGACGGTCGGGGCGAGGCGCGGCGGGTTGATGTCCCCGAAGTCCGCGTACCGCTGACCCCAGAACGCGGTGCCCCAGGCCTCGTTGACGGCCTCGACCTTCTCGTAGGTCGTCTCCAGCCAGCGGCGGAAGTGGGCCGCGCAGGAGTCGCAGTAGCAGGCGGAGACGGGAACGCCGTACTCGTTGTGCACGTGCCACATCGCCAGCGCCGGGTGGTCGCCGTAGCGGTCGGCGAGCCGGGTGGTGATGTTCGCGGCGGCCGCGCGGTACTCGGCGTTGCTGTGACAGATGGCGCCGCGCGAGCCGAACTCGTAGCGCACGCCCTCCTGTGACACGGGCAGGGCGTCGGGGTGGGCCCGGTAGAACCAGACCGGCGGCACCACGGTGGGCGTGCCGAGGTCTACGCGGATTCCGTGCTCGTGCAGCAGATCGATCAGACGGTCGAGCCAGCCGAAGTCGTATGCCCCAGGTGAGGGCTCCAGGAGCGCCCAGGAGAAAATTCCGACACTCACCATGGTGACGCCGGCCTCGCGCATCAGCCGGACGTCTTCCTGCCAGACGCTTTCCGGCCACTGCTCGGGGTTGTAGTCCCCACCGAAGGCGAGCCTGGTGAGGCCCCTGGGGGTGGCTTCCGGCATGGATTTCTCCCGTTGTGGTCGATCTTTTGGGAACGTGCACACAGCCGATCAGCGGTGCGAGGCCAAGATAACCGCATGGCAACAACCATTGACAAGTGTCCAGGATGTTTCTCTACTGTGAACGCTCACAGACGCATGGCAGGCCTTCCGCAGCAGGCGGGGGCCCTGGTCAGGGGAGAGATCCATGCCCATCACGAAGCGCAGCCGGCTCAGTCGAGTGGCAGCCTCCACCATCGCCGTCGCCCTCGGCGCCGGCGCACTCGCCGCCTGCGGCTCGTCCGACGGGGACAGCGAGGCCGACTCCGGTCCGGTCTCGCTCACGTACTGGACCTGGACGCCGGGCATGGACAAGGTCGTCGACCTCTGGAACGAGGGCCAGGGCAAGAAGGACCAGATCACCGTCACGGTGAAGAAGCAGGCGTCCGGCGACACGCTGATCACCAAGATCCTCACCGCGCACAAGGCCGGCAAGGCTCCCGATCTGGTCCAGGCCGAGTACCAGGCGCTGCCGACCCTGGTCAGCAATGACGCGCTCGCGGACATCTCGAAGAACGTCGGCGACGCGAAGAGCAAGTTCGCCGACGGCGTGTGGCAGCAGACCACGCTGGGCACTGACGCCGTCTACGCGGTCCCGCAGGACATCGGCCCGATGATGTTCTACTACCGCCAGGACCTCTTCAAGAAGTACGGCCTGACCGTCCCGACCACCTGGGACGAGTTCGCCGAGACCGCCCGAGCGCTGAAGAAGAAGTCCTCCGACACGGACCTCACCACCTTCTCCGCCAACGACTCCGGCCTCTTCGCGGGCCTGGCCCAGCAGGCCGGCGCCCAGTGGTGGACCACCGAGGGCGACAAGTGGAAGGTCGGCATCAACGACACGGCCACCAAGAAGGTCGCCGACTTCTGGGGCGGCCTCGTCAAGGAGGGCGCCATCGACAACCAGCCGATGTACACCCCGGCCTGGAACAAGGCACTCAACACCGGCAAGCAGATCGCCTGGGTCTCCGCCGTGTGGGCGCCGGGCACCTTGACCACCGCGGCGCCCGACACCAAGGGCAAGTGGGCCATGGCCCCGCTCCCCCAGTGGACCGCGGGCGACAACAAGACCGGCAGCTGGGGCGGCTCCTCCACCGCCGTCACCACGGACTCCAAGCACCAGGAGGCCGCCGCCAAGTTCGCCGCCTGGCTGAACACCGACGACGCCGCGCTGCAGGCCCTGGCCAAGGAGAGCGGCATCTACCCGGCCGCCACGAACGCCCAGACCAGCGGCGCCTTCACCACCCCGCCGGCCTACTTCTCGAACCAGTCGGACTTCTACGCCAAGGCCTCCGAGATCGCGAAGACCACGGCGCCCTCGGCCTGGGGCCCGAACGTGAACGTCGCCTACACGACCTTCAAGGACGCGTTCGGCGCCGCCGCCAAGAACAAGTCGGACTTCACCGCCGCCCTGGACAAGATGCAGGACGACACCGTCGCCGACCTCAAGAAGCAGGGCTTCGGGGTCTCCGAGTGACGAGCGCACGCCGGAAGTCGTACGGGGTCAAGGGGGCCCCGTACGCCTTTCTCATCCCCGCAACCATCCTCTTCGCGCTGTTCTTCGCGCTGCCCATCGGGTACGCGGTGTGGCTCAGCTTCCGCAAGGTGCACGTCTCCGGGCTCGGCCTGGGCAAGGGTGCCCGCTCGGAGGTCTGGGCCGGCCTGGAGAACTACACGGACGCCCTCACCGACAGTGAGCTGCTGAACGGCGCGCTGCGCGTCCTCGGCTACGGCTGCATCGTCGTCCCGGTGATGCTCGGCCTCGCCCTGCTGTTCGCGCTGATGCTCGACTCCGACAAGGTGCGGTTCACCCCCTTCACCCGGCTCGCGATCTTCCTGCCGTACGCCATCCCCGGCGTCGTGGCGGCTCTGCTGTGGGGCTTCCTGTACCTGCCGGACGTCAGCCCCTTCTATTACGTGCTGGAGAAGCTGGGCCTGCCGCAGCCGGACCTGCTGGACGGCGGTCCGCTGTATCTCGCCCTGTCGAACATCGCGGTCTGGGGCGGCACCGGCTTCAACATGATCGTCATCTACACCTCGCTCCGGTCCATCCCGGCCGAGGTGTACGAAGCGGCGAAGCTGGACGGCGCCACCCCGACGCAGATCGCCCTGAGGATCAAGATCCCGATGGTGGTGCCCTCGCTGGTGCTGACCTTCTTCTTCTCGATCATCGCGACGCTCCAGGTGTTCAACGAGCCGACCACGCTGAAGCCGCTCACCAACTCCGTGTCCACGACCTGGAGCCCGCTGATGAAGGTGTACCGGGACGCGTTCGGCACCGGTGACATCTACGCGGCGGCCGCCCAGGCCGTGATCATCGCGCTCGCCACGCTGCTGCTGTCCTTCGGGTTCCTGCGGGCCGCGAACCGTCGTCAGAAGCAGGAGGCAGCACGATGAGTTCTCTTGCCGTCCGCAAGACCGAGCCGGCCGCGGGCACCACGCCGGGCGCGGCCCAGGGCCCGCCGCTGCGCCGCCGGATCTCGCTCGTCCCGACGGTGACGCTGCTGATCGGCGCCCTCTACACCCTGCTGCCGGTGGCGTGGGTGGTGATCGCGTCCACCAAGTCCGGCACGGAGCTGTTCTCCACGTTCACGTTCCTGCCGGGATCGGGATTCCTCGACAACATCAAGGACCTCAACGCCTACCGCGACGGCGTCTACTGGGGGTGGATGGCCAACTCCGCCTTCTACGCCGGTCTGGGCGCCCTCCTGTCGACGGTCGTGTCCGCGTTCAGCGGCTACGCGCTCGCGACCTACCGCTTCCGCGGCCGCGAGACGATGTTCAACGTCCTGCTCGCGGGCGTGCTGATGCCGCCGATCATCCTCGCGGTCCCCCAGTACCTGCTGATGGCCCAGGCGGACCTCACCGACTCCTACCTGTCGGTGCTGCTCCCGCAGATCCTGTCGCCGTACGGCGTCTACCTCGCGCGCATCTACGCCGCCGCCGCGGTCCCCGCCGACGTGGTCGAGGCCGGGCGGATGGACGGCGCGAGCGAGTGGCGGATCTTCACCCGCGTCGCGCTGCCGATGATGGTGCCCGGCATGGTGACGGTGTTCCTCTTCCAGTTCGTGGCGATCTGGAACAACTTCCTGCTGCCGTACATCATGCTGAGCGACGACGAGAAGTTCCCGATCACGCTCGGTCTGTACACGCTGCTGGAGCAGGGCGCCAACACCCCGGCCCTGTACACACTGGTGATCACCGGCGCGTTCCTGGCGATCATCCCGCTCGTCGCACTCTTCCTGGTCATCCAGCGGTTCTGGAGCCTCGATCTGCTCTCCGGAGCCGTAAAGTCATGACCATGAGTAACACGGGGGGCCGGCGCCGACCGCCGACGATCCACGACGTGGCCCGCGAGGCCGGGGTCTCACGGGGCACCGTCTCACGCGTCCTCAACGGCGGGCACTACGTCAGCCCGGCCGCCCAGGAGGCGGTCAACGCCGCGATCCGCAAGACGGGTTACGTCGTCAACCGGCACGCCCGTTCACTGATCACCGGACGCTCGGACTCGGTCGGCTTCCTGCTGACGGAGCCGCAGGAGCGGTTCTTCGAGGACCCCAACTTCAACGTGCTGCTGCGGGCCTGCACCCAGGCGCTGGCCGCGCACGACATCCCGCTGCTGCTGATGCTGGCCGGCACCGAGGACGAACGGCGGCGTATAACCCGGTACATCACGGCGGGGCATGTCGACGGTGTGCTGCTGGTGTCCAGCCACTCCGCCGACCCGGTCGCCAAGGAACTGCACGAGGCGGGGGTCCCCCTGGTCCAGTGCGGCAAGCCCATGGGTCCCGGCTCCAAGGTGAGTTACGTGGCCGCGGACGACCGGGACGGCGCCCGCGACATGGTGCGCCATCTGCTGTCGCTGGGCCGTCGCCGCATCGGCGTCGTGACCGGTCCGCTGGATTCCCCCGGCGGCGTCGACCGCCTCGCCGGGTACAAGGAGGTGCTCGCCGAAGCGGGCATCGAGATCGACGAGCGGCTCGTGACCTCCGGGGACTACAGCCGGGCCAGCGGTGAGGAGGGCGCCGAACAGCTGCTGGCCCAAGCCCCGGACATGGACGCGGTGTTCGTCGCGTCCGACCTCATGGCACAGGGAGTGCTGGCAGCGCTGGAGCGGGCGGGACGGCGGGTGCCGGAGGACGTCTCGGTCGGCGGCTTCGACGACTCGGCGGCCGCCCTCTCGGCCCGTCCCCAGCTCACCACCATCCGCCAGCCCTATGACCGCATCAGCGCCGAGATGGTCCGGGTGCTGCTGGCCCAGATCGGCGGCGAGGACTCGGCCGCGGTCATACTGCCCACCGAGTTGGTCAAGCGCGACTCGACCTGACCGGTGCCGTCGCCGCCGCCACGAACATCGGTACGGCGACGAACAAGCGGTCCTTCTCCGCGCGGGCGCGCTGCTCGGCCATCCAGCCGGCGGCGCGCCCTTCGTCCGTGACACCTGCGAGGTCCGTGAGCACCGGGAGTGCCTGCGGCCCGGTGAGGACGAAAGCGCGGATCTCGACGTGCACGTCCTCGAACCCCGCGTCGAGCAGCAGGTTGCGATGGGCTCGCGCGGCGCGCGGCGCGGTGACCCGGTCGGCGCGGGTGTGCACGAGCGCGCGGGTCAGCGCGGGGTCGTCGGAGTCGATGACCATCGTGTCCCAGTCCTGGCCGAGGAGGACGATCCGTCCGCCGGGCGCGAGGACCCTGCGGGCCTCGGCCAACGCCCGCTGCGGTTCGGCGAGTACGTGGAACACCTTGTCGGCCCTGTAACCGTGCACAGCGTGGTCGGGCAGCGGCAGCCGGTACGCGTCCCCGACGCGAAAGTCGGCCTCCGGCCGGCGGCTGCGCGCGACGGCGAGCATCCGCTCGTCCGGGTCGACGCCGACGGCCTCGACGCCACGGTCGGTCAGCTCGGCGACGGCCCTGCCCCCGCCGCAGCCGACGTCCACGACCGCATCCGCGGCCCCCAGCAAGTCGTAGGAGAGCAGGCGCAGTTCGTGTGCGCCCGGCATCCGCTCCACACTGTCGAGCAGGGCGATCAGCCGGTCGGTTCCCTCCGGTGTCCTGGTCATGGGCACCAGGCTGCGACTTAATGTCGGCATGAGGTCAAGCGAGGGGACTCTGAGCATCGGCGCACTCGCCCGGCGCTTCGGCCTGGAGCCGCATGTGCTGCGGCACTGGGAGTCGGTGGGCCTGCTGGCCCCGGACCGGGACACGGCGGGCCGGCGCCGCTACGGTGCCGATGATCTGGTGCGGGTCGCCTTCGTGCTGTGCGGCAAGGAAGCGGGGCTGTCGTTGGAGGCGATCCGGCTGATGGTCACGGGTGACGCCGAGCGACGGCGTGCGATGCTGCGACGCGAGGCGGAGGATCTGCGGGCCCGGATCGCCGCGGCGCAGGCCTCCCTGGAGATGCTCGAGGGCGGGGCGAACTGTCCGCACGAGGATCTGCTGGAGTGCCCGACCTTCCGGCGCGGCCTCGCGCGGCAAGCGGTCAGGATCGGAGAAGCCGCGTCGCACTCCCCCGTCCTACGGTGAAACCACCGACGAAGGAACCCACGGAGGAGCATCCCGATGACCGCAGGACTGAACACCATCATCTACCCCGTCAAGGACATCGCCCGGGCGAAGGCCCTGTTCAGCGCGCTGCTGGAGACCGAGCCGTATGCCGACGAGCCCTACTACGTCGGTTTCAAGGACGCCGGTCAGGACGTGGGCCTCGACCCGAACGGTCACTCGCGGGGCATGACCGGCCCGGTCCCCTACTGGCACGTCACCGACATCCGCGCCCGTCTCGCCGCGCTGCTCGACGCGGGCGCCGAACTGCTCCAGGACGTCACGGACGTCGGCGGCGGCAAGCTGATCGCCTCCGTGAAGGACGCGGACGGCAACCTGGTCGGTATCACCCAGGACAGCTGAGGGCGCACACCCCGGCCGGGTGTCGATGCACGCGCATTAACATTGGGTGTATGGCAGTGAACGCGGCCGGCACCCGGCTCGAGGAACAGTGGCGGGACATCCTGGGGACGCACGCGCGCACGATGTGCGAGATCGACCGGGTGCTGCACCCGCACGGACTGGGCGCGAGCGACTTCGAGGTGCTCGACATCCTCGCGGCCGAGGCGCCCGCGGAGGGCGATCTGTGCCGGGTGCAGAACCTGGTCGGGCGGGTCCATCTCAGCCAGAGCGCGCTGTCCCGGCTCATCGGCCGGCTGGAGAAGGACGGTTTGGTGGAGCGCTCCGTGTGCATGGAGGACCGGCGCGGTGTGTGGGTGACGCTGACCCGCAAGGGCCGCGATCTGCACGCCGAGGTGCTGCCGTTCCAGCGGGACGCGCTGGAGCGGATGCTGGGCGGCTGACGGCCCTCAGTCGCGGGCGCGGATACGGAAGACGGGGTGGTCGGCGGGGTCGGGGAGCGCGGTGAGCACGTCGGAGACCGTCGGCATCCCGCCGTACTTCTTCCGATAGGCCGCCATCAGCGCCGGACGCTCGGACTCGGACACCTCCTCCGTCGTGATCTCCTCGGCACGGCCGCGCACGGTCAGCCGGCAGTCGGGCGCCGCCCGCAGATTGAGGGCCCAGTCGCTGAGGCCGCGACAGGAGACGAGGTACCGCTCCCCCTCGTGCTCCAGTACCGCCACGGGCACCGTGCGCCACTGCCCGCTCCGGCGCCCGCGCACGGACAGCCGGGACACGACGGACCTGCCGAAGATCGGCGCCAGCCGGTTGCCGATGTTCCGTTGCGTCCAGGGTGGTTTGAGGTAGGTGCGGGACGTCATCGGCTCCTCACCTCCTCAGGAACGCCGATGTGGAGGCGGGCGGAGCCGTTACCGGTCGCTGGTGTCTGTGCCGCCATGGATGACCCCCTGGTCATGACCTGTCGGACGATCACAGAATGCTAGGGTAGCTCTAATATTAGGGTCACCCCAAACCGGAGGGGCCAGTGAGTCTGCGGGCGCAGAAGAAGCGGCAGATGCGGGACCGGATCGCCGAGACCGCGTGGCGGCTGTTCACGGAGCGGGGCTTCGACCGGGTCACCGTCGTCGAGATCGCCCGCGCCGCGCAGGTCTCCGAGGCCACGGTCTTCAACTACTTCCCGACCAAGGAGGACCTCTTCTCCTCCCGTTTCGAGGCCTTCGGGGAGCGGCTCGTCGACGCCGTCCGCACCCGCCCGTCCGGTGACTCCGCCCTCGCCGCCTTCCGGAAGCGGCTGCTGGACTCCGGGGGACTGCTGGCACGGGTCGCGGCGGGGGACGCCGACGCGCTCGACCAACTCCGCACGGTCAACGCACTGATCGCGGACAGTCCGGCGCTTCGCTCCCGCGAGCAGCGCGCCCTCGCCACCTGCGCCGACGCACTGGCCGAGACGCTGGGCGGCGACCTCTCGGCCCGGGTGGTGGCGGATGCGCTGTTCGGCGTCCACCGCGCCCTGATCGAGCATGTGCGGGAGCGGGTCCTGGCGGACGACGACCCCGCCTCGCTCGCCACCGACGTACGCCGGCTCGCCGCCCAGGCGTTCTCGCTGCTGGAGGGCGGGATGCGGGACTACGGCATCACGGGCGCAACAGATCCCGTACGGCGCTGAAGGCGGCCTCCGCCGTCGCCGGATCCGCGCCCGGGCGGGCCAGGGCGCTCATGGGGATCGGGGGGACGGGCGGCAGGCCGCTGTACGGGGTCAGGCCGTCGGGGGCGGGGCCGACCGCGGCGAGGAGGGCGACACCCTGGCCGGTGCGGGCGATGTCGAGCACGCCCGCGAGATAGCCGGCGTCGCCGACGACCGAGGCGGGCACCCCGTGCGCGGCGAGGGTCGCGATGGCCCGGCGGCGGATCGCGCACGGGTCCTCGATCGCGACCAGCGGCACCGGCGAGGGCGCGGTCGGCCGCTCCCAGCCGGGAACCGCGTGCCAGGTGAGCGGGAGTCCGCCGACGGAGACGCCCTCGGTGGCGGCCGCCTCGGTGACATACACCGCCACGTCGACGCTCCCCCGCTCCACGGCCTCGACGAGCCGGGCGGAGCGGTCGATGCGGAAGCGGACCCGGCAGCCGGGGCGCACCGCCTGGACGGCGGCGGTGAGCCGGGGCAGGAACTGGTCGGCGGCGTGCTCGGTGGAGCCCACGGTGACGGTGTCGCCGTCCGAGCCGAGCAGGGTGCGTACGGCCTCGTCGTGGACGGCGAGGACGCGGCGCGCCTGTTCCAGCAACAGCCGGCCCTCGGTCGTGAACCGGGTGCCGCGTCCTTCCCGCTCGACGACCGGGCGGCCCAGTGTCTTCTCCAGCTTGCGGACATGCTGGCTGACCGCGGACTGGCTGAGCGAGAGCGCCTGCGCGGCACGGTGGAACCCGCCGCAGTCGGCGACCGCGGTCAGACTGCGCAGGGCCACGATGTCGAGGACGGGTCGGGACATGCCGTGACAGTATCCGCTCACCGCGATCGATCGCGATCCCTGATCGGTTTCGATGCGGAATCATCGTTGGACGTGTTCGGTCGCCGGCGGTCATGATGGGCGCATGTTGCACGCGACCGCTACTGCTGCCCTTCTGACGCAGCGCCGAGTCATCGACTTCGGCGTGGCGTGCAGCGCGCGTTGTCGCTGACCTCTGCCGCTCATCGCTCCGGGGCGCCCGCGCCTGCCCTCTGACGCTGCGCGCTTCCCCTCCGGCTGACACGTGACAGCCGTTCCGGCCTGCCCTTTCCCCTGGCTTTCCGCTGCCCCCAAACGGGAGTTATCCCCTCATGCCCTCTTTCTTCTCCTGGGACGAACCCGAAGGTCTCGCCGCGCGCGGCACGCTGATCGTGCTGTCCGGGCGGGGCGAGCACGGTGGTGTGTACGAGCGGTTCGGCCGCCGGCTCGCCTTCGACGCCTACCGGGTACGCGCACTCGGCGACCCGACCGCCGATCCGTCCGTGCTCGACGAGGCGGCCGAACTGCTCGCCGACGAGTCGCTGCCGGGTCCGAAGGTGGTGGTCGGTTCGGACACCGGCGCCCACTACGCCGCCCGGCTGGCCGCGGAGGCCGACGCCGACGCGCTGATCCTCGTGGGCCTGCCCACCTCCCCCTGGACGTCCGGGAGTTGGGAGGAGGAGGTCGAGGCCCGCACCGCCTGCCCCACCCACCAGGGCCGCCTCACCGCCGACCCGGACTTCCGGCGCGGGGCACTCGCCGAGAACCCGCGGCTGCCCGCCCTGCGCCTCGACCGGGTGACCGTCCCGGTACTGGCCCTGCACGGCACCGACGACACGGTGAGCCCTCTGGAGACGGCACGAGAGGCCTACGCCGGCTCGGACGTGCGGCTGGTGACCTTCCACGGCGGCCGCCACGACGTCCTGAACGACGCGCCGCACCGCACGGCCGCCGCCACCGTCGTGCTCTTCCTGGAGCGGCTGCGGCTGTCCCCCGAGCTGCCCGCGATCGCGGAGGGACCGGCATGAGCGTCACGACCACGGTCAGCGAGCTGCGTGACCTGCTGGACTCCGATCACCCTCCGGTCGTCCTCGACGTCCGCTGGGCCCTGGGAGATCCGCACGGCCGCGACCACTACGCCGAAGGGCACATCCCGGGTGCGGTCTACGTCGACCTGGACAGCGAGTTGGCCGCGCCGCCGAGCCCGGAGGGCGGACGGCATCCGCTGCCGCCGATCGACGTTCTGCAGGCCGCCGCACGCAGGTGGGGCATCCGATCGGGCCGACCGGTCGTCGTCCACGACGACTTGGGCAACACCGCCGCGGCGCGGGCCTGGTGGCTGCTGCGGCACGCGGGAGTCTCCCGGGTGACGCTGCTCGACGGGGCGCTCGGCGCGTGGCGGGCGGCCGGGCTGCCGCTGGAGTCCGGGATCCCCGCCGATCCGGAGCCCGGGGACGTCCTCCTGGAGCCGGGCGGCCTGCCGGTCACCGACGCGGACGGAGCCGCCGAACTGGCCGCCACCGGGCTGCTGTTGGACGCCCGTGCCGCCGAGCGCTATCGAGGCGAGGTGGAGCCCGTCGATCCCCGGGCCGGCCACATCCCGGGTGCGGTGTCCGCGCCGACCGGAGAGAACCTCGCGGCGGACGGCACGTTCCTTCCCGCCGACGAGCTGCGCAAGCGGTTCGAGGAGAAGGGCGCGGTTCCGGCCGCGCGGATCGGCGTGTACTGCGGCTCCGGTGTCACGGCCGCCCATCAGATCGCCGCGCTGGAGATCGCCGGTTTCGATGCCGCCCTCTTCCCCGGCTCGTGGTCCGCGTGGTCCACGGATCCGTCCCGCCCGGCCGTGAAGGGGGACCAGCCGTGACGGCTTCACCGGACGCGGTGGCCCCGGCCGGACAGGCCCCCACCCGTGTCACGATCCGCGGCACCGCCAAGACGCGCCGCAGCTTCTCCGTCCCGCGTTCCCTGCGCCGGGCCGCCGGCCCCGTGGGACTCGTGCTCCTGTGGTTCCTGACCTCGGCCACCGGTCTGCTCCCGGAGTCCGTGCTCGCCTCCCCCGTCGACGTGATCAAGCAGGCGGTCGAGCTCACCCGGAACGGTGAACTCCCCAGCGCCATCGCCGCGTCGGGCCGCCGTGCGGCCATCGGCTTCCTGATCGGTGCGAGCGTGGCGCTCACCCTGTCCCTGCTGGCCGGCCTGTTCCGGCTCGGCGAGGACGTCATCGACTCCTCGATGGGCATGTTCCGGGCGGTCCCCTGGGTGGGCCTGATCCCCCTGTTCATCGTCTGGTTCGGCATCGAGGAGACCCCGAAGATCGCGCTGGTCGCCCTCGGTGTGACGTACCCGCTGTACTTCAACATCTACGGCGGCATCCGCTCCACGGACGCCCAACTCGTCGAGGCCGCGCGGATGATGGGGCTCGGTCGCCTCGGGCTGATCAAGTACGTGATCCTGCCGAGCGCGCTGCCCGGGGCGCTCGTGGGGCTCCGGTACGCGCTGTCCACCGCATGGCTCGCGCTCGTCTTCGCCGAGCAGATCAACGCGGACGCGGGGCTCGGCTATCTGATGAGCAACGCCCAGCAGTACTTCCGTACGGACGTCATCGTGCTCTGCCTCGTCGTGTACGCGCTGCTCGGCCTGGCCTGCGACTTCGCCGTACGGATCCTGTCGCGCCGGCTGCTGACCTGGCGGGCCAACTTCGAGGGCGAGGCCTAGAGATGCCCAACAGCGTGGAGATTCGGGGCCTTTCGCGGGCCTTCGACGGCAACACCGTCCTGCATGAACTCGATCTCGACATCCGCGAGGGCGAGTTCGTGGCCCTCCTCGGGCACAGCGGCTGCGGCAAGTCGACGCTGCTGCGGATCCTCGCCGGGCTCGACGACGAGATCGGCGGCGAGGTCACCGTGCCCGCCCGGCGCAGTGCCGCGTTCCAGTCGCCCCGGCTGCTGCCGTGGCTGAAGGTGTGGCGCAACGTGGTCCTCGGACTGCCCGGCCGTCCCGACAGGGCGACGGCGCTCAAGGCGCTCGACGAGGTCGGTATCGCGGACCGGGCCGACGTCTGGCCCAAGACGCTCTCCGGCGGTCAGGCCCAGCGCGTCTCGCTCGCCCGCGCCCTGGTGCGCGAGCCCGAACTCCTGCTCCTGGACGAGCCGTTCGGCGCCCTCGATGCCCTGACGCGGGGCAGGGTGCAGCAACTCGTCGCCGAACTCTGGCGTCGGCACGGCTGCGCGATCCTCCTGGTCACCCATGACGTGGAGGAGGCGCTGCTGCTCGCCGACCGAATCCTGGTGATGGACGAGGGCCGTATCGCCCACGAGGTGACCGTCGACCTGCCCCGCCCCCGTGATCTGACCGCCCCCGAGTTCGTGAACCTGCGCGCCCGCCTCCTGAACTGGCTCGGCGTGACCCACACCCTGGAAGGAATCCCCTCGTGATCCGCAGAATCGCAGCCGCCGCACTCAGCATGACCTCCCTGCTGGCGCTGACCGCCTGCGGCGCGGACTCCTCGGCGGAGGCCTCGTCCTCGGGGCAGGTCACGCTCACCATCGGCGACCAGGCCAAGACCCTCCAGACGATCGTCGCCGCGTCGGACGCGCTGAAGGGCGCCGAGTACAAGGTCAAGTGGGCCGAGTTCGAGGGCGCCGCACCCCTCTACCAGGCCGTCCAGGCGGGCGCCGCCGACACCGGCTACTCCGCCGACCTGCCCGCGCTCCAGGCACTCAGCGGCGGGGTGAAGGTCAAGAACGTCGCCGCGCTCAAGAACGACGGCACCCACGTCGGCATCGTCGTCCGCAAGGACTCCGGCATCGACAGTGTGAAGGACCTCAAGGGCCAGAAGGTCGTGGTGTCCTCGGCCAAGGGCAGCGTCTCGGAGTATCTGCTGGCCAACGTGCTGAAGCAGAACGGGCTCAGCTACCAGGACGTCGAGGTCCAGTACCTGCTGCCGACGGACGCGCAGGCCGCGTTCGCCTCCGGCAGGATCAAGGCCTGGGCGATCTTCGGGGTCTACCAGGCCGTCGCCCTGGAGCAGGGCGGCAAGCTCCTCGTGGACGGCGGGGACGGCCGGGTGAGCGGTATCGGCTTCGTCAACGCCTCCGAGGAGACCCTCGCCGACACGAAGAAGAAGGCCGCCCTCGCCGACTTCCTCAAGCGTCTCGGCAAGGGCCTGAAGTGGACCAGCACCCACCAGGACGCCTACGCCAAGGCCATCGAGGAGCGCAACGGCGCCGACGCGTCGGTGGCGAGGACGCTCGCGTCGGCCGCGTACAGCCAGGTGCTGCCGATCACCCCGGACGTCAACACGACCGTCCAGGGCGTGGCCGACCTCATGAACGGCATCGGTGTGCTGGACCCGAACGTCGACGTCGCGAAGTCGGCCGACACGTCCCTTCTCAAGTAGTCACGGGAGTCATTCATGCCTGTCGAGTTCATCAGCGCCGTCCACACCGACGCCGGGGCGTCCGGTCCCGCCGCCTCCAGCCGGACCGGCCTCGACACCGACCATCTGCGCAGGTACGCCCGCGCGTTGGACGACGGCGGCTTCGACCACACCCTGGTCGCCTACCACTCGGCCTCGCCGGACGCCTTCCAGATCGCCCAGTTCGTCGCCACGCACACCGAGCGCATCCGCCCGATCCTGGCGCACCGGCCGGGTGTCGTCTTCCCCACCCATGCGTCCCGTGCGCTGGCGACCCTCGACCGGATCAGCAACGGCCGGCTCACGCTGCACATCATCTCCGGCGGCAGCGACGAGGAGCAGCGGCGGGAGGGCGACTACCTCGACAAGGCCGAGCGGTACGAGCGTTCGGACGAGTACATCCAGATCCTGCGCAAGGTGTGGCAGGCCGAGGGGCCGGTCTCGCACGAGGGCAAGTACTTCCGGTTCGAGGGCTACCACTCGGACGTGAAGCCGGTGAACGGGCTCGTGCCGATCTCCGTCGGCGGCTCCTCGCAGGACGCGTACCGCGTCGGCGGTCAGCAGGGCGACATCTTCGGTCTGTGGGGCGAGCCGTTGAAGGAGACCGCCGAGCAGATCGCCGCCGTGAACGCGGTCGCCGATGCCGCCGGGCGCCCCCGCCCCCGTATCTGGGTGTCGTTCCGCCCGATCATCGCGCCGACCGAGGAACTGGCCTGGGAGAAGGCGCACCGCACCCTGGGGGTCCTCAAGGACCAGGCGCGGAACACCGAGTTGCTCCGCCATTACCGCACCACCGGCCGCCCGGCCAATGTCGGCTCCCAGCGCCTGCTCGACATCGCCGAGCGCGGCGAGGTCCACGACCGCTGCCTGTGGACCGCGCCCGCCGTCGCCACCAACGCAGCCGGCGCCTCGACCGCGCTGGTGGGCACGCCCGAGACGGTCGCGAAGGCGCTGCTCGACTACGTGGACATCGGCTGCGACCTGCTGTCGATCCGCGGCTACGACCCGCTGAACGACGCCGTCGACTACGCCCGCCATGTCCTGCCACTGGTCCGCCAGGAGCTCGCCCACCGCGCCACCACCACCCACGCCGCCTGATGGAGAGCCCGTGTTGTTCCGCCGTACCCTGCGCTCGTCCGCCGCCCTGCTCGCCCTGCTGCTCCCGTTCGCCGCGGCCTGCGGAGGCGACGCCCAGGCCGACTCACCCGCCGACGTCACCCTCAGAGTCGGCGCCACCGGCTGGAAGACCGAGGAGGCCGTGCTCAAGTACGCCGGCCTCGACGACACCCCCTACAACGTGAAGTGGAGCCTCTTCCAGGGCGGTGACCAGCAGCTCCAGGCCATCCGCGCCGGAGCCCTCGACCTCGCCTCCTCCAGCGAGATCCCCCCGGTCTTCGCCGCCGCCGACGGCACCCCGAACTTCAAGGTCGTCGCCGTCCAGCGCGGCGCCACCCTCAACCAGGAGGTCGTCGTCCCCAAGGGTTCGAAGGTGACCGGCATCGCCGGCCTCAAGGGCAAGAAGGTCGGCTACGTCCAGAACACCACCGCCCACTACTTCCTGTACGAACTGCTCAAGCAGGCGGGCCTGAAGTGGTCCGACATCGATGCCAAGCCCCTGCTGCCCAACGACGGACTGGCCGCCCTCAACGGCGGCAGCATCGACGCCTTCGCCTCCTACGGCACCTCGGTCATCACCGCCCACCAGCAGGGCGCCACGACCGTCGGCTCCGGCAAGGACATCCTGTCGGGCAACTTCCTCTGGTCGGCCCGCGACAGCGTCCTGAAGAACCCGGAGGAGAAGGCGGCGGCCGCCGATCTGATCGCCCGGATCACCAAGGCCTACGCCTACGTCCGTGACGGGCACCTGGACGGTTTCGCCGAGGTCACCGCCGACGCCACCCACCAGCCGCTCGCCCAGGCGAGGAAGGACCTCGTCGCCGCACAGGCCCAGCGCCCGACCGAGGCCCGAACCGTCGGCGACGACACCATCGCCTCGCAGCAGAAGGTGGCCGACGTGTTCACCGAACTCGGAGCGCTGAAGTCGACGTTGGACGTGAAGTCGTTCTGGAGCACCGCTCTGAACACCGAGCTGAGGAAGGCCCTGTGACCGACCGCATCGCCGAACTCGCCGCCGAATACGACCGGACGGGCGCCTTCCCCGCCGAGTCCCTGCGCCTCGCGCACGAGGCCGGGCTGCTCACCGCCACCATCGGAGAGCGCTACGGCGGCCGGGGGGCGGGCGTGCAGGAGACCGCGCGGATCCTGCACCGGCTCGGGCAGGGTGACCCCTCCGTCGCCCTGATCGCGGCGATGACGCTCACCAACCACGCACGGCAGGCCGCGCAACCGCACTGGCCGGAGGAACTGTACGCGCGCGTGGTCAAGGAGTCGTTCGCACGTCCCGTTCTCGTCAACCACGCGCGCGTGGAGCCCGACCTGGGCTCCCCCGCGCGGGGCGGACTGCCCGTCAGCCGGGCCCGGCGCACCGCCGACGGCTGGGCCGTCAGCGGCACCAAGCGGTTCGTGACCGGCGCGGAGGGGCTGGACTGGTTCCTGGTGTGGGCGACGACCGACGAACCCGAGCCGCGCGTGGGCACGTTCCTGGTGCCCGGCGGATCGCCCGGCATCGAGATCGCGGGGAACTGGGACCAGCTGGGGCTGCGGGCCAGCGGCAGTCACGACGTGACGTTCGACGCGGTGGAGATCCCGTACGAGCACGTCATCGGGCTCGGTCCGCACGGCCGGGCCGCCGAGCAGGACAACCGGGCGGGCGCGGCCCTCCATCTCCCGCTGGCCGCGCTCTACTTGGGTGTCGCCCGGGCAGCGCAGGCGTTCTTCCACACGTTCGCCCACACGCGCGTGCCCGCCAACCTCGGTCGTCCGGTGGCCCGTACGGAACGCTTCCGTCGGACCGCCGGGGAGATCGAGGTGCTGTTGGCCGCCGCCGAGCAGCTGGTGTTCGACGGTGCCGCCAAGCTCGACGCCGACGACACGTCGTACACCCCGGAACAGGCCCTCGGCACGCGCGTGCTGGCCGACCGGCACGGGGTGCGGGCCGTCGAGCTGGCGGTGCGGCTGCTGGGGAACCCTGGGCTGGCCCGGGGCAACCCCCTGGAGCGGCACTTCCGCGACATCCAGTGCGCCCCGGTGCACGCACCCCAGGCGGACATCTCCCTGCTCGCCGTCGGAACGAAGGCACTCGACCTGTGACCGCAGCCCCGGAGACCACCGTCTCCGCCCAGCTCCTCGGCCTGCTCGCCCGCGACCTGCCGCCCGACCGGCTCACCACCGACCCGGCCGTACTCGCCGCCCACGCCACCGACCGCTCCGGTGCGAGGCCCGACGGCGAGCCGCTCGCCGTCGTGCACGCCCGGCGGACGGAGGACGTGACCGTCACCCTCCGGCACGCTCATGCCCTGCGGGTGCCGGTGGTGCCACGCGGTGCGGGCACCGGCCTGTCCGGCGGGGCGACGGCGGGCGAGGGCTCCCTGGTCCTGGACCTGTCCGGGATGAACCGCATCCTGGAGCTCTCGGCGGACGACCAGCTCGCCGTCGTCGAACCCGGCGTGATCACCGCCGAGCTGGACCGGGCGGCCGGTGCGCACGGACTGCGGTACGCGCCCGATCCGGCGAGCGCGGCCCTCTCCACCATCGGCGGCAACATCGCGACCAACGCGGGCGGACTGCGGTGCGCCAAGTACGGGGTGACCCGGGACAGCGTGCTCGGCCTCGAGGCGGTGCTGGCCGACGGGACGGTGGTGCGCACGGGCCGCCGTACGGTCAAGGGCGTCACCGGCTACGACCTCACCGCGCTGCTCACCGGCTCGGAGGGCACCCTCGCGGTCATCACCTCGGCCACCCTGCGGCTGCGGCCCGTTCCGGTGGCCACCGCCACGCTCGCCGCCTACTTCGCCACCTTCGAGGCGGCCGCCGAGGCGTCGTACGCCATCGGCCGGGCCGGCGTCGAGCCCGCGCTCGCCGAGTTGGTCGACGGGCCCGTGCTGGAGGCCGTCGATCCGGTGCTGCGGGAGCGCGGGGCGGCGCTGCTGGTGGTGCAGTGCGACGGCGCGGGCGCCGCGGTCGAGGCGGCGACGGTGGCGCGGCTGCTCGCACCGCTGGCTGTCACCGTCGAGACGACCGAGGACCCCGCCGAGGCCGAGGTGCTGCTGGCGGCCCGGCGCGGGGCTCTCCCCGCGCTGGAGCGGCTGGGCAGGCCACTGATCGAGGACATCGCGGTCCCGCGCTCCCGGCTGGCCGAGGCCGTGCGGGAAATCCGTGCGATCTCCGCGCGCCATGACGTGCCGGTGTTCACCATCGCGCACGCGGCGGACGGCAATCTGCACCCGATCATCGTGGTGGACCCGTCCCTGGACCGGCTTCCGGAGGCGGCCTGGGAGGCGGCGGGTGAGATCTTCGCGCTGGCGCTGCGGCTCGGCGGGACGCTGACCGGCGAGCACGGGGTGGGGACGCTGAAGCGTCAGTGGGTGGCCGACGAGTTGGGACCCGCCGTACACGGACTGCAGCGGCGGCTGAAGGAGGTGTTCGATCCTCGCGGAATTCTCAATCCTGGGAAGAGCCTGTGAGGAACCGGAAGAGACCGAGGCATGACCCCTCCCGCACATGGCCATGTTGAAGGCGGACACCCCGTGCAGGAGGGAGAGACCTCGCCGTGGCCGTTCAGCGGGACCGGACCGCAGAATTCAGCAGCTACGCGACGCGTTCCCTGGAGGCGACGCACGACGCGCTCGCGGCGCACTACTACGACATGCGCCTGAGCCTCGTGGGACCCGCCGAGGACTTGTCGACCCGTCTGAGCGTGCTCGACCTCGGATCACTGACCGTGGGCGAGGTCAGTTTCGGCACCGAGATCCGCACCGGCTTCGCCGCGCCGGGCGCCTACCACGTGGCCGTGCCGGTGAGCGGCTGTTTCAGCGTGCGGCAGGGGCGCGGGGACGTCGTGTTCGCGACGACGGGCAACGCCGTCTTCTTCGATCCCGCCCAGTACGTCCGTATCGACGCCTGGTCGCCCCAGTGCCGGGCCCTCACCGTGAAGATGGACAAGGGGGCCGTGCACCAGGCTCTGGAGGCCCTGCTCGACCGGCAGCTGTCCCGCCCGCCGGTCTTCGGGCCGTCCATCGACGTCCTGAGCGGACCCGGCCGCAGCTGGGCGCAGCTCGCCATGTGGAGTCTGCTGGAGAACGACACCTCGCTCGGGCTGCTGCGCCGTCCGCTCATCCGCGGCCGCATCGAGCAGATCCTGCTCGAAGGGCTGCTGCTGGCGACCGACCACACCTTCCGCCAGGAACTGGAGGTCCCGGCGCCACCCATGCGGCCCGCCGCGGTCAAGCGGGTCATGGACGTCATCCAGGAGCGGCCCGCCGACACGTACGACGCCGCTCGGCTGGCCCGGATCGCACAGGTGAGCCTGCGGACCCTGCAGGAGGCGTTCCGCAGTCACGTCGGCATGTCGCCGATGGCGTACGTGTACGACGTCCGCCTGCAGCGGGCGCACGACCAGCTGCGGGTCTCGGCGCCGGGGTCGACGACCGTGTCCGCGGTGGCGCACCGGTGGGGGTTCGTCCATCTGGGCCGGTTCGCGCGGCGCTACCGTGAGCGGTTCGGCGAGGCTCCCTCGCACACGCTGCGCGGCGTGTGACGCCATCCGCTCAGATCCGCCGCGTTTTGCGGACAGTCGCCGCGTATCGCGGAGCGACGGGACGGCTGTGCGGTCCTATCGTCGGGGCACGTCGATCGTGGGCGTCCGGGGAGGAACGGAGTCGGCGCCGCTCCTCCCCCCATCGCCCGTGCGAACCCGGCCGGGGTGCGGGAGCGGGAGACGGTCCGCACTCCTCCACCGGGCCCGGCCGCTCCCCCTGCGTCACCGGTGGCCGGGCCCCTCCCGAGTCAGCCGTACGACCGGCCCAGCAGCGTCCGCACCCCCTCCGAGGTGAGGGTGAGCGGGTGCTCGGAGGCGGCGTCGATGGTGAGCGCCAGATCGTCCGTCGGCCACTCCGAGGCGAGCGCGCCCAGCGGCACCAGCCGATAGCGCGAGACATAGGGCAGCAGCCCGGCCAGCTCGGACTCCGACGTGAACACGGGCACCACCGGCGCTCCGCCGGGCTGCTCGATCACGGGAAGCGCCACCGCCGTGGGGTCGGCGGCGTCCTCGTCGCTGGCGTCGTCGGGCACGGGGACGAGGACATCGCTGCTCGCGAGCCTGTCCAGCGCCACCGTGTCGTCGGTGTTCTCGGCGAGCGCGTCCAGCGCCCGCCGGGCCGGTGTGGTGGAGTTGTCGTTCGCGGGTGTCTGCATGGCGAATCCCCTGGTAGCGGCGGTCTTGCGGTCGGCCCGGGGCGTACTCGGCCCCGGAGCGGCCCTGCTCGCGTACCCGATCCGGACGCGAGCATTCCCTCGGGGATCCAGAGGATGCAGGGGGCTCAGCGGACTCAGGGGATGAGCGCGATGTGCTCCGAGGGCAGCCCCAGCCGGTCGCAGCCGACCCGGCGGAACAGCGGCTCGGCCATGCTCGGGCCGACATGGGTCCAGTAGGTGGCCGCGTCCCGGAAGTAGCGCTGCATCCGCTCGCCGTCGCGCGCGTGCCGGGAGCCGGCTGTGCGGAAGAGGATGTTCTGGAACGCGTCCCAGGCCATGCGTCCGGCGTTCAGGAACATCAGCGCGAGCCGGTTGTCCTCCGCGACGGTGAACGGGGCCTCGCCTGCGACGTTGCGACGGCAGGTCTCCGTCCAGTCGGCTGCGGTGTGCTGCAGGGCCGCCTCGGCGGTGCGGATCAGTCCGAGGGCCTCGCCCAGGTGGCGTTGGTAGTCGTGCAGTTCGGCGCGGGTGCGGTCGGGTTCCAGGGTGACGGGGCGGGCACGCAGGATGCGGGCGTACTCGTCGGCGGCGGCGTATCCGGTGCCGATCATGACGGCGGCCAGTTCACCGTGGTAGAAGCTCGGCGCCCGATGGGCGTACATCGGGTTGCCGTGCAGCGTGGAGCCGACGCTGCCGCCCTCGCAGGGCAGGTCGAGCAGGCTGGCCGCGCAGGTGAGGTACGCCGGTATGCGGGCCTGCTCCATGTGGACGCTGTTGGAGCCGCTGCCGCGCAGGCCGAGCACGCCGTGCCAGTCGTCGAGGACCGTCCACACCGAGCGCGGGGCGACGAACAACACCGGGGGTCCGGGCGGGTTCCCCGCGCTCAGGGTCTGTCCGACGTAGTGCGTGGAGTAGGGGGCGCCCGAGGAGTAGGGCCAGGTGCCGTCGAGGACGACATGCCCGTCGCCGTCGGACCGCGCGACACCGACGGGCGCGACCGTGGAGGCCGCCCGGAAGTCGCCGTCGGCGCCGAAGATCTCGTCCTGTGCCCGCTCCTCGAAGAACCCGGCGACCTGAAGGACGTGGGCCGAGGTGAGGGACAGGGCCCAGCCGGTGGAGGGACAGCCGCGGGCGACCTCGGTGACCACGCGGTAGAAGACGGGCAGGCCGACCTCGTAGCCGCCGTACCGGCGCGGCTGGAGCATCCGGTAGAAGCCGGCCCGCAGGAAGTCGTCGTGGGTGGACTTCGGGTAGTGCGTCAGCCGTTCGGTCTCCGGCTGTCGTTCGAGCAGCACGGGCCGTAGCTGCACGGCCCGTTCGATGAGCTCTGCCGCGGTGAGTGCGGGTTCGGGAGCGGCGATCACGGTGCCTCCTGACGTGTGGGGACGTCCGTACGTGTCGCGATAGGAGTGATTGAACACGGCGACCGCCGCCCCTGTACCCACCGGATAACGCCAACTACTTCAGATACGGACCGTCCGTTCCGATCTTGCCGGGACCGTTGAGCACGTACACCCGGAGGTTGCCCTTGCCCGGTGCCGGCACGGAGAGCGTGCCGTTCGACACGGTCTTCACGTCACCGGTGACGGCGTCCTTGTAGGTGCCGTTCGGGATGCCGGTGTACGTGGCCTCGCCGGTGACCGTGACGAGCGCGAAGCTGTCCGTACCGCCGCTGGTGTAGCGGCGTTTGAAGGCCATCGAGCCGCTGATCCCGTCGGTCGAGTACTGGCCCGTCTGGAGGGCCGGGACCGCCCGGCGGATCTGGTTCAGCCGCTGGAGGTGCTTCACGAGCGGCTGGGCCAGGGTGGTGGCGACCTGCCCCGTCGCCGAGTCCGCGGTGCCGAACTCGGAGGCGGTGACAGTGCCTTGGAGGTTGTCTCCGTAGTACGCCCGTCCCGTGCCGGCCAGCGGACAGGTGGGTCCGCAGTCGATCTGCTTGCCCTTCTGGAACTCGGTCTCCGAGCCGTAGTGCAGGGTCGGGATACCGCGGAAGGTCCACATCAGCGCCATGTTCTCGGCCCAGGCGTCGGTGCCGCCGGTGTAGCGGGTGCTCGACTTGTTGGGGCCGTAGTCGTGGCTGTCGACGTAGACGACGTTGTACGTGGCGTCGTTGACGCTGTCGTCGGAGTCCTTGCCGTTGCTGTAGGCGTTCTGCGCGTCGCCGAAGTTCATGTGCATGCGCATGTCGATGATGTTCATGCCGCTGAACCGGCTGCGGTCCGGGGTGTGGTAGCTGTTGCCGTTCAGGAAGGCGTTGGTCGATGTGGGCTGGTTGCCGGTGCCGAGGTTGTTCTCGTAGGTGAACTGCTCGAGGGCCGCCGTCTCGTCGTCGGCGCTGTACTCCTTGCGTTCCTTCCAGGTGAAGAACTGCGCGGAGTGGTTCACGGAGCCGCGGTTCCACTTGTCGTTGACGAAGGCGCCGACCTCACCGAAGACGAAGAAGTTCTGTGCCGCCGTCGCGCCGAACTTCTGGGTCACCCGTTCCTGGATCGCCGGCAGGAAACGCCGGTTCCACGTCACGCGCGGAATGTGTACGGCCGTGTCGACGCGGAAGCCGTCCACGCCCATGTCGATGTACTTGTCGTAGGCGCCGATCAGATAGTTCTGCACGGGTGTCGACTCGGTGTCGAAGTCGGCCAGGTCCTCGTGCAGCCAGCAGGAACGGGAGTCCTCGCCCTCCCAGTTCCCGATCCAGCACTGGTGGTAGTAGGCCTTCGGGAACATCCCCGAAGTGGAGCTCGGCCACTGGCAGTTGTAGACTGCATAGCCCTCGGCGCTCTTCCCGCCGGTGGGCTTGCCCCAGTTGACGCAGGTGTTGCCGGTGGGTTCGGCGGTGGACCACAGGTCGCCGTTGTAGTAGGACTTCCCGGACTTGGTCTCGACGGTCAGTCCGTCGTACTCGAAGCCCTCGTTCCTCTCGTCGTAGTACCAGCTCCACTGGGAGTCCCGGACGCCGTACACGGTGGGCGTGTACAGACCCTTGGCGCCCCAGCGGGAGCTGTGGTTGTAGACGACGTCCTGGTAGATCTTCATGCCCTTGGCGTGGGCCGCGTTGATGAGGTCCTGGTAGCTCGCGCCGGCCGACTCCAGGCGCGGGTCGACCTCGTAGAAGTCGTAGCCGTGATAGCCGTGGTAGTCGTAGTCGGAGCGGTTGAGGACGACCGGGGTGACCCAGACCGCGGAGAAGCCGAGCGCCTTGATGTAGTCGAGCTTCTCGACCAGGCCCTTGAAGTCCCCTCGGAACATGGGGTCGTTGTTGGCCGCGTTGCCGGACTTGGAATGCTGGCTGCCGCCGCGGTTGTTGGAGCTGTCGCCGTCGTAGAAGCGGGCGGTGAGGACGAAGTAGATCGGGTCCTTGCGGGGGTCCGTGCCGAGCGGGGTGCCCGCGGCGGGTGCGGGAGCCTCCTCGCCGGTGGTCGCGGTCGCCTCCGCGGAGGCCGACGAGGTGTTGCCTGCCGCGTCGACCGCCTTCACGGCGTAGGTGTAGGCGGTCTTCTCCTCAAGTCCCGTGTCGGACCAGACCGTTGAGCCCACGTCGATGACGACCGTGCCCTTGGTGCCGCCGGTGCGCGTGACCTGGTACTTCACCACGCCCTTGTTGTCGGTGGCGGCGTCCCAGCTCACCACGACCGAGGTGTCGGTGGCCGTCGCGGTGACCTTGCTCGGTGCGGTCGGGGCCTCGGTGTCCGGCTCCTCGGCGGCACACGGGTCGGCGGCGCCCGTCGTGACCGCCTTGTCCTTCACGGTCGTGGTGCCGGTCGGCAGGGTGTAATCGGCGCTGTTGTTGTTGTCCCAGACGCCGTTGCCGTTGTTGAAGACCGCCTTCAGCGAGGTGGCGGTGCCGATGTCGAGGGTCTTCTTCCACCAGCCGGTGCAGGCGGACTCCATGCCGACGCCGGGGACAGTGGTCCAGGAGCCACCGGTGGGCGCGTAGTGGATGTTGGCGGTGGTCCAGCCGGAGGTGGCGGTCGAGTAGTAGACGGTGGCCTGGTTTCCGGTGCCCGTGCCGCTGTCGGCGCACGGGTCGCTGTGGGCGATGACTCCGTCCTTGACCGTGATGGTGCCGGTGCCCAGCGCGTAGTTGTTGCCGCCGTTGTTGTCCCAGGTGCCGCTGCCGTCGTTGAAGGTGGCCTGCAGTCCGGCGGCCGAGCCGAGATCGACGGTCTTCTTCACCCAGTCCGTGCAGGCGCTCTCCATCTGCGTGCCGGGGACGGTCGTCCAGGAACCGCCGTCCGGCGCGTAGTGCAGGTAGGTGGACGACCAGTTCTTGGTCTTCGTGTAGTAGAAGACGGTCGCCGTACCGGCCGTGTCGGCCACCGGCTCCATGGGGGTCTGCGGCGCGGTGGCCGGCACTGCGGACAGCAGTCCGAGCAGCCCGGTCGCCGCCACGAACGCCACGAGGGGGCGTCTTGGCAGGCGTGGGGGTGCGGATCTCATGGCGACTCCAATACGGGCCGGAAGGCGGGCTCTTGCAAGAAGAACCGGCAAATTCCTGAAAGTTCTTGCGGCTTCGCGGAAGCTACAGGTACATGACAGCCACGTAAAGGGTTCTGTACAGAGAGGTCATGGTGGAGGGCGAGGATCAGGAGGGCTGGAGTCGCCGCCCCTCGGGGGTGAAGGTGAAGCTCTCGCGGAACGGTCCGTCGCCGAAGCGCACAGCCCACAGAACCGGTTCCGGATACGCCCGGTTCCCCACGGAGGCGCCCTCGTCCAGGCTTCCGTTCCAGAGGTGGAAGAAGACGATCGGCCGGTCGGGGTCCTCGCTGACGTACCCGAGCGTCTTGCCGTAGCGCGGGTCGTCGTCGCCGAGCAGCACCGAGGGCGCACCGAACTCGGCGAGGACATCCGCCCACACCCGGTCGTCCCCGGCCCACCGGCGGGCCCTGTCCAGAAGGGCCTGGTACGTGCGTGCGTCGAGGGCCCGGTCCGTCGCGAGCCAGCCCCGCCGATGGGCGAACTCCGCGTGCACCGAGGCCATGCCTGACGAGTCGTCGCCCCGGATCAGTTCGCGGTACGCGCCCCTGGCCCCGATGGCGGTCCACGCACCGCTCTCCCGCAGCCGTTCCGAAGCCTCGGCCCAGGCGTCGGGCTGTCCTTCCGTGAACAGCAGGTGGTCGCACAGCAGCAAGAGCGCCAACTCACCCCCGAACCCCTCGGGGTGCCGCAGGGCACGGTTCAACTGCTGGACCAGATACGCGTGGATCTCTTCGGCGGTCACCACGGTTCCGGGAGCGGTCACTCTTGTCTCACTCTGCCCTTTCGAGAAGCTCCGCGACCGTGGTCACCCTGATCAGCGGCCGGTAAAGGTCCATGACGTACAGCGCCTTGGCGTGCGAATCGTCGTCCGCGCCGGCGCAGGCGTCGGCGACGACCACGACCTCGACTCCGGCATCGGCGGCAGCGAGGGCCGTGGACAGCACACAGCAGTCGGTGCTGACCCCGGCGAGGACCAGACGGCCCTCCGGGCCGACCAGGGAGGCGAGTTCGGGCGTCCACTTGCCGAAAGTCGGGGCGTCCAGCACGTGGTGCGCCTCGGCGGCGAACTCGTCCGTCAGCCGCCACAGGGGCGCGTCCGGGGGTTGCAGGGCGAAGGGCCACTGTTCGTAGTAGGCGCGCCAGGCGCCGGTGGGTTCGGCCGGGGCCAGGAAGCGGGTGAAGGTGACCCGGTCCTCGAAGGCCGGCAGCAGACGTCGTACACCTTCCGCGGCCTGCGCGAATCGCGGCGCGGCCCAGGGGCTGTCCGGGTCGGCGAAGACGTGCTGCATGTCGATGGCGGTCAGACGGCCGGTCGTCATACGGCGGGTACCTCCGCCGGGCTCGGGTCCCGCGCCTCCTGCTCCCGGACGTGGCCGCGGCGCAGGGCGAGGGTGCCGAGGAAGCCGAGTGCGAGAGCCACGAGGACGCCGAGGTTGGCGTAGGCCCAGGAGCCGGACTTGCCGCCGAGGCCCAGCGGGTCCAGGAGGTAGCCCTGAAACTCCAGCCAGCTCGCGGCCGAGTTGGTGACCAGTCCCCAGCCGAGCGCGGTGGCGGCGAGGGTGAGGAGCAGCGGGGTGAGGGCGAGGTCGCCGTAGCGGCCCTGCGGGCGGTAGAGGTCGCCCTCGTCGTAGTCGCGGCGGCGCAGCAGCAGGTCGGCGAGCATGATGCCGCACCAGGCGGCGATGGGGACGCCGAGGGTGGTGAGGAAGCCCATGAACTGGCCGAGGAAGTCGTCGGCGAAGAAGACGATGTAGATGGCGCCGGCGATCATCAGGACGCCGTCGACGAGTGCGGCCAGGTAGCGGGGGATCCTGATGCCCGCCGACAGCAGGGCGAGTCCGGACGAGTAGATGTCGAGGACCGCGCCGCCGACCAGGCCGAGTACGGCGACGACGGCGAACGGGACGAGGAACCAGGTGGGCAGGATCGTGGTCAGCGCGCCGATGGGGTCGGCTGCGACGGCCTCGTTGAGGGTGCTGGAGGACCCGGCGAGCAGCAGCCCGAAGACCAGCAGCAGGAGCGGGGCCACGGAGGCGCCGAAGGTGGTCCAGCCGATCACACCTCGGCTGGACGAGGTGCGGGGCAGATAGCGGGAGTAGTCCGCGGCGGCGTTGACCCAGCCGAGGCCGAAGCCGGTCATCATGAAGACGAGCGCGCCGATGAACTCCTGTGCGGAGCCCGCCGGGACGTCGCTGACGGTGCTCCAGTGGATGTGGTCCGCGACCAGGGCGATGTAGACGATCGTGAGCACGCCCGTGACCACGGTGATCACCGTCTGGAGCCGCATGATCAGGTCGAAGCCCATCACGCCGCCGACGACGGTGAGCCCGGCGACCACGATCAGGGCGACCACCTGTGTCCCGGTGCCGCCGCCCCAGCCGAGCCGGCCGAAGACGGTCGCGGTGGCCATGGTGGCGAGGGCGCACAGCACGGTCTCCCAGCCGACGGTGAGCACCCAGGAGATCACCGAGGGGAGACGGTTGCCGCGCACCCCGTAGGCGGCCCGGCTGAGGACCATCGTCGGGGCCGAGCCGCGTTTGCCGGCGACGGCGACGAAGCCGCACAGGAGGAACGAGAAGACGATGCCGATGACCCCGGCGACCAGCGCCTGCCAGAAGGAGATGCCGAAGCCGAGCACGAAGGCCCCGTAACTCAGCCCCAGTACGGAGACGTTGGCGCCGAACCAGGGCCAGAACAGCGTCCGCGGCGTGCCTTTGCGCTCGGCGTCGCCGATCACGTCGAGGCCGTGCGTCTCCACCTGGAGCTGTCTGGCTCTGTTGTCGAGGGGACCGAGAGGGTCGAGGGAGTCCTGGGCGTCCGTCATCGTCGTCCTCCCTGGTCCATACGTGTCGAGGTGACGCTAAGTGGGTGGCACCGGGGCGTCAAGCACCCCGGTGCCCCGCGTCACCTCGCCCAGAAGGGCAGCGGCGGGCAGGTGTTGGCGCAGGTGTAGCCGCCGGGCATCAGCAGACCCGCGTCGTCCTCGTTGTTCTCGCCGCCCGCGAAGTAGACCTCGGGCACCCAGCCCCAGCGGCCGTTGTCCGCCAGGGTGCTGCCCCACCAGTGGTTCTCGGCGGATCCGTCACGGAAGGTCTCGCCCCGCATCTCGGTGACGAACCAGTTGGCGGCGCCGCCCTGTTCGAGGTGGCCGACGACGGCGGCGCCGGGCGAGCGGCTCGCGTACACCGGCACATGGCCGCGGGTGAGGTTGCAGAACCTGACCTGCGTGCGCGGCCAGAGGCGGCCGCTCAGGGGGTCGGTCAGGTCCCTGGTGGTGGGGCTGTGACAGGGGACGTTGTCGGTGGCGTGGGCGGCGGGGGCGACGAGGCCCGCGAGTCCGGCGAACACCAGGGCGGCCGTGGTGAGTCCGCGCTTCATGTGGATCATGCAACCGGAACGACCGCATCCTGGGGTTGGTCACGAGGTCAGGCGTCGGCCGCCTTCTTGATCGCCTCGCGGATGCGGGAGTACGTGCCGCAGCGGCAGACGTTCTCGATGCGGTCGATGTCGGCGTCGGTGGGCTGGGACGTCTTCTTCAGCAGAGCGGCGGCGGCCATGATCTGGCCGGGCTGGCAGAAGCCGCACTGGGAGACGTCGCACTCCAGCCAGGCCTGCTGGACGGGGTGCAGGGTGTCACCGTCGGCGAGGCCTTCGATGGTGGTGACGTTCCGCTCCGCGCAGTCCGCGACGGGCACGACACAGGGCTGTATCTCCGCACCGTCCAGGTGGCTGGTGCAGGCGCGGCAGACACCGACGCCACAGCCGTACTTGGGGCCGGTGACGTGCAGCAGATCGCGCAGTACCCACAGCAGGGGCATGTCGGCGGGGGCCTCGACGGTGACGGGCTTGCCGTTGAGGACGAAGGAGTAGGACGGCATCTGCACCTTCTCAGAAGTCGATCGGGAAGCGGCGGGGCTTGGTACCGGTCGCGCGGGCGTACGCGTTCGCGACGGCGCCGGCCGCCGCCGGGACACCGAGTTCGCCCGCGCCGCCCGGCTCTCCGCCGGTGGGCAGGATGTGGGCCTCGAAGTGGAGCGGGGCGTGCCGCTGCCGGGCGTAGCGGAAGTCGGCGTAGCTGTCCTCGCGGACGGCGCCCTTGTCGATGTGGAGGCCGGCCCGCAGGACCGTGGAGATGCCGTCGATCGCCGTGCCCATGAGCTGGGCCTCCAGGCCGCGCGGGTTGACGGCCGTACCGACGTCGGCGGCCATCACCACCTTGGTCACCCGGGGGTTCTTCGGATCGGCGGCGTCGATCTCGACCAGACAGGCCACGCAGGAGCCGTACTCCTCATGGACGGCCACCCCCTGGGCCTGGCCCGCGGGCATGGTCCGGCCCCAGTGCCCGGCGGTCGCGACCTTGTCGAGCACCGCTTTGACGGCCTTGCTCCTGAGTGTCGTACGACGGAAGGCGACCGGGTCCTTGGCCAGGCCCCGGGCGATTTCGTCGACGACGATCTCCTCGGCCGTCCGCACCGTCCCGGAGTCCACGGAACGCCAGGCGCCGAGGGGTATCGCGGCCAGCTCGACCGAGCCCGAATCCCCGGACAGCTTCCCGAAGTTGTAGAGGCCGCTGTCGCTGGGCAGCGGTGCGGCCGCGCGGAAGGAGGCGGTGGTGATCCCGCTGTACGACTCGCTGACCGAGGCCGTCGCGTGGGCGAAGGCCACGACTCTGCCCTGAGCGTGGCTGGCCCGGATCCGGTGCTGGGAGGCCGGGCGCATCCGGCCGTGCCGGATGTCGTCGGCGCGGCTCCACATCAGCTTCACCGGGCGGCCCGCCGCCTTGGAGACGAGGGCCGCTTCGATCGCCGCGTCGTAGTTCAGCCGGCGCCCGAACGAGCCCCCGCCCCGCATCACATGGACCTTGACCGCGGACCCGGGCAGCCCGACCGCCTCGGCGATGCTCTCGCGTGCCTCCATGGGTGTCTGGGAGGAGAACCAGATCTCGGCGTGGTGGGCCCGTACGTCGGCGACGGCGGTCAGCACCTCCATCGGGGCGTGGCTGACGAACGCGAACTCGAACCGGGCCTCTATCTGTGTCGATCCGCGCGGCGGACTGCCGAGCGCGGGGACGGCGGCCTTGAGCCGGGAGCGGATCTGGGCATCGGACACCGCCGCGAGCGGCCCCGCCTTCCAGGTGATCTTCAGGGCGTCCCGGGCCTTGAAGGCGTGGTGGAAGGAGTCCGCGACGACGGCGACTCCCCCGGGAACTCTGACGACTTCGAGGACCCCGGGCAAAACACGGGCCGCGCGGTCGTCGACCGAGACGACCTTCCCGCCGAGCGTGGGCGGCCTGGCCACCACGGTCGGCTTCGCCCCGGCGGCCGTCAGGTCCCCGGTGTACCGGGCCCGGCCGGTGACGATGTCCCGTGCGTCGATCCGCGTCGTCGGCTTCCCGATCACCCGGTGCCGGGACGCCGGTTTGGGCTTGCTGGACACGCGCGGCCGGCGTATCCGTGCGGCGGTCTCGGTCAGCGATCCGAAGGTGGCCTTGCGCCCGTCCGGGGCGACGACCATGGTGTCCCGGGTACGGAGCACCCGCGGGGGCAGGTGCCAGCGCTGGGCGGCCGCGGTGATCAGGCGGGCGCGTGCCGTGGCGGCGAGGTTGCGGGCGGGGTCGTAGAGCGAACTCACCGAGCTGGAGCCACCGGTGAACTGGTTGCCCCGGCTGCGGGCGTCGGCGAGCGGGATGTCGACGTCGACGAGTCGGGCGTCGAGCTCCTCGGCGATCATCATGGCGACCGCGGTGGTGACACCCTGGCCGACCTCGACGCGCGGCAGCCGTACGACGACCTTGTTCTCCCGGGTGACCTCCAGGACGAGCATCTCGTCGTCGGTGCCGGTCACGACGGTGTCGGAGCGCGGGCGCGTGGCTCCTTCCGCCTCCGAGGCGTCGCAGCCGAGAGGTGCGGCGACGGTGAGGGTGGACGCGGCGAGTGTGTAGACCATGAATCTGCGGCGGGACAGCTCTGCCAACGCGCACTCCTCTGTGGACGGCCTGTGTGTGCCTGATAGGAGGGCGTGGAGGGGTGTGAGGTTGCGTGCGCCCGGCGGTCGGTCCTGGGCAAGTGGGCGGGGCGGCCCGCGGCTTGAGCGCCTACCGGCGACGCCAGGGCAGCACCGTCGGGTCCGTCTCCGCGGCCTCCGCCCGGTGCAACGCGTCACTCACCGCTTCCCCGATCTCCGCGAGCTGACGCACCTGCTCGGGGGCGAGCGCGTCGAAGACGGCCCGGCGCACGGCCTCCACATGGCCGGGGGCGATCTCCTCCAGCAGTGCCTGCCCCTTGTCCGTCAGCACCGCGAGCTGCCCGCGCCCGTCGGCCGGATCCTCGCGCCGGTCGACGAGACCCGCCTCGCGCAGCCGGTTCACGGCATGGGTGAGCCGGCTGCGGGTGATCTTGAGGCGCTGGGCGAGCTCGGACATGCCGAGGGCGTGGTCGGGAGCCGAGGAGAGGTGGGCCAGCAGGCTGTAGTCGGCGTGCGTCATACCGGCGTCACGCCGCAGCTGGCGGTTCAGATGGTCGTTGAGCAGCGTGGAGAAGTCGATGTAGGCAAGCCAGGCCCGTCGCTCCTCGGCGTTGAGCCAGCGTGGCGTCGTGGACATGGTCACACCTTACCGAGTTTTCGTTTGAACATTCAAACGAAACACGGGTGCCGACGCGGCGACGTGAGTCCCCCGGCCGGAATGCGACATGCGGCCGGGGGCTCTCCCCTCACTCCGACGTCTCAGGCCTCCCCGCCGCCGCCCAGTGGGTGTGGAAGGTGCCGGGCCGGTCCGTGCGCCGGTAGGTGTGGGCGCCGAAGTAGTCGCGCTGGCCCTGGAGCAGCGCGGCGGGGAGGCGGTCGGCGCGCAGGGTGTCGTAGTGGGCGAGGGCGGCGGAGATCGCGGGTACGGGAATGCCGCGGCGGGCGGCGGAAGCCACCGTCTCGCGCCACGGCACCTGGGCGTCGGTGATCTCCATGGCGAACTCCATCTCGCCGAGCAGGCTCACCAGATCCTGGTCGGCGGCGTAGGCGGCGCGGATGCGGTCGAGGAAGGAGGCGCGGATGATGCAGCCGCCGCGCCAGATCCGGGCGACCGAGCCGAGGTCGATCTTCCAGCCGTACTCGGCGGCCGCGTCCTGGATCATCGTCCAGCCCTGGTCGTAGGCGACGACCTTCGAGGCGTACAGCGCCTGCTCCACCTGTGAGGTGAAGCGCTCGGCCTCGGTGCGGCTGAGCGGGGGTGTGGTGCCGCCGGGCAGGCCCCGGTAGGCGGCGCGCAGTTCGCTCTGGCCGGAGGCGGCGCGCGCGAAGGTGGCCTGCGCGACGGCGGTGACCGGGGAGGCCAGGTCGAGGGCGGTCTGTACGGTCCAGCGGCCGGTGCCCTTCTGTCCGGCGGCGTCGGCGACGATGTCGACGAAGGGCGCGCCGGTGGCCGGGTCGGTGTGGGCGAGGACCTCGGCGGTGATCTCGATGAGGTAGGAACCGAGCCGGCCCTCGTTCCACCGGCGGAAGACGCCCGCGATCTCGGCCGGGGTGTATCCGGCGACCTGGCGCAGCAGGTCGTACGCCTCGGCGATGAGCTGCATGTCGGCGTACTCGATGCCGTTGTGGACCATCTTCACGAAGTGCCCGGCGCCGTCGGTGCCGATGTGGGCGGCGCAGGGCTCGCCGTCGACCTTGGCGCTGATGGTCTCGAACAGCGGGCCGAGCAGGCTGTACGACTCCTCCGACCCGCCCACCATGATCGACGGACCGTGGAGCGCGCCCTCCTCGCCGCCGGAGATGCCGGTGCCGACGAAGTGGATGCCGCGTGCGCGCAGGGCGGCCTCGCGGCGCCGGGTGTCGGCGAAGTGAGCGTTGCCGCCGTCGACGATCATGTCGCCTGGCTCCAGGAGCGGGGCGAACTCCTCGACGACCGCGTCGGTGGCGGCGCCCGCCTGCACCATGATGATCAGCCGGCGCGGGCGTTCGAGGGCGGCGACGAACTCCTCGGGCGACTCGGCGGGGACGAAGCCGCCCTCGTGGCCGAACTCCTCGACGAGCGCGCGGGTGCGGCCTGCGGACCGGTTGTGGACGGCGACGGCGACCCCGTGGCGGGCGAAGTTCCGCGCCAGGTTGCGGCCCATCACGCCCAGTCCGGTGACACCGATGGCTGCGCTTGCGTTCATGAGGTCCGTCCCTTGGATCGATGGCGTGGTCCCGGAGCGCGCGGCCCCTTGCCCGCAGATACGCGTGGGAGGCCCGGTCTTCTCGATGCCGGCTCGGGAGGCTTACGCCACCGTGGACGGAAACGTAAGTTCCTGCTCACTTTGGAACGTGTTGCGATCACTTCGCATGAGCCCCACAGCGGGAGCGGGATAGTGGCGACGTCCGTGGCCTGAGGTCTGGATGGGGAGCCGCACATGACCGTCACCCGTGCCGTGGAACGCCGGCTGCCGTCCCGCCGTCCGTCGCTGTCCCTGCTGCCGTCGCTGGGTGCGTGTCTGCTGGTCACGGCGCTGGACCTGCTGTTCGACGCGGTCGACCAGCTGGTCGCGCTGCTGCTCATCGGCCCGTTCCTGGCCAGTACGCGCCTTGGCGTCCGGCCCACCGCCGCTGTCTGCGGCACCGCCCTGGTTCTCGGGCTGGTACTGGGGGCTTCGGCGGGCAATCTCGTCGGTCCCGCCTTCGCCGTACGGTGGTCCGGACTGTTCCTGGGGTGCGTACTGGCCGTACAGGCCGCCCGGCGACATGCTCTGCGGACGACCCTGGACCGCTCCCGGAAGGTGGCCCGTGCCACCCAGGAAGCCCTTCTGCGCCCCGTCTCCGCAACGCTCGACGGCACCCGGGTGTGCACCCGCTACCACTCCGCCACCCGCGAGTCCGACCTCAGCGGCGATGTGTACGACGTCGCCGTGACGCCGTACGGACTGCGCCTCCTGGTCGGCGACGTCCGCGGCCACGACCTGGACTCCCTGCGGCTCGCCGCGGCCACCCTCGCCGCCTTCCGTGACCTCGCCCCCCTCGCTCCGCATCTCCCCCGGCTCGCCGCCGACCTGGACGCGCGCCTCGGCCCCGAGTTCGGACCCGAGGACTTCGTCACCGTCGTGCTCGCCGAGTTCGCGCCCGGCGAGCTCCGCCTCGTCAACTGCGGCCACCCGACCCCGCTGCGGGTCGGGGCCGGTCTCGACCTGCTGGAACCCGGCGAGCCGGCGCCGCCGCTCGGTCTGGGGCCACGGCCGTCCCAGTACTCTCACCGCCTGGACGACGGCGACCGGGTCCTCTTCTACACCGACGGCCTCACCGAGGCCCGCGACCGCGACGGCACCCCCTTCCGCCTTCTCGACGAGGCGGCCCGCACCCTGCGCGACCCGCTCCCCGAGAAGGCTCTCGACGCCCTTCACGCCCGGCTGACCGCCCACATCGGACGGCTTCCCACCGACGACCTGACCCTGGTCCTGTGCCTGCCCGAACTCGCCGGGGCACCCCCGCCGGTCACCGACGGCATGCTGCGCGGCTCCCAGCGGTGACCCCGTTCGAGGGGTCAAACGACCATGGGGTTAGCATATGAGCGCCGCCTAGCTCGATCGAGAGATAGATCTGTGACTGTCAACGAGGACTCGTTCACCAATTGGAAGACTCGCGAGGAGATCGCGGAGTCGATGATCCCGATCATCGGGAAGCTGCACCGCGAGCGGGACGTCACCGTTCTGCTGCACAGCCGCTCCCTGGTGAACAAGTCGGTGGTCAGCATCCTCAAGACCCACCGCTTCGCCCGGCAGATCGCCGGCGAGGAGCTGTCGGTCGTCGAGACGCTGCCCTTCCTTCAGGCGCTCACCACCCTCGACCTGGGCCCGTCCCAGATCGACATCGGCATGCTCGCCGCGACCTACCGCGCCGACGACCGCGGACTGTCGGTCGAGGCGTTCACCGCGGAGGCCGTCGCCGGTGCCACCGGCGCCAACAAGATCGAGCGCGGCGAGGGCCGTGACGTCGTCCTGTACGGCTTCGGCCGCATCGGCCGGCTCGTCGCCCGGCTGCTGATCGAGAAGTCCGGCTCCGGCAACGGACTGCGACTGCGCGCCATCGTCGTCCGCGGGGGCGGCGGGCGGGCCTCCGAGGATCTCGTCAAGCGCGCCTCGCTGCTGCGCCGCGACTCGATCCACGGCCAGTTCCAGGGCACGATCACCGTCGACGAGGCCACCGACACGATCACCGCCAACGGCAACGTCATCAAGGTCATCTACGCGAACGACCCGTCCGAGGTCGACTACACGGCGCACGGGATCAAGAACGCCATCCTCATCGACAACACCGGCAAGTGGCGTGACCGCGAGGGTCTGTCCAAGCACCTGCGCCCCGGCATCGACAAGGTCGTCCTGACCGCGCCGGGCAAGGGCGACGTCCCGAACATCGTGCACGGCGTCAACCACGACACCGTCAAGCCGGACGAGCAGATCCTGTCCTGCGCGTCCTGCACCACCAACGCGATCGTGCCGCCGCTCAAGGCGATGGCCGACGAGTACGGGGTGCTGCGCGGCCACGTGGAGACGGTGCACTCGTTCACCAACGACCAGAACCTCCTGGACAATTACCACAAGGCCGACCGTCGCGGCCGCTCGGCGCCGCTCAACATGGTGATCACCGAGACGGGTGCCGCCTCGGCCGTCGCCAAGGCGCTGCCCGACCTCAAGGCACCGATCACCGGCAGCTCGATCCGGGTGCCCGTGCCGGACGTGTCGATCGCGATCCTCAGCCTGCGCCTGGGCCGTGAGACCAACCGCGAGGAAGTCCTCGACTACCTCCGGGACGTCTCCCTGAACTCGCCGCTGAAGCGCCAGATCGACTTCACCACGGCCCCCGACGCCGTCTCCATGGACTTCGTCGGCTCCCGCCACGCCTCGATCGTCGACGCCGGCGCCACCAAGGTCGACGGCGACAACGCGATCCTCTACCTCTGGTACGACAACGAGTTCGGCTACTCCTGCCAGGTCATCCGGGTCGTCCAGCACGTCTCCGGGGTGGAGTACCCGACCTTCCCGGCGACGGCGGTCTGATCCCGGCACACCCGTCGGGGGCGCCCTCTCGGCGCTCCCGGCGGGTGCGGGCGGCACCGTCGGGCCACACCACGTCGACCGGGACGCCCGCCGCCCGGGCCTCGAGCACCGTGTCGGCGGTGCCGCCCCCTCTGCCGGTGGGCGGAGTGCCGTCCCACACGGCCACGAGCCGGTCGGCGCGCTCGACGAGAACGCTGTTCGCCGCTTCGTAGGCCTGCCGGCCGGAGATCTCGATCGGCAGGACCACGACGTCGGCGGCGGCCTCGACCAGGCCGTCGAAGACGGGCGCGTGGTCGGGCCGGACCCTGGTGCGGCGGTAGTCCCGGGAGGGGATGACGACGGCCAGCCGTCCGCCGGCGGCGAGCACGGCCTCCGCGAACAGACAGTCGGCACCCCTGGCGAGACAGGAGACCCCGACCAGCTCTCCGTCGTCGGCGTGACGCCGCAGGAGTTCGTCCAGGGCCGCGCGCACCAGGACGGAGGTCTCCGCCGTGAGGTCGATGTGCCCGGTCACCGCGATCGTCGTCATGGAGCACCCCTTTCAGCGGTCGGCGGGCTCCTGGAGCGTGTAGCCGTGGCGGAGGATCACCTTCACCGAGCCCATGGCGACCACACGGTCCGCCTCCTGCTGCTCATGGGTCAGTTCGCAGTACGGGACCAGCAACGGGTGGGTCTTCCTACGACGGCTCAGACGGCGGCCGTACCGCCAGCCCTCGGACAGACGTTGGCGGGCCCAGTTGTCGTGGGCCTCCTCGGCAAGGATCTCGATCAGGGCGTGCAGGCTGTCGGGAAGCTTCACGTCCACGGTGCTGGGGGGTGGGGGCGTCCACTGCTGCCGCCCGGCCCGTCGCCTCATCCCGCTCTCCTGGGCGGGCTGGGCCAGGCCAACCGGATCGCTTCCACGATCAGGGTGGCGGCGACGTCGGCCGCGTACTGCTTCCAGGGCTTCTCCTGTTCCGGACGGGCCGAGTTGACGGAGATGCCGTCGGCGGCGGTTCCGGCCACCGCGCACACCATCGAGAACGACACCTGGGTCCGGCCCGCCCTGCGGGCCTGGGTGACGGCACGTGCCGCGTTCGCACCGCCGAGCTCGACGGCCGCGAGCCCGGGCCACGCCACGAGCACCGGGCGCAGGGCCGGATCCCCGCTGCCGTCGACGGAGGCGTCGCCCGAGGCGACGGCGCCGACCACGACACGCGGGCTGTCGCTCCGGGGGCCGCCGTGCGGCCGCTCGAAGATCCTCTCGGTCCAGTACGTGTAGTTGAGACGCATGCTCTCACCGAGCGCGGCCACCCCCTCGTGCGCCAGGTGACTGCGGTCGGTTCGCGGCAGACAGGTCTGTTCCAGCTCGTCGTACGCGTAGCCGTGCAGCCGGTTGGAGATCACCACGTCGCCCGGCACGAGGTCGGGCGCGATGCCCCAGCAGGCTCCGACGAAGACCACCGTCTCGGGCTGGTGCTCCTCGATCGTGGCGGCGACGGCGTTGGCGACGCCGTCCGGGCCTCCGCAGGGCTGTGCCACGACCACCTCGTAGGCGCTGCTGCGGCCCACCGCTTCGATGCTGGTACGGATCCACTCGCATCCGGTGCCGTGCCGCTCGGTCTCCGTGAGCGAGCCGGAGGTCTCCAGATGCCGGCGCAGTGCGTCGTGGGCCTCGGGCAGCAGCGTGACGATCGCGATGTCGCACCGGCGTCCGGGCGCGGCGGCCGACTCCCCCGGTGTGCCGCCGCGTTCCTCCAGTCTGCGGCGCTCGACGAACTCGTTGTCCACGTCGTTGCTGATGACCGCGACCTGTTCGTCCTGGGAGAGGTGACCGATGGCGCGCCCCTGAAAGGTGACCTGCCGTGCCACGCCCGGCCCCAGGAAGTAGGGCAGGATGACCAACCGGCCGTCGGCGCGCAGCCGTTCGGCGATGTTGTACTCCTCCCGGCAGTACTCGCTCGCCCAGTAGTGCTGGCTGATGAGCGGCAGGAACAGCCGGCACGCGGCGACGTTCGCGTACAGCTGGCTGCGCCAGTCCGCGCCGAGTTCGATGGTGTTGCGGCGCAGGTAGTGGAAGTACGAGAGGTTGTGCAGTTCGAGGCTGCGGCCGACTCGTTGGGCGAGCGAGTCGTCGCCGCGTGCGTTGCTCAAGAAGACGCTGCCCTGCGCCCGCCCGAGGCTGTGGAAGTATCCGACGCCCTCGTCGTAGGTCTCGAACTCCAGCCGAGGTTGGTAGAACCGGGCCACCAAGTCCCGTAACCGGTCGGCGAGGTCCTCCGGGTCGCTCCAGTGGACGGCGATGCGGTCCGCCGGTTCGGCCGCCCGCAGAGCCTCTCCGCTCAGCAGTTTCGACGGCTGGGGTTGGTAGCGCCCGTCCGGGGGTTCGTGGATGAGCTTGAGCGTAGGCCTGAAGCGTCCACTGAGCTGGGGGAAGACCCAGGGCTCCGCGAACGGGGAGGCGACGTCGACCACGATGAAGTCGCATTCGTCGACGGCGAGCAGGAACTCGAACGAGTCCCGGAACTCCAGGCTGATCGTGCGAGCCCGGTATCCGACGTCCTCGACCGCCCGCCGTATGTGCGGTTCGGCGGCGCGGTAGGCGGAGTCGTCGGGCAGGATCAGTCCGACCGTGCCGAGGAGGCCTCGGGTGGCGTCATCGGCCGGCCCGCTCCGCCCGGCCAGGCGTCCGATGGCGGACTTCACCCTGTCCGCGTCCGGCAGTTGACGGCGATTGAACGCCACGCGCTCCTCGTCAGCGGCCGGGAAGAAGCCCGCCGACACCCCTGACTCCATGAACACGAGCCTTGGCTTCCTCGCTTGTAGGGCCAAGTCGTGTTCGTACACCATGAAGGGTGAGGCACGGTACCAACGCTCTTCCTGGCGATGCGTCACCACACCGACGAAGCAGGCACTCTGATCCATCATCAGTTCGAGATGGGTGGGAGACAGGGGATTCGTCTTGGGGTCGACCGCGAAGGTGAAGCCCGCGTCCCAGAAGAGTTTCCAGAAGTGCTCGTTCAGCTCGCGGTCCTCGGCCCAGTAGCTGTGACTGAAGTAGGCCGGTATTCGGCTGACGCCCGCCATCACTTCTCCCCACCGTCGGCTCACCTATCCCCCCGCACGCCCCCGGCTACACCCCGAACGCCAAGAAATCCGGTGAAACCGAGCAGAACCGGTCGAGGAGAATAGCGGCCAACTGCCTAGACTGGTGCATGACTTCGCCGCACTCCGCGCGTCCGCTCATAGCCGTCATCGGCAGCACCGACCCCCACCGCTCCTTCACCCATCCCCTCAGGTCCGCCGATCTCGCTCCCGAGGCCTGCCGGCAGCTGGGCAGGGAACTCGCACGGGCCGGCTGCGATCTGGCCGTCTTCTCCAGCAGCCCCGAGTACATCGAGACGGACGTCGTGGCCGGATACGCGGACGCCTGCACCGAGGCGGAGCCGGGCCGGGTGGCGGCCTTCCCGCCACGCCACAGCGATGTCGACTTCGCTCTGCCGCCGGATGCCCATGTCCGTATGGAGATCCTCCGCGACAGCAGCGGCGAATGGGAAGTCGCCTTCTACCACACCCTCCTGACCTGCGACGGTGTGCTGCTCATGGGTGGGGGCCAGTCCACCCGGGTGGCCGGGATCATCGCCCTGGCACAGCGTCTGCCGTTGGTGTCGGTGGCGGCGTTCGGCGGCGGCGCCGGCCAGGTGTGGATCAACTTCGACAAGGTCCGCAACGACGCGGACGACTCGGACATCCGCCTGATGGGCGACAACTGGTCCTCGGTGTCCGCCGCACGTCTGATCGCCTGTCTCCTGCGGCAGCGCGAGCGCAGGCTGCAGAACATCGCGGAGCGCGCACAGGGAGAGCGTACGGCGGCACGGCGTTCGGCCCGGGGGCTCACCGTGGCCGCCGTGTGCATGCTGGCCTCTCTCGCGGCGCTGGTGACAGCCGAGCAGTCGCGGCAGGCGGGCGCCCTGGATCTGCTGGTCCTGGTGGGCGCACCGCTGGTGGCCTCCGCCGCGGGGGCCATCCTCCGCAACTCCTTCGAGAGCGACGTGCGTTGGGGGCGGGCCGCGGTACGGGGCCTGGGTGCCGGGCTGGTCTCCGTCCTGCTCTACTTCGCTTCCCAGCTGCTGACCGTCCCCGCTCTCCTCGACGACCTGGACGTACGCCGTCTCCTGTTCTTCACCATCCCGCTCGGCTTCACCGCGGGCTTCACGTTCGACCTCGTCTTCGAGCGGCTCCGCTCCGGTGCGGCGGGCCCGCCGGCCGTCCAACCCCCCGATCCCCTGGCGCCCGGAGCATCCCGTCCCCCGAACAGCGACGGTCCGCGGAGCTGACACCCCAACTGCTCCACCTCTCCCAGCCGTTGACCCGGACCTGAGGCGACAGCAGAATGAGCGCGCACTCCTGAGAGCGCTCTCAAACGCGCCCGCCCCTTCGACTCGAGGAGATCCATGACCGGCAGCCAAGGCCGCCCCGCGTTCAATCGCCGCGCACTCATCGGAACCGGACTCGGTGCCGCGGTCCTCCTCGCCGCCGGTTCGGGCACCGCCCGCGCGGCGGACCGGGCCACGGCCTCCGCCCGGAGCCGGGCCCAGGCCTTCCTCGCCGCCGCCATGGACGCCTACCCGGACCACGGCACGATCCGCCTCGCCCAGAGCTACACCGACCAGGCCGGCCTGTTCAGCACGGCGTTCACCTACGACAACGCCCTCGCGATCCTGGCGAACCTGGCCGGCGACACCAAGGCCGGCAGATCCCGCGCGACGGCACTCGGCGACGCCTTCCTGTACGCACAGGCCAACGATCCCGACCACGACGACGGCCGACTCCGGCAGGCCTACAACGTGGGGCCGTACACCTTCTACGACGGCACCCTCCAGCCCGACGGGTTCGTGCGGGCGGACGGAAAGGCCAACATGGGTTGGCAGTTCGGCTTCACCGGTACCGCCGTGGGCGACATGGCCTGGGCCGGCATCGCCCTCGCCGCGCTGGCCCGGCGGACCGGGGAGCGCCGCTTCCTCGCCGGTGCCGTGCGGATCGGCGAGTGGATCGACCACATCGGGCGCACCGACGAACCGCTCGGCGGTTTCAAGTTCGGGGTCGACGGGGCGAACAAGAAGCTCCCGTTCACCTCGACCGAGCACAACACCGATCTGATCGGCCTGTTCGGTCAGCTCGCCCGGCTCACCGGGGACCGGGTGTGGCGGGAACGGCGTTCGGTCGCCGGGGCGTTCGTCAAGAAGATGTGGGAGCCGGACGGGGGCTTCTTCTACACCGGCACCAACGACGGCGTGACGATCAACAAGTCGCCGATCCCCGAGGACACCCAGACCTGGACGCACCTCGCCCTCAACTCTCCCGTGTACGGCCGCTCGTTGGACTGGGCCGCCACCGAACTGGCCGTTCTGGACACGCCCGAGCGCCCCAACAGCACGGTCCCCGCGGGCCAGTCGTACGAGGGCGTCACCTTCAGCTCCGCGAGCCTGCTGGCGAACGAGGGTGCCCCGATCGCCGACGGCCAGCCCCGGCCGGACCGCAACGGAGTGTGGTTCGAGGGCACGGCCCATCTGGCGCTCGCCCTGCGCCACCGCCAGGACTCCGGGGACGAGAAGCGCGCCCGGCGTCTGATCGCCTCCATCGAGCGGGCCCAGGATCTGCTGGGCGCCGACCAGACCTTCGGCGGCGGGGCGGTGGCCGCCAGGTCCGGGGTCGTGTCGGCGAGCAGCCCGCTCGACACCGGTTTCGGGTTCGGCTACTACCCGTACCGGCACACCGGCGCCACCGCCTGGTACCTGCTGGCCGCCGAGAGGTCCAACCCGCTCAAGGCCTAGCCCTCCGCCGTCACCAGCCCCGCGATGTGGGCGGTGACGGTGTCGAGGATGTCGGTCCAGGCTCCCTCGTCGCCGAGTACCAGGTAGTTGAGGGTGAGCCCGTCGGTCATGGCGGCCAGATAGCGGGCCAACGCGGAGACGGGCACCCGGAGTCGGAAGTCGATGTCCTGGCACAGCTGCTCGATGAGCTCGGTGTAGAGCTCGCCGTACAGTTCGTACTGCCGCCGCGCCAGCTGCTCGAACCCCGGCTCACGCAGGGCGTACTGGGTGAGTTCGTAGGTCAGCATGTGCTCGTCGGGGTGTGCGCGCACATGGTCCCAGTACGCCTGGAAGCCGGCCCGGACGGTCTCCTCGAGCGTGTCCCGGGGCTTGAGTGCCTCCTTCACGATGGTCACATAGTGGTCGGTGATGGTGGTGATGACGGACTCGATCAGTTCCTGCTTGGAATCGAAGCAGTAGTGGAAGACGCTCAGGGAGACGCCCGCCTCGGCGGCGATGGACCGGGTCGTGGTCTTGGCCACGCCGTCCCGGGCCATCGCCCTGATCGCCGCTTCCGTCAGTTGCCGACGCCGTTCGGTCGACGGCATCCGTGCCATGTGCGGCTCCCCCGTGCTCGTCAGGCGCTGTTCACGCCGACCTCGTGGAGCGAGTATCCCCAGTCGGTGCCGCGGTCGAGGCCGTGGACACGGACGTAACGGGCCGGTGTGCCGGTGAACTTGGCCGTGTCCAGGCCGCCGTCGCCGGAGGTGGTGGACCAGGCGGTCTGCCAGTTGGTGCCGTCCGTGGAGAGTTCGATGCGATACGACTTCCCGTACGCGCGCTCCCAGTCGAGCGTCACGCGCGAGACCAGGTTGGTGGAGCCGAGGTCGACCTGCCACCACTGGTCGTCGCTCCAGTCGCTGGCCCAGCGGCTGTCGCCGTCGCCGTCCACGGCCCGCACCGGCTGGTAGCTGGTGAACGGGTTGGACTCGGACGAACTCGCGGTCGCGGTACGCCCCTTGGCCAGGTTGACGCCGGCCTGGTGCTGCTCGGAGGCGCCCCAGGTGTCGAGGTAGGACTCTGCGCCCCGGAAGAGATCGTCCACCACACCCTGGCCGCCGACGAGCCGGATGTCCTCGATCCAGTCGGGGATCATGCCGACGTGGGCCGCACCGTCGGTGTTGAAGTCGAAGGTGCGCTGCCCGGTCGTCTGCCGGTCGATGACCGAGCCGCCGTCCACGCTCTTGAAGGGGTACGTCACTCCCTGGGCCGCGTCCGAGCCGCGCGGGGCGGGGTGGTCGCCGATGCCGTTGAAGTCGGTGCCGTAGCCGTAGCCGACGTCGTACTTGGCCCGCAGGGCATCGGTCCGCTCGGCCTCCTCGCTGAACTCCTGGGAGCTGTGCATGTACTGGGCGACGAAACCGCCGAGGGAGTAGACCCGCTCGGTCCAGTTGAGGTCCATCCAGCTGTGCGAGGAGAGCACGCCGGGGTAGGAGGCGGCCTCGAACATGTCGAGGACCTGGCCGGTCGCCTTGACGCTCATGTGGTCGATCTCGAGCATCATCTTGCGTTTCATCATGCCCTGGACGGCGTACTCACCGAGGTCGGTGAGCCCGCGGACGTTGCACTGGGCGTTCTCGTCGTACTCCGGGACATCGGTGCCCGCCGGCAGATCCGCCTCCGCCTCGGACGCGGCCGTACCGATGGGGTTGTCGTGCTGGGGGCCCGTGCACTTCTCGGTCTTCCAGAAGGTGCCGGTCGACAGGAACTGGCCCACGTTGATGGCCGTTCCGAGGCCGCCCTCGTCGAAGCGGACGCCGCACAGGGCGTTGTCGAACTTGTGGCACAGGAACATGCTGCGCACACCGAGGTCGTAGAGCTCGTCGAGCCCCTTGTCGATGTCCGCCTTGCTGCACTGGGCGATGTCGAGGATCTGCTTGCAACCGAACGGCTCGGAGGTCTCGACGCCCAGGATCACGGCGAGTTTGCCCTGCTGGATGACCTGGCGGGCCTGCGCGGTGTCGGTGACGATCCGGAACCAGCCCTTGCCCGCGCCGCCGTACATCGCGTCGACGTAGTCCTGGAGCTGGTAGGTCAGCTTGGCCTGCAGTCGGATCGAGGTCATCTCGTCACAACTGCGGTCCTTGAACGGGTAGACGGAGCAGATCACGCCGTTGGTGACGAGGTCGTTGACGAGCACCCGCTGCCCGCCGCGCCAGGCGCGCTCGATCCAGGCGTAGTAGTTGGCCTGATGGGTCATCGAGTCGTACGCCGGCCAGTCCTTGAACGTCGGCCAGCCGACCGGGTCGTGCTTGCCGTCGCCGCCGTGGGTGATGTAGTCGAAGATCGCGAGCGTGCCGTCCGGGTAGTGCTCGGGGCAGTCCTTGAGCGCATCGGCGACGCCCGCGGTGGAGAACACCTTGCCGCAGATCAGCCGGCCGCCGAAGGCCTCGTTGGAGAACAGGTGGTTGTGCGCGTCGACGAACCCGCGTACCTCACCTGCGGAGTTGGTGCCAGTGAACGGCTCGCCGGTGACGTTGATCCGGGAGTCCGGCGTGGGACGCGCGCTCGGGTTCCACCAGTCGCTCGCGGCCGCCGAACTCGGCGTGGGGCCGAGGGCGATGGCCAGGACGAAGAGGAGCAGCGACACGACGGTCACGTCTTTGCGCCTGCGATACGAACATCGAGTCATGGTCGATACCACGCCCCTCGGTCGGCGCCCCATGAGTTTGTCATGACCGGCGCAATCTGTTCGACGAGGATCGCTACTGGCGAGTTACGAGTCAATAGTCCGGGACGCTTGACCTGATGGCTGTCCGGCGTGCGCGATGTCTTGACGTGTTCATTTTCGTCTATGAGCATGCCTTGAGCCTGATCGCTTCTGGTTGATTCTGTGCTTCTCCGTGCTTGTATCTCTCCGTGCTCCGGAAGGGAGCTCCGTGTCCAGCCGACGCCGCATCGTCCGGGTCTTGACGCCGGCCATCCCCCTCACACTCGCCGCAGGACTCGTCACCGCCACCCCCGCCACCGCCGCGGACACGGCACCCCTCAGCTCGGTGACGGTACGGGTCGATCCGTCGTACCAGCAGCAGGAGTTCGAGGGTTGGGGGACGAGTCTCGTGTGGTTCGCCAACGCCACGGGCGGCTATCCGGAGCCGATCCGAAGACAGCTCGTCGACATGCTGTTCGGCGAGGACGGGCTGGCCCTCAACATCGCGCGCTACAACATCGGTGGCGGCAACGCCCCCGACGTCCGCAAGGACTACATGAAGGCCGGCGCGACCATGGAGGGCTTCTGGAAGGCGCCCGAGGGCACCACCCAGAAGGACATGGACTGGTGGGACCCGAACAACGCGGACCACTGGGACTGGAACGCCGACGCGAACCAGCGGTGGTGGGTGGACCAGGTCAAGGACAAGGTCACCACATGGGAGGCGTTCAGCAACTCGCCGCCCTGGTTCCAGACGGTCAGCGGGTACGTGTCCGGCGGCTTCGACTCCGGCGCCGACCAGATCCGTGCCGACCGCGTCGACGACTTCGCCGCCTACCTCGTCCGTGTGAGCGAGGAGATGGAGAAGGAACACGGCATCACCTTCGACACCATCGACCCGCTCAACGAGCCCAACACCTCCTACTGGGGAACCCAGTTGGGCGCCAACGGCCGGCCCACGGGCGGCCGGCAGGAAGGCGCGCACGCCGGGCCCGCCCTCCAGCAGAAGGTGATCCTCGCCCTGGACAAGGCCCTCGAGGGCGCGACGACCAAGGCCGAGGTCTCCGCGATGGACGAGACCAACCCCGGCATCTTCACGACCAACTGGAACGCCTACACCCCCGAGGCCCGGGCCGCCGTCGACCAGCTCAACGTGCACACCTACGGCACCGGCCAGCGCACCAGCGCCCGCGACATCGCCAAGGGCGCGGACAAGAAGCTGTGGATGAGCGAGGTCGAGGGCACCTGGGGCACCGGCACCGACTTCACCAGCATGGAACCGGGCCTCGGCATCGCCACCCGCATGGTCGACGACATGCGTGAACTGGAGCCCTCCGCCTGGGTGTTCTGGCAGCCCATCGAGGACTCCATCCCGCAGGCCGCCGCCGGCAAGAACTGGGGCAGCATCCATGTCCCGTTCAACTGCACGGACGAGGACACCCTGGAGAGCTGCCCGATCCAGGCCAACTCGAAGTTCCACACCATCCGGAACTTCACCCACTACATCCGCCCCGGCGACCGCTTCGTGAAGGTCGACGACACCTCCAGCGTCGCCGCCGTCGGCGAGTCCGGCCGCTCCGCGACGGTGGTGCACGTCAACGGCGGTACGACCGCCCGTTCCGTGACCCTCGACCTGTCCCGCTTCGGCAAGGTCACCCGAGGCGCCACCGTCACCCCCGTGGTGACCAGCACGGACGGCGCCCTCGTCCAGGGCACCCCGGTCCGTGTCACCGACCGGTCGGCCACCCTCACCGTCCCCGCGAAGTCGGTCACCAGCTTCCTCGTCAAGGGCGTCAGCGGCGTCGCGAAGGACGCCGCGCTCGTCCAGCCCGGCCATGTCTACCGGCTCGAGGGCACACAGAGCGGCAAGTCGCTCGTCCCCTCGGACGACGGCACCGGCGTCGTCATCCGCACGAACGACGCGAGCAGCGCCCGACAGCTCTGGTCCGTACGTCAGTTGACGCCCGGCACCGACCATCGCGAGCGCTACGCCCTCACCAGTGCCACCAGCGGCAAGCAGCTCGCCGTACGTGAGAACCAGGCCGTTCTGGAGGATCCGTCGGACAGCGACGCCGCCCAGTGGATCCTGTCGACGACCGGCGACGACACGTGGACGTTCGTCAACGCCGCCACCGGCCGGCTGCTCGACGTCGGCGGACAGTCGTCGGCGGACGGCGCCAAGGTGTCGACGTACACCCCGACCTCGGCGGCGAACCAGCGCTGGACGGTGGGCGACGAGACCGTGCTGCGCACCGAGAAGGCCGAGGCGTTCACCGTGCCCGGTCGGACACCTGTGCTCCCGGAGACGGTGACGCCGGTCTACCGGGACGGTGCCCGTGGCGCGCTGCCGGTCGTCTGGGACCCGCCGTCGGACGACGCGTGGGCCGATCCGGGCACGGTACGGGTCAAGGGCACGGCGACCGATCCGCTCGGTCGGAAGATCCGCGCCAAGGCGGTCGTCACCGTCGACACCATCGCCTCGACGGTGCCCGGCCGCGCCAAGACCTATGTCGGCGGCAGTCCCGGCCTGCCGGACACGGTCGTCGGCGTCGGAGCCAACGGCGGCCGCACCGACCTTCCGGTGACCTGGGACGCGGCCCCCGAGGGCGCGTTCGCCGAGGCCGGCGTGGTGACCCTGCGCGGTTCCGCCCGGGTGGTGGACGGCAGCACGGTCGACGCGTCGGTGCGCGTGCAGGTCACCGAGCCGACGCAGACCGACATCGCGTCGGACGCCGGCGTCTCGGTCGCGGCCACGTACACCGAGAGCGGCTACTCCGCCGAGCGCCTGCGCAACGGCGACACCACCGACAAGGGCTGGTCCAACTGGCGATCCGGCACCAAGAACCCGTCCGACACGATCACCTTCACCCTCCCGACGGCACGCGACCTCGACCGGGTCGTGGCGCACTTCTACCGGGACGGGAGCAACGTCTCCTTCCCGGCGAGCCTCAAGGCGCAGGTGCGCGGCGCGGCGGACGGCACCTGGGCCGACGCGAGCGAGGAGATCACGGTCGGGACCGAGGGCACGCCGGTGGTCGACGTGCCGATCGAGGCGGGCCCGGCGACCGGGGTGCGGCTGGTCATGACCGCCCGGTCCGGCGGCTACATCACGATGAGCGAGGTCGAGGTGTACGCCAAGTCTCCCGGCGTCTCCCCGGACGCGGCCGCCGCGTCGATCGAGGTGGCCGGCGTGCCGGTCGCGGACTTCGCCCCCGGTACGACCGACTACCGGGTCCGGACCGCCGATCCGCACCACGCGGTGGTCACGGCGACGGCCCGCGACCCCTACGCGACGGTCGACGTCGAGCGGAGCCGAGGGCGCGCCGTGGTCACCGTGACCAGCGAGGACGGGTCACGGACGACGACGTACCGCCTCACGCTCCTACGACGCTGAGTCCACGGTCGGCAGCCACACGCGCATCGTCGAAGGTCCCCGGTTCGCCCAGGAGTGATAGGGGGCCAGGACGATGCCCGTGCGGTCGCCGGCCGTCGGCGGGGCGTCGTACGGCGGGTACGGCCATGGCCTGTCCTCCGGAGCGCCGATCTCGCCCGCGACCACGACGGATCCGTCCGCCCTCCCCTCCGGCGGGGCGGACGGATCCACGCGCAGCGCGTCGACCTCGTGGCCGTGCGGCAGGTCCACGGACTCGGCGCAGTACACCAGCGGTCCGCGCTGGACGGCCGCGGTGCCGCGTATCGCGTCGACGCGCGGGTCGGCACCGAGCCAGCGAGGTCGTACGGGCAGTTCGAGGACTGTCTCGTCGCCGGGCCGGAAGACGCGGGTGACCTCGGCCGTGCCCGGGGCGACCGCACGACGGCCCCCGTCCGGGTCGACGAGCCATGCGGTGGCGCCCTCCGCCCACGCGGGGACGCGCAGCGACAGGGTCCACGGGTGGTCGGGCGAGCGGGCGACGCGTACGGTCACGCGTCCGTCCGAGGGGTAGTCGGTACGGATCCGCAGCGCGATGCCGCCTGTGGTGATCTCGGCGTCGGCGTACTGGTGGAGCTGGAGGCCGTGGTCGTCGGTCGTCGCCAGGTATCCGGGCAGCAGGGCCAGCGTCCGTGCCACGTTCGGCGGGCAGCAGGACACCGCGAACCAGGGTGCGCGCAGGCTCGACTCGGCGCGCGGTATCTGGACGTCGGCCGCGGGCACGGTGCCGCGGCGGCGCCGGTGCAGGGTGTTGGAGTAGAAGAAGGACCGGCCGTCCTCGGCCGGGGAGGTCGCGACCACGTTGAACAGGGTCCGCTCGGCCAGGTCGGCGAAGCGGGGCTCGCCGGTGGCGAGGAGGAGGCGCCAGCTGAGCATGACGGAGGCGACGCCTGCGCAGGTCTCGGAGTAGGCGCGGTCGGGCGGGAGGACGAAGTCGTCGCCGAAGGACTCGTCGCGGTGGTGCGAGCCCATGCCGCCGGTGAGATAGGTGCGCCGGGCGACCGCGGTCTCCCACTGTCGTACGACGGCGCCGAGCAGGTCCTCGTCCCCGGTCTCCACGGCCACGTCGACGGCACCGGCGGCGAGGTAGAGGGCGCGGACGGCGTGGCCGCGCAGGACGGTCGCCTTCCGCACGGGCATGTCGTCCTGGTGGTAGGCGCGGCCGAACTCGCCGTCACCGAGGGTGCCTTGGCCCCTGCGGTCGATGAACAGCGCGGCCTGGTCGAGGTAGCGCTGCTCGCCGGTGAGCCGGGCCAGTTCGACCAGGGCCGTCTCGATCTCCGGGTGCCCGCAGACACCCTGGGTGCCTTTGGCGTCGAAGAGGGCGCACACATGGTCGGCGGCGCGGCGGGCGATCTTCGTCAGCTCGCCCTCGCCGCGCGCCCTGGCCTGGGCCACACCCGCCTGGATCAAGTGCCCGTAGCAGTACAGCTCGTGACCCCATGCGAGGTCGCTGTAGCGGGGCTGCTGGCCGGGCCGACCGTAGGCGGTGTTGAGATAGCCGTCCGGTTCCTGGGCGGCTGCGATGGCCTCGGTGAGGGCGGGGTCGATGTCGTATCCGGTCTCCCAGGACATGGCCTCCAGGAGCTTGTAGACGTCGGAGTCGGCGAACTCCCGTCCGCGCCGGTCGTGTTGGATGCGTCCCTCGACCGCGGCACGGAAGTTGCCGGTCCAGCCGACGCGTTCCATCCAGTCGTGGCAGTGGTCGAGGCTGACCGTCGCGTTGACATGCCGGCGTCCGGCCCAGAAACCACCGGTGATCCTGACCTCGTCGAGGCCGAGCGGGCGTAACCGTCCCCGGGTCGGTGCCACGGGCAGGACAGTGGACAGCTCCTTGTTCATGCCTTCGTTTCGTCCTTTCAGCCCTTGAGGACGTCGGACTCAGCCCTTGAGGGCGCCCGACATGAAGCCCCGCACGTAATGGCGTTGCAGCAGCAGGAATACGAGGAGACACGGCACGGCGAGGACCACGACCCCCGCCTCGGTGGCGCCGTAGTCGACCGCGCCCATGCTCTGTTGCCGCAGATTGGCCACGGCCAGCGGCAGGGGTGCCTTCTCGCTGTCGGAGATGAGGATCAGGGGTGCGATGAAGTCGTTCCAGGCGGCGAGGAAGGCGAACAGTCCCACGGTGATCAGCCCCGGCCGCACCGCCGGGAGCAGGACCCGGCGCAGTGCGCCCGCCGTGCCGCAGCCGTCGACGAGGGCCGACTCCTCCAGTTCGCGCGGTACCGCCTCGAAGGAGATCCGCATCATGAAGGTGGCGAACGGCAGCTGGAACATGGCCAGCACCAGGCTCAGCCCGATCAGCGAGTTCTGCAGATGGAGCCTGCCGAGCAGCACGTAGAGCGGGATGAGGAGCGTGGCGTACGGAACCATGAGGATGGCCAGGGTCAGCAGGAACAGCAGGTTCTTGCCCGGGAACCGGAAACGGGCGAAGGCGTAGCCGCCGAGCAGGGACACCCCGAGGGTCAGGGCCACGGTGAGCGCCGAGACGACGGTGCTGTTGAGGAGGTACTGCCACAGGCCGGCGTCGTAGTCGAGCAGGGTGCGGTAGTTGCCGAAACCGTAGCCGGAGTCCTGTGCGGTGCCGGGCTGTTCACTGACCGAGGCCCAGCCGTTCCACACCAGGGGGAACAGGAAGATGACGGCCAGTCCTCCGGCGACGACGTAGTACGGCGTCCGGCCGAGGACCTGGGTTCGGTCGAGCATGGCGGGTCCCACCTTCCTACGACTCGTCGGCGCGGTGCAGGCCGCGGAACTGCAGGACGTTGAGGAGCACCAGTGCTCCCAGCACGATGATCGACAGGGCCGCCGCGGTGCCGAGGTCGAGCCGCTGGAACGCCTCGCGGTAGATCAACTGCACGATGGTGACGGTGCTGTTGTCCGGGCCGCCCTTGGTGAGGACGAAGAACTGGTCGAAGGCGAGCAGCGATCCGGTGACACAGAGGAGGAGGGACAGGGCGAGCGACGGGCGCAGCAGCGGCAGGGTGATGCGGCGGAAGATCTGGCCGCGGCTCGCGCCGTCCATGCGGGCCGCCTCGTACAGCTCGTGGGGGATGCGTTGCAGACCCACGAGCAGGATCAGCATGTAGAACCCGGCGAACTTCCAGACCACCAGGAACACCGTCGACAGCAGCGCGTTGGTCGAGGTGCCGAGGAAGGACACCGGTTCGTCGACCAGGCCCAGGTGTTCGAGGGTGCTGCTGATCGGTCCGGTGGTCGGGCTGTACAGGCCCCAGAACAGCAGGGAGGCGGAGGCCAGTCCGAGGGCGCCGGGCAGGAAGTAGACGGTGCGGAAGAAGCCGGCGCCAGGGCGGGACTCCTGGACCAGCAGGGCCAGCAGGAGCGCGAGTCCGAGGAGGACGGCCGTGACGATCACGGTGTAGAGGAGGGTGAAGCGGACGGCGGGCCAGAACAGGGGGCTGTCGGTGATGTCGGTGTAGTTCTCGGGGGCGTTACGGCCCTGGTCGCCCGCGAGGAGCGGCCAGTCGTTCAGGGACATCCGGCCGACCAGGAGCAGGGGCCACACGAAGAAGACGGCGACGAACACGGCCGTGGGTGCCGCGTATCCGAGTCCCTGGACCGTGCGGGAGCGCCACAGGGACTTGGCTGTACGGGGTCGGCGTGCCGGACGTTGCGGCCGTACCCGGTGCTCGGCCGCCGCTCGGTCGGGCGCCTTCACCTGCATGGCTCTCCTGTCGGTCGGCTCGGTGGGCTCAGTCCGCCAGCGAGGCGCTCACCTCGTCGTTGTCCTTGTCTACGGAACCCCCGTCGCCGAAGACGGCGTTGCGCATCATGGTCAGCCAGGGCCCGTTGGGGTCGTTGAAGGTCTGGCCGAACTTCAGCGCGTACGGGGTGTGGCCGTCCGCCACGAGCTCGTTGATGGTGACCAGGCGCGGGTCCGCGTCCGAGTACTTGTTGGACGCGAGGTCGGTGCGCGCCACCACGTCCTTGTGCGCGGCGACCACGTCGACCTGTGCCTTGTCGCCCACGGACCAGGCGAGGAAGTTCCAGGCCTGGTCGGCCGACTTGCTGGTGGCGGAGATGCCGATGGCGTCACCGCCGACGAAGGTGGCCTTGCCGCCGTCGGGACCGGGGATGGGCACGACCCCGAGGTCGAGGTTCTTCGGCATCAGACCGAGGGTGGTCGACGGCATCGGCATCACGCCGATCTGTCCCTTCGGGAACAGTCCGGTCCAGGTGGCGCCCGTCTCCTCGCGGGCGCCGGGAGCCACGATGTCGTCGTCGACCCAGCCGCGGTAGGTGTCGTAGACCTTCTTCGCGGTGGCGGAGTCGAGCGTCGCCGCGGTGCCGTCCGCGTTCAGCGCCTCGTCCCCGGCGGCCCAGATGGACGGCCACCAGGTGAAGACACCGCAGCCGCCGCAATTGCCGCCGAAGAACGTGCCGTTGACGCCACCGCCGAGCTTGTCCACGGCGCGGGCCTGCTCGTCCCACTCCGCCAGGGTGGTGGGCGGCTTCGCGGGGTCGAGCTTCGCCTTGCGGTAGAGGTCCTTGTTGTAGAAGAGCACCGAGAGGTCGAGGGTGTGCGGCACGACGTACTTCTTGTCCTCGTACGTGCCGGCCTTGATGTGCGACTGGGCCAGGTCGTCGGCGAAGGGCAGGGCGTCGATGCGGTCGGTGATGTCGGCGAAGAGGCGGCTGCTGGTGTAGTTGGGCACGAACACGACGTCCGAGGCGAACAGGTCGGGCAGGTCTTTGGAACCTGCGGCGGCACCGACCTTGGCCTGGTAGTCGTCGGTGGGGATGACGGTGAGCTTGATCTGGTTCTTGTGGCTCGCGTTGTACGCCTTGACGAGGGCCTCGCTCTGCGGCCTGGTCGCCGCGCGCGTCCACATCGTCAGCTCGGCGCCGTCGTCGACGCCGGTGGCCTTCGCCGCCGCGCCTCCTCCCCCGCCTCCCCCGTCGTCCGAGTCTCCGTCGCCCGACCCGCATGCCGTGGCCAGTCCCAGGCTGGTGAGAAGGACCGCGGCCGTGACGAGGCGGCGGACACGTCCGTGCGATCCGGTGGGGCTCCCCATGACGATCTCCCTCCGCGACGAACACCGGGAAGAAACAGGCCGAAAAGGCTTTCGCCAAGCTAGAGCCGAGCTGAAAGCCCGTCAATCCCTCGCGTACGAACGGACTTTCAGGTGCATGCCGAAAGTTCTCGCGTACGGTTTACGGACGTGATGCGAGACAGGAGACACGCATGACACCAGCCACCGGCCCCGCTCGTTCACACACCGCCACCCTCAGCGACGTCGCCCGGCTGGCGGGGGTGTCGGTCGCCACCGCCTCGAAGGCCCTCAACGGGCGCAGCCAGGTACGCGCCGAGACCCGGCAGCGGGTGATCGAGGCCGCCGAGCGACTGTCGTTCCGCCCCAACCAGCTGGCCCGCGGTCTGCTCGCCGGGCGGACGGGGACGGTGGGTCTGCTCACCAGTGATCTGGAGGGCCGGTTCAGCATCCCGATACTGATGGGCGCCGAGGACGCCTTCGGGGCGGGCGAGGTGGCGGTGTTCCTGTGCGACGCCCGGGGGGACGCGATCCGCGAGCAGCACCATGTCCGCGCGCTGCTCGGGCGTCGGGTGGACGGTCTCATCGTGGTGGGCAGCCGGACCGATCCCCGGCCCTCACTCGGCCGTGACCTGGCCGTTCCCGTGGTCTACGCGTATGCGCCGTCGAACGATCCGGCGGACCTGTCCATCGTCCCCGACAACGTCGACGCGGGCCGGATCGCGGTGCAGCACCTGCTGGCCTGCGGCCGCACCAGGATCGCCCACATCACCGGGGATCCCGGCTACGCCGCCGCGCACGACCGGGCCGAGGGCGCGCGGGCCGCGCTCGCCGACGCCGGTGTCGTCCCGGTCGGCGAGCCGCGGTTCGGCGCCTGGTCGGAGGGGTGGGGCCGGGCGGCCACGGCACTGCTGCTGGACCGGCATCCTGATGTGGACGCCGTGCTGTGCGGCAGCGATCAGATCGCCCGGGGGGTCATGGACGTGCTGCGCGAGCGTGGCCAGCGGGTGCCGGAGGACGTGGCGGTCATGGGCTTCGACAACTGGCAGGTCCTGACGTCCGGTTCCCGCCCGCTGCTCACCAGCGTCGACATGAACCTGGAGCAGGTCGGCCGGGCGGCGGCGCAGGCGCTGTTCGGCGCGATCGGCGGTGCGACGCACTCCGGCATCGAGGCGCTCCCCTGCCGGGTGGTGATCCGAGGCTCCACAGCCCCACTGTCCTGAACCGTACGGTCCGCCAACTCAAGCCTCTCCGAGCTCCCTTGACACTCCATCAGCTCGCTCCTACGTTGCGAAAACCTTTTAGGTCTTTTCAGCCAAGGGGAGCATCCGATGCGAAGACGAACCGAGCCCGTCTTACAGCGCCTCCTGATCGTCCTGGCGCTCCTCGTCTGTTCCGTCCTCACCGCCACCCCCGCTCGCGCCGCCCAGACCATCGGCTTCCCCGCCTTCAGCGGCCCCGCGATCCCGGCCCCGCCCGTCGCCCACACGCCCGGCGACATGATGAAGGCGATCTACGACGCCGAGAGTTCGGGCACCGACTTCTGGATGGACCGGCTGCTGGCCCGCTCCGGCGACGACCCGGCCGGCCCCTGGCTGATGAGCCGGGGGCGTGCCCTGTTCATGAAGACCCACAACCCCGCGGTGCTCGGTTTCGGCGGCAACGTCGCCTACTGGGAGAGCGTCAACGACCAGAGCGCCTACAGCGTCGCGATCAGCCCGGGCACCTTCACCGAACAGGTCTCCCAGCGGTGGCAGGCGCCGAGCCACTGGAGGAGCGTGCACTCCAGCGGGTCGGTCGCGGTCACCCAGACCAAGTTCATCACCGACAACAACGTCGCGGTGACGAACCTGTCGATCAAGAACAACGGCAGCGGCTCCACCACCCTCCAGCTGCGGGCGACGTCGCCGTACGCCACCACGGGCAGCGGCAGTGAGCTGACCGGCCAGGTCAACGCGTACAACAACCTGACCACGCTGCGCCCCCGGCTCACCGGCGACGGCTTCAGCGTCTCCAGTGGTGGCCTCAACCGCTCGGTGACCATCGCGGCCGGAGCCACGGTTACCGCGAAGGTCGTGATGGGCTTCGTCACCGACGAGATCCCGGCCTCGCTCACGGAGTACAACGCCTACGCGGGCTACTCCAATGCCACCGCCTTCGCCACCCATGTCCGGGCCTACAACCAGTGGTGGGCGCAGAACGTGCCCTACATCGACGTACCCGAACCGGCGATCAAGAAGAACATCTACTACCGCTGGTGGCTGATGCGCTTCAACAACCTCGACGCCGACATCCCGGGGCAGACCTTCCAGTTCCCGACCTCGACCGAGGGCGTCCTCGGCTACAACAACGCGATCGCGCTGACCCAGCCGATGCACATCGACGACCTCAAGTACCTGCGCGACCCGTCCTACGCGTACGGGGACTGGCTGAGCGTCGGCCAGGTCTCCAAGGGCGGCCGGTTCCTCGACAACCCGGGCGACCCGGAGAACTGGTCCAACAGCTACACCCAGTACATCGCCGAGGCGGCCTGGAAGAGCTACCAGATCCACGGCGGCCAGCCCGGCATCGCCGCCAACCTGGCCCGCTACGCCGAGGGCGACGTCAAAGGCCAACTCGCCTACTACGACCACGACAACAACAAGCTGATCGAGTACGACTGGGGCGCCCTGACCGGCAACGACGCCGACGCCGTCTCCTTCCACTGGAAGCCCGGCAACATGGACCGCGCCGAGTCCGCCTACCAGTACAGCGGCGCGCTCGCCGCGGCCCAGGCCTACGAGGCGATCGGCAACACGGCGAAGGCCACCGAGATGCGTACGCTCGCGACCCAGATCAAGGACGCGATCGTCAACGTGCTGTGGAACCCGAACCGGCAGTTGTTCGAGCACCGGTTGAAGTCGACGAACGAGTGGGTGCCCTGGAAGGAGATCAACAACTACTACCCGTTCTCGGTCGGCGCGGTGCCCAACACCGCCACGTACAGGCAGGCGTTGCGCCTGTACGACGACCCGGCCCAGTACCCGATCTTCCCCTTCTACACGGCCAACCAGGTCGACAAGAAGGCCGCGGCCGACGCCGGCAACCCGGGCTCCAACAACTTCTCCACCATCAACTCCACCGTCCAGTTCCGGCTCTACTCCTCGGTCCTGCGCAACTACCCCAACTCCTGGATGAACGCGACCGACTACAAGAAGCTCCTGTACTGGAACACCTGGGCCCAGTACATCGGCGGCAACACCCAGTGGCCCGACGCCAACGAGTTCTGGGCGGACTGGAACGGCAGCTCGATCGACTACCGCTCCTGGATCCACCACAACATCCTGGGCAGCGGCAACTGGACCGTGATCGAGGACGTCGCCGGGCTGCGGCCGCGCAACGACGCCAAGGTCGAGCTCTCCCCCATCGACATCGGATGGAGCCACTTCACCGTCAACAACCTCCGCTACCGGGGCGCCGACCTGTCGATCGTCTGGGACGACCCGGCCGACGGCGTGGTCCGCTATCCCGGCATCCCTGAGGGCTACTCGATCTACGTCAACGGCAGCCGGGCCGCCACCGTCAGCACCCTGGTGCCCTTCACCTGGGACCCGGCCACGGGCGAGGTGACCACGAACGGCACGGTCACCCACCACACGGCCGTCTCGGGTCTCAAGGCACCCAACCAGGTCGTGCAGAGCGGTCCCCGGATGGTCGACATGCTCGCCAAGGCCGGTGTCGACCTCACCGCCGACCTGACCAACCTGGCCTCCGGCGCGACCGTGTCCGCCTCCCACACCGGGTCCGGCAGCACCGCCTCCGGCGCGGTCGACGGCTACCCCACCAACGAGCCCTTCTGGGGCGCCGGCTCCTCGCCCAACAGCCAGGACTGGTACGAGCTGAACCTCGGCACCGCCCGCACACTCAACGAGGTACGCCTGTACTTCAAGGACAGCAGACCGGCGAGCACCACCTACCGGGCTCCGTCGGCGTACAGCATCCAGTACTACAACGGCAGTTCATGGGTGAACGTGCCGAGCCAGACCAAGAGTCCGGCCGCCCCGCGCGCCAACTACAACCTGGTGACGTTCCCTGCGGTCAGCGCCCAGCGCGTCCGGGTCCTGGCCACCAATGCCTCCGGCGCCAAGACGGGCCTGACCGAGGTGAAGGTGTTCAACCGGGGCGGCGTCCAGCCACCGTCCAACCAGGCCGGATCCGCCACCGCGACCGCGTCGTACACCTCCCCCTGGGAGTCCGTCACCGCGGTCAACGACGGGATCGACCCGCCGTCCTCCAACGACACGGTGAACCCGCGCTGGGGAACCTGGCCGGAGACCGGCCAGCAGTGGGCCGAGCTGACCTGGCCGGCCGCGAAAAGCCTCAACAAGGCGGACGTCTACTTCTTCGACGACGACCAGGGCATCGACATGCCGTCCGCATGGAAGCTCCAGTACTGGAACGGCAGCGCCTACGTCGACGTCCCCGGCGCGAGCGCGTACACGCTGACCAAGAACCAGTACAACACCGTCACGTTCACCGCCACGAGCACCACGCGACTACGGGTGCTGCTCACGAGCAACGGCACCAATTCCGTCGGCCTCCTCGAAGCAAAGGTGTACGGCCCGTGACCAGATCCGGACTCCTCCTGGCCCTGCTCGCCCTGGCGGCAGCCCTCCTCGTCGCACCACCCGCGTCCGCCGCCGTCACGTTCACCTCGACGGCCGTGAACCAGAACGGCGCCAACTGCATCGACCTGCCTGGCAGTTCGACTTCGGCAGGTACCCAACTGCGCGCCTCCACCTGCTCGTCCGGCGCCAACCAGAACCTCGTCTACACGCCCGTCTCCGGGACCAGCGACACGTACGCCATCACCACCCAGTCCGGTCAGTGCGTCGACGTGTACGGCGCGTCCACGGCGGACAACGCGGCGATCATCCAGTGGCCCTGCCACAGCGGCACGAACCAGCAGTGGCGGCTCGTCCCGGTGACGGTCGCCGGTACCGACAAGACGTTCAACCTGGTCTCCGTCGGCTCCGGCAAGTGCGTTGCTCCCAGCGGTGGTTCATCGGCCTCGAACACCAACCTGGTGCAGCTTCCGTGCTCCACCGCGAACGGCAGGGTGTGGCAGCTGCCCGGCTTCACCGGCGGCGGCACGACCCCCGGCACGTTCACCAACCCGCTCTCCCAGCACGGGCCCGACCCCTGGCTGACGTACCACGACGGGTACTACTACCTCGCCACGACCACCTGGAACTCGACGGTCACCATGCGCAAGGCCGACACGCTCGCCGGTCTCGCCACCGCCACCGACCAGGTGATCTTCAATCTGACCCGGCCCAACGGGGCGGGCACGATGTGGGCGCCGGAGTTCCATCTGCTCGACGGCCCGAACGGCAAGCGCTGGTACTTCTACTACACGGCCGGACGGGAGCCGTACGACCTGGGCACCCAGCGCATCCACGTCCTGGAGAGCGCCGGCCTCGACCCGATGGGGCCGTACAGCTTCAAGGCCGATCTGCTCGACCCGACCCAGGACAACACCTGGGAGCTGGACCCGGGAATCCTTCAACTCAACGGCCAGCTCTATCTGTTGGGCACCTTCTACAACGGATCGCAGCCGATGTTCATCCGGCCGCTGTCGAACCCGTGGACCGCGAGCGGCACCCGCAGGATCCTGTCCACCCCGACCTACAGCTGGGAGACGGTGGGCGGCGCCGTCAACGAGGGCGCGGAGGTCCTCCAGCGGAACGGGAAGACGTTCATCGTCTACTCCGCCAGTCACTGCTCCACACCCGACTACAAGCTGGGCATGCTCACCTACAACGGCGGTGACCCGCTGAACTCCGCGTCCTGGGTCAAGTCCCCGAACCCGGTCTTCCAGCGGTCCAACGCCAACGGCGTGTACGGCCCCGGTCACAACGGCTTCTTCAAGTCGCCCGACGGCACCGAGGACTGGATCGTCTACCACGCCAACAACTCCACGAGCGGTGGGTGCGACATGAACCGGACCACCCGGGCGCAGAAGTTCACCTGGAACGCGGACGGCACACCCAATTTCGGCACCCCGGTGGCCCTGGGTGTACCGCTGACCGCACCCTCCGGGGAGTAGATTGTCGGATTCTGACCATCGAGAGTCGTGATCCGGCTCCGTCGCGTGCGTTTCCTCCTCCTACGTTGGGATTCGGCCGTTCCGCTTCGGCCGACGGCCGTTGCCATGGGGCCGGGACACCCAGCCGGAGGAGGAGGCCATGCGGGAGACGGACACGCTCCGTACCTGGCTCGACGAAGCCGACCGCGTACTGGTCACGGCCGGCGCCGGGCTGAGCGCTGCGGCCGGATACGACTACGGCGACGCCGAGCGGTTCCGGCAGCTCCTCCCGGCGCTGTACCGGCTCGGGCTGCGCTCCCGCTATCTGCTGGGCGTGCCGCTGCCGGCCGACATGATGTGGGGCTACTGGGCCGTCCACATCGACGACATCCGCTTCGGGACCGAGCCCAACCCCCTCTACCGGGAGCTGCGTTCGCTGGTCGGGGACCGCGACCACTGGGTGATGACGTCCAACGTCGACGCCCTCTTCGCCCGCAACGGCTTCGAGGCGGACCGGATCTTCACGCCCCAGGGCCGACTACGGCCGGCTCCAGTGCACCGTGCCGTGCACACAGGAGACGTGGGACTCCCGCCCGTTTCTCGACCGGATCCTCGCCGCGTACGACCGTGACACGGGACGGGTGACCGACCCGGCCGCCCTGCCCGTCTGCCCGAACTGCGGCGCCGAGGTCTTCCCCAATGTGCGCACGGGCCCCGAGTTCGCCGACGGCGCCTACATGGCGGCCGGAGAGCGGCTGTCGGGGTGGCTCGGCGACGCGCCCGGCGATGTCCGCCTGCTCGTCCTGGAATTCGGCGCCGGATTCAATACCCCGGGCGTGATCCGGTGGCCGATGGAGAATCTCGTACGCCACACCCCCGGGGCGCGTCTGGTACGGGTCAACCCCGTCCACCCGGACGTCCCCGCCGACCTAGGAGCCCGTGCGCTGTCCGTGCCGTTCGGGGCGGACCGGCTCCTGAACGCACTGACCGTGTAAGGAAGTGATCTGGATCATGCCCGAGTCGACAGTGGTGGTCACCGGAGCCACGGGCCGCCTCGGCGGGCGCGTCGCCCGCCGCCTGGCCGAGCGGGACGTGCCGCAGCGGCTGCTGGTGCGCAGCCCCGAGCGGGCGCCGCGGCTGCCCGGCGCGACACCCGTCCGCGCGAGCTACGACGACCACGAGGCCGTCGTACGCGGCCTGACCGGCGCGGAGACGGTGCTCATGGTGTCCGCCTCCGAGAGCGCCGACCGGCTCGCCCAGCACCGGGCCTTCGTGGACGCCGCCGTCGAGGCCGGCGTACGGCACCTGGTGTACGTCTCCTTCTTCGGCGCGGCACCCGACGCCGTGTTCACCCTGGCCCGCGACCACTTCCACACCGAGGAGCACATCCGCGCCACCGGGCTGGCGTACACGTTCCTGCGCGACAACATCTACGCCGACTTCGTGCCCGATCTGACCGGTGCGGACGGTGTCATCCGAGGCCCGGCCGGGCAGGGGCGGGCCGCGTTCGTCTCCCAGGACGACATCGCCGACGCGGCCACCGCGATCCTGAACCGGCCGGCCGAGCACGGCGGTGCGGTCTACGACCTGACCGGACCGGAGTCCCTGTCGCTGGCCGAGGCCGCGGCCGTGCTGTCCGAGGTGCAGGGCCGTACGGTCACCTATCACCCGGAGACGGTCGAGGAGGCGTACGCCTCCCGGGCCTCCTACGGCGCCCCGCAGTGGGAGCTCGACGCCTGGGTGTCCACGTACACGGCCATCGCTGCCGGACAGCTCGACGGTGTCAGCGATGCCGTTCCCCGTCTCACCGGACGTCCCGCCACGAGCGTCGCCGACGTCGTGCGCGGTATGCCGACCCGCTGACAAGGAATCCCGATGCTGCCTCTGGCCGCCTACCGTGCCGCGATCGCGCTGGACCAACCCTTCCGGCCAGCGGCGGCGCCCGCCGACCGGCCGGCCGAGCAGGTGCGCTCGGCGCTCGGGCTGCTCGCCACCGATCCGGCCGCGGTACGGCTCGGGCTGCGGGATCTCGGGGACGTGGACACGACGACGGCTCGCAGGGTGCTGCGCGCGCTGCTGACCGTCCGCGCTCCCGGCCCGCTGCCCGGCGGTGCGGCGGAGGCGGTGGACGCGGTGCTCGGCGCGGAGCGCGCCCTGCGACCGACCGTGCCGGCACCTCAACTGCCCACCATCGCACCGGAGTCCCCGGTCGCACTGTGGCGGGGCGACATCACCACCCTCGCGGTGGACGCGATCGTCAACGCCGCCAATAGCGCCCTGCTCGGCTGCTTCCAACCCCTCCACGCGTGCATCGACAACGCCATCCACAACGCCGCCGGGCCCCGCCTCCGGGACGACTGCGCCACCGTCATGACGTTGCAGGGCTCCCCCGAGCCGACCGGGACCGCGAAGATCACCCGGGGCTATCACCTGCCGGCCCGGTACGTCCTGCACACCGTCGGTCCGGTGATCGACGGTCGGCCGAGCCCGGGTGACGCGGAGGCACTGGCCTCCTCGTACCGTTCCTGTCTGGACCTCGCCGCCGAGGTGGAGACCGTCCGGACCGTCGCCCTCTGCGCGGTGAGCACCGGCGTCTTCGGCTACCCCAGGGACGAGGCCGCCCCCGTCGCCCTGCGCACCGTCACCGACTGGCTGGGCGCCCACCCCGGACGGTTCGACCGGATCGTGCTCACCGTCTTCGGCGCGGACGACGAGACGGCCTACCGGCGCGCGCTGGGCGCCTGCTGACGGGCGCGCCCCCGCACCGTGTCGCGGAAGTCGATCGGTGACTCTCCGACCCGGTGCGTGAAGTACTTGTTGAACTGCGAGGCGTTGGCGAAGCCGAGCCGGTCCGAGATCTGGGCAGCGGTGCGGTCGCTGTGTGCCAACTGCCGCTTGGCCTCGAGCACGACCCGGCGGTCGACGAACTCCTTGGCGCTGACTCCGGCGGTGTTGAGGGTGGCCCGGGCGAGGGTGCGGGCGGAGTACCCGAGCAGGTCGGCGTAGTCCTCCACCCGCCGGGTGCGGGTGAAGTTCCGCTCGACCGCGTCGCGGAAGCGGATGTACGTCTCGTCGGGAGCAGGCGCGGGGGTGCCTTCCGGGACGGTGAGATGGGCCAGCCGCAGCACGAGGACGGCCAGGAGGTGTCGCAGGGCCGCCATGTGCACCTCGAGGGGCAGGTGGCCGAGCGCGTCGAACTCGCGGCGCAGGTGCTCCGCTGCCAGGTCGAGGGCCTCGGCGTCCTCGGCGACGGGGGTGCTGAGGACCGGCGCGTGCGGGTCGTCGAGGCGGGCGGCCGTCGCCGTGGCGGCGTCCAGGACGTCCTGCCGGAACAGGACCATCGTGCCCTCGGCCGTGGTGAGGTCACCCCACTGCTGCACCTGCCCCGGGCGCACCCACAGCCAGGAGCCCGGCCGGAGGGTATGCCCGGTGAAGTCCACGGTGTGGTGGAGCTCGCCCGAGGTGAGGGTCACCAGGTGGTGGAAGTCGGGGCGCTGCGGCCGGGCCAGGACGTCCCCGGGTGCCCGCCTTCGCAGTTCGGCCAACGACATGACCTCGACCCCGGCAGGAGTGCCGGCCGGGGCGGCGAAGGGGACCTCGGGAATCCCGTGTCGGCTTTTGACCATCATCGGCTCCGAGTGTACGAGTGCGGGCGCCCCCGGGCCCGGTCGGCAGAACTCGGCCGAGACCACGTTCTTGCCACCACCCACCCAGTCGCCGTTGGAGTTCAGCGTGATCATGTGCCGGCCGTCCTTGGTACCGAAGGCCTGGGTCGAGGAGCCGTGGATACCGCCGGAGTGGCCCCAGACCTTGATCCCGCAGGTCGTCTCGTACTCGATGAACCCCAGGCCGTAGCGCTGGCGTGCCAGGTTCCCCTCGGTCGAGACCGTGGTCGTCATCTGCGCAAGCTGGGCCGGCCTCAGCAGTCTGAGCCCGGCCGGGCCCTGCGGAGCTTCGAAGAGGCACTCCAGGTCATGGCGGCCGGCGGAGCGCACTGGAACGCGGAGCGCGAAAGCCGTCTGGGCGGGGCCTCGCCGAGCACGAGCTCGGTCACGTCCTCAGCGCACTCGGCGACGAACGCACGGCCCTGCGCCGATGGCACAGCGCACGGTCCGCCCTGGAGGGAACGGACGCACAGGTACTCGCCGATCTGCGGGCTCCGACATCCGACGCGACGGCGGCCGCCGACCGATGACTTCCCTCGTAGGCTGAATCCCGCTCGTGACGGACGGGAGGCCCAGGCGGCCAGGAAGCAGGAGGCTGAGGTGACCGGGACGACGGTGGCCGAGGTGATGGCCGAGCTGGCCGGGCTCGAGGACCCGAAGGCACGCGAGATCAACGAGAGACACGGTGACGATCACGGCGTGAACCTCGGCAAGCTGCGCGCGCTCGCGAAGCGGCTCAGGACACAGCAGGAACTCGCGCGCCGGCTCTGGGAGACCGACGACACCGCGGCGAAGCTGCTGGCGACCCTGATCTGCCGCCCCAAGGCGTTCGAACGTGACGAGCTGGACGCCATGCTGCGCACGGCACGCACACCCAAGGTGCACGACTGGCTCGTGAACTACGTGGTGAAGAAGAGCCCGCACTCCGAAGAGCTGCGCCTGGCCTGGTTCACCGATCCGGATCCCGTCGTCGCGAGCGCCGGCTGGGCACTGACCACCGAACGCGTCACGAAGAAGCCCGAAGGCCTCGATCTCACGGGCTTGCTCGACGTCATCGAAGCAGACATGAAGGACGCCCCGGACCGCCTGCAATGGGCAATGAACCACTGCCTCGCCCGGATCGGCATCGACCACCCCGCCCACCGCACCCGTGCCATCGCCATCGGCGAACACCTACAGGTCCTCAAGGACTACCCGACCTCCCCCGGCTGCACATCCCCGTTCGCCCCCGTCTGGATCGCCGAGATGGTGCGCCGCCGGCAGGCCGAGCCGGGGGCTTGAAGCGGCCCGAGCGAACGCGGTCGCCTTCGGGCAGCAAGACGCCGCATCCCGTCCAGCTTCGACGAACGTCCGCCCCGCTGCCCTGAAATCGGTGTGCCAACCCGCCCGGGGCCGTGCCACAGTCGCTGCCGTGACCTTGATGGACGTCCTCGTCGACTTCGCCCGCACCGGCCGGATCGGACCGCTGCGCTGCGGGATGGCTTTGAGCGAGGCCGAGGACCTCCTCGGTCCTGGGCAGCCGCACCCCGCCATCCGCCTGCTGGGGCCCGACACCGACGGCTACCCGTACTCCTGGAACGGGCTGCAGCTCGAAGTCACCCGGCACGCGGTCAGCGGTATCACGATCAGACTCTCACCCGGCTCGGCCGCCGACCTTCCCTCTCTCGTTCTGCCCGAATCGCAGTCGTTCGAGGCCGGTGTGCTCCGCGAGGAACTGGTCACGGCCCTGGACACCGCAGGCTGTGAGCACCACGTCAACGAACGCCTCACCTTCGACCGGCAGTCGAGCATCCTCACCCGGCCCGCCGACGTCTTCGCGGTCTTCACCGTCCCGGGCCGGGACAACCACGTGCCGCACCAGGACCGTCACTACCTCAGCGTGATGTACAAGAACGCCGCTTGACCCGGAAGCAGGCCAAACACCCCGCAACCAACGGAAACAAGGCCCGGATGTGTCGTTGTGCGGTCACGCCCTGGGCACATCTGCGCAGGGATGTCACACAGGCTGCACACACCCCTTCGAAAGCATCGCTACCTTTGCTCGCGACTCGCTCCCCCGTGCGAAAAGTGAACACAGGAAGACCGCAGATGGACTACTGCTCCACATGCCGTCGGCATCTCAACGGCGCCCTCGTGTGCCCCGGGTGCGGCGCCTACGCCCCGGACATCGCACCCCTCGCCGTCGGGACGACCGCACCGGCCCCCGACCCGGTCGCGGCAACGTGGCAATCCCCGAGCCACCTGTGGCACGAGCAGGGTTCCGTTGCCGAGGAAGGCGGCGAGGCACCGCGGGAGCAGCCGTACGACAGCCCGGACGCCCCGTCCCCCGCGCCGACGGGCCGGGCGGCACGGCGGCGCCAGCGGGAACGCTGGAAGAAGACCCAGCGCAGGGCCCTGGTGGCCACCGCGGTCGCCCTGGTCGGCGGCGGTCTGACCATCACCTCGATGAACCGCCAGTCCACCGACCGCACGCAGGCGGCCTCCGCACCGGACAGGGAAGCCATGGGCATCGCCGAGGAGCAGGCCGCGGTGCCGGTTCCGGCCGCGGCGACGCCGGCCGACCCGAACCGGTCCAAGGGCGCCACGTCCACGAACCGCTCGTCCACGGCGAACGCACCCCACGAGCAGACGGCCACCACGCCCCAGGCCACGCCCACGACCGAGGCGGTCCAGCGGGACAGCGTCACGGATTCGCTGAACACAGCGGTGTCCGCCGCCGGGTCACAGGCCGCCTCCACGGTGTCCGACACCACGGACTCGGCCGCGCAGACGTCGGCCTCGCCCACTCCCTCCGCGACCGACAACACCGACACGTCGAGCACGGACACAACGGCGGCGACTCCCGCACCGTCCGAGTCCTCGTCGTCGTCCTCGCCCTCGGGGCTCTGCCTGCTCGGGCTGGTCTGCATCAGCTGACCCCCGTTCACCTCGCGTCAACCTGCCAACTGCCCCACGGTTCCGGTCGGTTCACTCTGTCCCGCGCAGAATGAGGCAGAGCGATCGACAGGGTGGGGCGGGATGCTGTTCTCGATCTCCGCATCGGGCTGCTGGTACATCTACGCGGCGTCCGCGGGGCTGTGCCTGGTCGGCGTACGCGCGTTCGTACGCAAGGTGCAGAAGGCGCGGCGCTACGGCCAGGTGCCGCAGCGGCTGGGACCGGCGTATCACGTGGCGACCGTGATACCCCTGCTACAGGTCGCCGACCTCGCGCTCCAGACAGACGACGTGCCGGCCGCACTCCTTCGCACGAGTGCGGTCCTGCTCGTGCTTCCCGTGGCCCTGTACCCGATCGCGGGCCGGGTGGCGGCCTCCTACGACGCGAAGGAGCGGGAGATGGCCGACGGGATCAGGCCGGACCGGTTCACCGCGATCTGGGCGGGGACACTGACTCTCCTCATCCTCCTGGTACTGACGTTCCCGCTCCTGTAGCCGCCTCGGGTGCCGGCATCCACACACCTGGACGTGGAGGCCACGCTTACACTCCGGCCCCGAAGTATGTTGTCCCACCACATGTGCGCCTGACGTGCGGATTCCTACGGTGTTCCGCACGTACCCGTCCCCACCGCACACGAGGAAGTGGCGCACATGGCCTCCGCAGCACCCGCTCCACCGTCGCCGAACAACCTGAAGCGCATCGTCGCCGCCAGCCTCATCGGCACGACCATCGAGTGGTACGACCACCCACTCGAACAGAGCTACGACCTGCGGTTTTAGCTAAGAACGGGCATTCGAGTCAGCACCGAATCAGCACCGGGATCTCCCCGTGCCGGTAGGCCACCACCAGGCGTTGCGGAACGCACCGCATAAGGCGCCCATCAGCCTTTGCCATTGATTACGCACAGTGTTCGCAAGGCGGTGGTCGCCTGTACAGCCGCCGCGCCCGGCATCCACAGAGGCCGGTGTAGTTACCTTGGTGGCTCATTCAGCGGATTCTCGGTCTTCTCTCCCCGGGTGGTCGCGGTATCGGGCCTGACCAAGAGCGACTGCACAGCTGTGTCTCGGCGCGCGCGATGATCTCCCGGCACGGCGCGTACGGGCAGACGGCCCCGGGTGATGGTCTACTAATCGTGCTGTTGGTTGCGGTGTGGTGGCTATCTCGAGTGGGAGATCGTGTTCGGTGCCTGACCTACCTGCCCCGAGCTCGACGGGTGTTCGTATCGCTGGTGATCGGTATCAGTGGCTGGTTGCATGGCAAGGCTGCGTCACGGCAGTACGGGATGCCGAGCTGCGTGTCCCGAACCCTGTGGTTGCGGTCGGCGTAGAGGCCGACGGCGTGGGGAACGTGGATGACGTCGTTTTGTGCAGACAAGACACACCTTGCACGTACATGCAGGTCAAGTACGCCGCGGACAGTTCCACTCCGGTCAACGAGGACTACCTACTCAAGCTCAGTGACCAGGGCGGCCCGTCGATCCTGCGGAAGCTCGCGCAGGCTTGGCAGCAGCTCACCGAGGACGGCACTCCGGTCGACCTTGTGCTGCTGAGCAACCGGTCCCCGGACGCTGAGGATCCGTTGCTCTCGCTGCGGGATTCCCGTACCCAGCTGCTCGTGCCAAAGGTGGCTCGGCAAGGCGTCAGATCGAAGAAGGGGCAGGCACGCAGGCGTTGGGCCGAAGCCGCCGGGTTGAGTGAGGGGAAGCTGCTGGACCTCTTGAAGGTGCTGCGCTTCGACCTGGCACGGGACGTAACGCATCTCCATGAGCACCTGCAGATGCTGATGTTCGCCGCAGGACTTCGATTCGACGATGAAGCCATGCACGCCGGCACGGACTGGGTGGCCCGCCAAGTCGCCGCCGGGAAACGGCAGTTGTCTCTCGCTGACATCAAAGAGGCAATCCGGACTCTGCACCTTGCGACCGGCTCATCCCGTGCAGTGCTGTCTATCGCCACCCTCAAGCCAGATCCAATGGCAGAAGACGCCGACTACGCGGTGAATTGGGTGGACCGCTTCGAGGGCGCCTCACCTTATGCGAAGCGGCGCCCGCTCGCCCCGGCAACCTGGGCACAACTGCAGACAGACATCGAAGCCGCACCGTTTCGCATGCCGCCAGGCACCACCGCGGTTGCCGTCACCGGCAGTCTGCGACTGGCTCCCGCGTTCACGGTCGGCGCGGCCTTTCGCATGGTGACCGGCTCCGACCTGGCTGTGGTCCAGCGCGGACAGCTATGGTCGTCCGCCGAGGTCTACAGAACGCCGACGGCACCGGCCGTCGACGAGCACACCCTCGAACTGGGGCCGGATCTCGCCGTAGCCATCGCAGTCGCCACCGACCCGACGCAAGACGTGCTGGACTTCCTGAACGAACACCAGGTACCAGTCTCCCGGCTGCTGGTATTGCGTCCGCCCGGCGGGGCCCAAGACAACTCCATCCCAGATGCCTCGACCGCCAACGCGCTGACAGTGGGGATCCGGGACCTGCTGCGCCGTGCCTGCCGCCCACATCCAGCTATCCATCTCTTCCAGGCCGGCCCCATGGGCCTGTCCCTGCTGTTGGGCCACCGATGGAACCGGCTGCGCCCCACCACCGTGTACGAGGACGTCAACACACAGCAGCTGTACGAGAAGGCGTTCGTCATCGACGCATGAGTCTTGGCAAGCCCCTACGGTGCCGCTGCCGGAGGCGGTGTCGCGCCCTGCGCCAGGCCCAGGTCGTGGTGCACCAGAGTGAGTCGGTCGCGGGCTGTCAGCCAGCCCAGTGCGACGGCGATCGATAACGGGCCATGGAAGAACAGCAACCCCTCCACCGGGGTGGTGCCCGCGAGGTGCTGTGCCCACTGCTGCCGCACTGTCTGCCAGCATTCCCAGACGTAGGTGCTCACCGCTGCGTAGAGGGTGGAATCGTCGGGCAGGTAGGCGTTGCCGGTGTCGATGACAAGGTAGGCGCCGCACGGTCCGTCCATTTGAGCCGGGCTCGGGGGCGGAAGGTGGTAGCCGGTGTGGTGTCCTGGCCCGTATGAGACCTGCCCGGTTGTTGCCACGTAGCGGGCGTCATCGACCATGGAGCTGGCGGAAGCCAGACGCACGATTAACGCGATCCGGTGACTCTGCTGTCCTGTTGTGGCGGGTATCTCCACGAGCTGTGGATAGTCGGCGGCGGGAGCCGCCATGTGTCGGCTCACCTGGCTGCGCTGCTGAGGGCTCAGCGCGGAACGCAACGAGCTGCCGACATCGACTCCCGGGACTACCGAACGTCCGGCCTGCTGCGACAGGTGCACCACGGCCAGCGACAACTGGGCATCGTCAGCCAGGCGACGGCCTAGAAGGAACCCATCCTGCAGGTGAGCCAGTATGTACAGGGCGACCTCGGGCTCCGTCCCGCCCCCTGCTCGCAGCTCCTCAACCTGCGCATCGATGAGTCGGGCGACGAAGTCGACAATGTCTGAACCGCCCTGTGCGAAGCGATCACCAGGCCACAGGACCGCGCGATCGACGACCAGCGTGGAGCTGTGCGCCCTGCGTGCAGCATTCTTGAGGGATGCAACCCGTGAGGCCTGCGTGCGGGCTGCCGGGTACAGACTGACCACCACTCCGAGCCCTCGCGGGCGCTGCAACACCCACCCCACCAGCACCAGGAGGAGTGCGCTGGCGAAGACCACGCCAAACACCCACTGCCGACTGGTCCACTGCTCCAGGATGTTCGGCACGACGCCGAGCGCGATGGCCGTGCAGGCCGCCATCAGCACAGTGCCACCACCTGCGCGGGAGAGCACTAGCCTCCGCAACTGCCCGAGCCACCTCACGCAAACTCCCGCTCCTCGGCCTGGACGCCTTGGCTGAAGGGTCCTCCTGCGATCCTCCGCCAAGAGGCGTGAGCGTTCCAGACCGACGCAGGGACTGTGCCCTGTCCCTGCCGAGTAACCCCGGCTGGTGCCGCTTCCACCTCCCGCGATCGTGGAACCGACGTCCTCGGGGCCGCCTCGGTGATCAACTATTGCTCGGCGGGCGGGGCGTTGTCAGTGGTGGGTCGTACCGTGGTGCGTGAGCAGCCATCGATGCCTGTTCGCGGTCGCCACACCCTACCTGGGAGGCTGCGCCCGCGACGTGCACCCGGGCTGAACGACGCGCCCGAGGAGGCACACCGTATGGGGATCGACGACGCATTCGACGCGCTCCAGAATTCCGTGAACGAGGACATCGAGAAGACCAGACTCGCCCGAGAGCGCCGGGATCTGTTCAAAGGTGCTCTGGGTAGCGAGCCTGATGTCCTGAAGGTGTTCGGCTCGGGCTCGCTGAGCCGTAGCACGCAGCTAAAGCCGATCCATGACGTAGACATCATTGCCATCTACGACCCGGACGAGCACCCCGAGTGGGGAGACGAAGGGCCGAGTGCGGAGGCTGCCCTCGAGCACATTCGCGGCCAGGTCAACCGGCTCCTGAGTCAGACCAACGGCACTTACGACACCGTGGTCCGGCACACCCTGCTGCGCAACCATGCCGTCAAGTGCTTCCTCGACGACCCGGACGACCCGGAAGCCTTCACCGTGGACGTCATGGCCGCGCTGCGGCAAGCGGACGGCTCGCTCCTCATCCCCGAGAAGCTAAGCACCCGGTGGATGCCAGCTGACCCTGAGTACCTCATCGAGAAGGTGGCAGACCACCAACGTGCCTGGTCACACTTCCGGCCACTGGTGAGGGTGCTTAAGCAGTGGCGTCACACCGTGCAGGTCGAGGGCCGCATCAAGTCCCTCGTCATGGAGGTCCTTGCCCTGAACTGCATGCCCAGGTCCGGCAACCGGTCCGAGGGGCTGAAGACGTTCTTCACGGCCGCCGCGGACCGTGTCAACGAAGGCGTGTGGGACCCGGCAAACCTGTGCGGTGAGGTTCAACCGGATCTGGACCGCGCGGGCCTGTCCGCGGCGTTCGCAGAGGCTGCGGACATTGCCGAGCGGGCGTGCGCGGCGGCGGCCGAGGGCGACACCGACCGTGCACTACGGCTGTGGCAGGAGATCTTCGGTGAGGGCTTCCCGGCTCCGGCCGCCCCGGCCAAGGCCACCACCCTGATCACCGCACCTGCGCTCATCACTCCGCGCCCCATCAAGGATGCACCGCAGGGATGACGACCGCACACACCACCACCGACCCCACGCCCGTCTCTTGGTGGGCGTGCGAACCACGCCGGCTGCACCGCGACCGCGAGGAAATCACCGCCCGGTTCCCGGACCTCGAATGGAATGATGAAGGAGCTGGCAGGTGGGACGGGAAGCTGCCTCGCTGGCCCTTCGACCGGCCTGAGCCCGCACACCTCACCAGTTGGATCGGCGACGAAGGCCTCCTGCTGCGTGTGCAGTACAGCCACGCCTACCCCATGGTGGCGCCCCGGCTCGTCCCCCTGGACCCACTGCCCGAACCAATCGAATGGACCCAGACCCGCTGGCACGTCAACGGCGACGCCACCCTGTGCCTCCTTCGGGAGGCCGCCCTCTGGACAGGCCGCGACTCAATCATTGACCTCTTACTCAAAGCAGCAGGCTGGCGAGTCGAGTACGCCCTCATGAAACACAACGTGATCGAGCGGATGAGCGACAACGGCATCGTCGACGACGACCGCTTCGACCACCTCCTCACCCAGCCCCCGGACCCATCCGACAACCCCTCGCACAGCGGCCAGCCCACGGCCGGACAGGACGGCCCAGCGTGCTGATCCTCATCCCGCAGCAGGCCGCAGCCGCAATACGTTCCTTGGGAACCTCGGGGCGGCTGTCGCTACGTATCAACCAACCGGAACAGTTCGCTGTTGTCCGGGGCCTTTCCGAGCAGGACCAAGCAATCCTTCCGGTGGAACCGTCCCCCAAACACCGTCTGCTGGGCAGCCACCCGGCCGTCTCGACCGGCTGGTGGCTGCACGCCAACACCGATCTGCACCTCATGTGGCTAGCCCTCAGTGCCCGACGCGGTACCTCGCTCAAACTCGACGCATTCAGGGCCGCCGTGCCCAACGGCTTCAAAACACCGGGAGCACCGGGCTACTGGGCAATCACCTACGCCCCAGGACTGAAAAATACCTACCCCGAGCACGACCTGCCGGACCTCCTAGCCTGGCATGTCATGCCTACCGGTGCGCAGCCCGTCGCTGTGTCCGTCGAGCCCGACATCACCGGTATCCGCCAACTCAACGATCACTGGCCCGTACATGAGCTGCAGAGCAAGCGGATCATGCTGATCGGAGCGGGAAGTATCGGCTCGGCCACTGCACACGCCCTTGCCAGCTACGGCATCGGTCTTCTCACCCTCATCGACCCGGACCGCCTCGACTGGCACAACCTTGTCCGGCACACCAGCGCCCGCAAACACGTCGGCCGTCACAAAGTCACCGCCCTCGCCGAGGAACTCATCGCTCTTCGCCCCGACACAAGAGTCAATGCCCAGGCCTTGGACGTCATCGAGCACGCCGACCAGATCCGAGCCCTCCTCACGGACACCGACCTCGTCGTCTGCACAGCAGACGGCGTGGCTCCGCGCCGCGTCACCGGCCACCTGGCCCGCCGCGCCGGCCGCACCGCCGTTCTCGCCTGCGTCCTGGAAAACGGCGCCCTCGGCGAGATCCTCAGACTTCGCCCCTGGCCCCAACACGGCTGCCTAACCTGCAGACGCCACAACCTCGCCCAAGCTGGCGGCCTTGACCCCGAGCCCGCCCTGGACGCCGGGTACGGTACCGGCACGCCCCACCGGCCGATGACCGCCGTCGGCTCAGACCTCCATCTAGTGGCTCAGCTCACGGCCAAGACCGCTGTCGCGACCCTCCTCGAACGCGCCGGACACCCCGACCAACGCCTGCCCGGCGAGCACGCCCTGCTCAGCCTGCGCCGTCAACCCGATTGGGCCCCGCCCTTCGACCTCAACCGCACTGCCGAACTACGCTGGCTCCCCAGCACCCCACCCCGCAGCGGCTGCCCCACCTGCGAAGCTCCATGACCCAACAGCCGGTCACCACGGTTTGCTTCACCACACCAGCCGTGCACATCATCACCGGTGAACTGCGCACGGCCGATCACGCCTTCGAGACTGGTGGCATCCTGTTGGGGCATCACATCGAAAGCACCGTCACCATCCACCATGCCGGAACCCCCGGCCCCTCGGCTGTGCGCACCCCCAGCTTCTTCTTGCGCGATCTCGCCCACGCCCAGACGCTCGCTGAGGAGGCGTTCGCGACCGACGGCAGCCTCTGGGTCGGAGAGTGGCACACGCACCCCACCAGCAGACCGATCCCCAGCACCCGCGACGTTGGCACCTACCAACAGCTCGTTGACGATCCAGAACTGGGTTTCCACAGCTTCATCTCCGTGATCTTCTCACTCTCCCAACGTCGCTGGACCGGTGCAGCCTGGGCCTGCCGACACGACCGGATCACGCCAGTGGGACTAACGTTCCCCAGTCCTCCACCGAACCCTGTCTAGCAGGAGCATCGCTGAGGAACGCCCGGCTCCCGCAGATCACCCCCGCGTCGGTGGGAAGAGCAGCACCTGCGGCTGACGTACGGTCTCACTGCTCGGATCCCCACACGCATCCGCGAGGGGATCCGGTTCCGAGCATTGGGCCCCAGACGGCGAAGACATCCTTCCCGCCGACGTGGCGGGTGATCCGAAAGGGACGACGCGGAAGCACGACCCCAAGGGGCCTTCCCGCCACATCTGCCCCGTTGGAAGTGTCCAACGGGGCACTGCGCTGCTGTCGCTCGGAGTGGCTATGCAGCTTCGACGATCGCTTCGAACTCAAGCGGCAGGCTCAGCTCGGTCTCCAAGTTGAAGACTGCGTCCATGACAGATCGCAGTCGATCCGGCGCATCGGGCATGACGTGCGCATACGTCTGAAGCGTGACCTTCGGATCCCGATGCCCGAGCCATTCAGCCATGTCCGTCACGGGCACGCCTCGAGCAAGTCCCGCCGACGCGAAGAAGTGACGCAGCCAATGTGTCGTGATCTTTCTCGTAATCCCGGCGGCCGCCCGGGCGTTTCGCCACAGCCGGTCCACAAGCGAGTACATAAGGATGTTGGTACGACCGACGTTGGCGAACAGGTAGTCACCTTCCATGCGGTTCAGGCCCGTCTCCACACGAAAGGTGCCGTATCGTCGAATGTGCTCCCGCACCTTCGCTTCGATCGTTCGCGGAAGCGGCACTCCACGGCCTTCGTCGTAGTCACGCCACTTGAGGTGGCGGATCGTGTGAGCGCGCCCTCGGCCCTTGGTAATGGCCTTCTGCCGTTTGGTCTTCGGGGCCTCATTCTCGCCGTCCTGCGTGATCTGACGATCGACGTAGAGCATGCCGGCCTCGAAGTCGAACTGCTGCAGGGTGACCGCCGTCGCCTCGCCGACCCGCAGGCCGCATCCCGCCATGAGCCAGACGAGCAGCTGATACGGGCCCGGCAGATGAGCCGCAATCGCCTCGATCTCGGCGAGCGTCGGAAGCTTGATGGTCTTCTTCGCCCGACGCTTGGCCCGCTGGCGGCTGGCCCGTACGTGATGGCACGGGTTCTTGGTGATGTAGTCGTTGGCGACGGCGAAACTGAAGACCCCACTGAGCGTCTCGTAGCGGTTGATGGCTGTGGACTCTTCGTAGCCCCGTTCCTCGACCATCCACCGGAGCCAGTCGTTCAGGTCCTTGGGCTTGATTGCCCCGATGGGCTGGCGCTGGAAGTACGGTTCGATGTGTAGCCGGAGGCTAGTTTCATATTGGTATCGGGTTCCACCGACCCTGCCGCCCGACTTGATGAACTCGCGGTACACGTTCACCAGAGGGGTCAAGAATCCCGATGGTGCTATGTAAGTTCCGAGGTCCTTCTCACGTTCGACCTTGGCAACGAACTGGTCAGCCAGACCCTTCTTCGCAAAGGTCTTCTCTCGCTGACGTCCTGACCGACCACCAGGCTCGCGATACCGAACAGTCCAGGGATGGCCGCACCGAGCAGCAACACACGGAAAGTAGCGATTCTCCTTGTCCTCCTTGCACTTCTGGAAGACCCTAGCCAAAAATCTCCTTTCTCAGTTGGGACTACTCAGCTGGGGTTACCCGTAATTTGAATTCAGGTAAGCAATGACGTCACGCTCTCTGAATCGGAGCAGACGCCCTACCTTCTGCGGCTTCAGTCCCCAAGCCTTGTACTTGTTCTTGATCGTCAGCTCGCTCACCTGGAGCCACTCGGCAACCTCCGCAGGAGTCAACAATCGATAGCTCCCTCCCTGGGTCAACTCAGAGCCCCTTACCCATGCGGCGACACGGCAGCCGCACATGACCCACCAGCCGCACTTCCGCAAGACGGGCTCTTTGCCTCGATGTCTCCATTGCTGTCTCCATTGCCACGTTCCATTTCAGGGAGCTGCCGGAGCGCTCACCATCAAACGCCCCTCGATAACTCCCTAAGAGTGCTGGCGATCCCCGGTTTCGCAAACCGGGGATCGCCAGCTATATTGCACCCCTCCCGCATGGTCGTATCGAGGTGTTGTAGGTTGACATGACTCCGAACGAGGATCCAGTCTGATTGGCCAACTTCTCTTCTGCTGTGGGCGATTGCGCGCTGCCCGCCCACAGCCAGGGCATTTTTTCCCGGGCCTTTCATCGCGGAGTCTGTGATGGCTGCGGCCTTGCAGGGGCGCGCCAGCCGACAGGTTTCTCGTTCAGTGATATGGACGGCCTCAGCTGCGACGTGGCCAGACAGCTAACAAGTCCGCAGCAGCAGGCGAACCCGCGTGAGTCGCGGCAAGAAGATGGCAGACGCTCGCCCAGCCGTAGGGCCAGTCATGGGAGCCGATGCGGAACCCCGGGACCGCAGCGATCTTGTATGGCATCGGGAAGGCATCGTGGCTCACGCCTCCCGAGTGGGCAGCATCGTGCCCACTTACCTGCAACATGCCCCTCTGCGCCAGGCGCATCAAGACCAATGCGTGGTCTATGAGGAGGCACTCACCGCCGACGCCGTTGGGGCGATAGAACCATGGCGTAACACAGTCGCCCTGGCAGAACCCGCCAGGGCGACTCAAGTGCATGGACTAATTTCGTGTGCTGTTGCGCTCCTCCTGTCACGCCCTCCGGCTCTCACCGAGCGCGACACTCAGCAATACCTCGACGAGACGCATTGCCGCGTCGGGCTTGCCCAGGGTGCGGGCCGCTTGCGTCATCTCGTCGCGCCGTTCCCCAGAGGGAAGCACCGGCTCCAGCGCTAGGCGCAGTTGCTCGGCATTCGCCCGTTCTCGCACCAGTGCCACAGCGGCTCCGGCATCTTGGAGGTGCAGCGCGTTGTGCTCCTGCTCGTCACCCGCCGACGGCACCAGCGGCACCAGGACGGACGGCTTGCCCAGGGCCGTCAGCTCCGAGATCGTGCCCGCGCCGCTGCGTGCGACGACAACGGACGCGAGGGCGAGGACGTCGGGCAACTCGGGGCCCACGAACCCGTCGACCCAGTACCGACCGCGCAGCTCGGCGGGAAGGCTATCCGCGAACTGCCGTGACTTCTCAACCCAGTTCGGACCGCACTGGTGCACCACATTCGCCACCGACAGCAGCCAAGGCAGGTTCTCGCGCACCATGCCGTTGATCTGCTCGCTGCCCTGCGCACCGCCTGTCACGTACACCGTGGGCAGGCCCTCGGCGTACCCCGCCATGCCGAGGGCCGCGACGGCCTTGCTCGCATCCCCCGTGAACACGGCCGGGCGCACTGGGTTGCCGGTGACGACCGCCGAGGCGGCCACCTGGTCCGGCAGCAGCTTCAGCGTGGATTCGGAGGAGACGGCGACGGCCGTTGCGGACCGGGCCAGGATGCGGTTCGCGAGTCCCAGGCGCACGGTCTGCTCGTGCACGACGAGCTTGGTCTTCGTCGCGCGGGCCGCGAGGCCCACCGGCACGGCGACGTAGCCGCCGGTCGACAGGATCACGTCGGCCTTGTACTCGGCGGCGATCGCGCGGGCCTCGACAACACCCTTCGGCACCCGCCCCAAATCCCGCATGTTCTCGGCGTTCAGCATCTTCAGCGGGTTGCTGGAGCGCCGTAGCTTGCCCGTGGGCACCGTCTTGAAGGCGATTCCCTCGGCGGACGCGACGCGGGCCTCAAGCCCCTCGGCGGTGCCGACCCACAGCACGTCGAGCGTGGCGCCGTACTGGGCCAGCACGGTTTCCATGGTGCGGATCGCGGTGAGGGCGGGGTATGTGTGCCCCCCTGTTCCGCCTCCGGTCACCATCAGCCTGAACGGCCGGCGGAAGGACGCGAAGCGGGAGGCGAGGTCGTCGACGGTCACGGCGTGACGGCTTCCGATCGTGAGGGCTCCGGGCCCACGCCGGAGCCGGCAGGCGTGCGAACCTCCCGGACGATATCAGCGAGGCGGACCTTCGTGAGGAGCCATCCGAGCCCGGCCACCGTGTCTCCCATCTGGTTGACGTACGTCTTCAGCGTCGTGCGCTGGCGGCCGGTCAACGCGAACTCCCGCTCCCTCGGCTCGTCGTGCTTGTACCGACGGACATCGGCGACGCTCACACCCGTGCGGTCATCGTGCAGCAGCCGCTCGATGTCGAACTCGGCCAGCTGCATCAGCTTTTCGGGCGGGTCGGGGACGAAGACATCCGACAGCTTCAGCTGGTGGTAGGTGGCGCCCTCGCACACCACCCGCGCCACGAGGCTGCTCGCGCCGATCGCTGCTCCGGCCGCGCGCAGCACGTCGAGCGCGGCCCGCACGGCGAGGTCGGCCAGGTCGTCCAGCGCCTCGGAGATCATCCGCATGCGGTACGTGTACAGCAGGTTGTTGCCCAGCTCCCCGCCGATGTACCGGTCCACGTTCGCCGTGGCGTACGCCATCAGCTCCTCGCGCGAGTCGAAGAGCTGGCTGTCGGTCTCCTCCAGGAACCCAGCGAGCACACGCACCAGGTCCGGACTGTGCTCCAGCTGCAGGCAGCGTTGGAGCCAGGTCATCGGGGACACATGGTGTGCCCGGAGCATCGCCACGATCGTGCCGAAGACGCCGCCGTTGTACAGCGCGGACACCAGCAGGTCCATGACGCGGCACTCGCGGTACTCCTCGTACGACAGGTCCGGCAGGGAGACGCATACCTCGTCCAGCTCGGCGGCGCGGATCTCTTCGCCGAGCACGTCGTAGCGGCCGAAGCAGCGCGGGATGACCCGCCACTTGGTCTTCAGCCCCCACCGCTCCCGGTACGCGCGGGCGTACATCTCGGAGCTGGGCAGCAGCGTGAGCTGGAACAGGTTGAGCCGGTCGAACCGGGCTTCCATCAGCCCGTGCAGGCTGTCGAAGTGCTTGGCCTTGGAGTCGTCGGGCAGTGCCAGGATCACTTCGCTGTACGACTGCGCCCCGGCCTCCGCCGACTTCAGAGCGATCTCCATCATCTTGTCGGCGCTGATGTTCTTGCGGGCCACGGCTGCGAGAACGTTCGCGTCGAGGCTCTGAACGGAACCGGACAGGCTGATGGTGCCCGGCACCTGTGCCACGGCTTCCAGCACACGCTCGCGCTGGTTCTTGCCGGTGGTGACGTTGACGACGCGCGGCCAGCCGTAGAGCTGCTGGCACTCGGCCAGGACCTGGCAGGTGTGCTTGTCCTCGGGGAACATCCCGAAATTGCTGTCGGTGATCAGCAGTTCATTGCGTGCCAGGCCGGCGGCGACGAGCGGTTCCATCTTGACGCCGATGTAGTGGAGCTCCGCCGCGACCTCCTCGGGCGGCCGCTTGGCGACGCGGGAGAAGTACGACTGCCCCTCGGTGCAGAACGTGCACGAGAACGGGCAGCCTCGGGTGGTCGTGATCGTCGGCACGCCTCCGCGCTCGAAGAACTCGTCCAGCAACCCGGCGCAGTACGGCGAAGGCACATCGTGCAGGTCGCTGATGCGCTTGCGCGGGCTCGGAGTGAAGACATCACGCCGGTCTGCCGTCATGGAGTGCACGCCGGGGATCGTGTCCCGCACCGTCTGGGGCGGCTTCCCGTTGAGATGCAGCAGGAGGTCGGCGAACGCGATCTCGCCCTCGCCATCGACGTAGAAGTCCGTGGCTCCCGCGAGCCGCTGGTGCCAGAAGGCCACCTGGTCGGCGCGCAGCAGCGGGTAGTGCGGGCCGCCCCTGACGACGACGGTGCGCGGGAACCGCTTCTTGATCAGGCGGGCGAACGCGGTCGACAGGTGCGCGTTCCAGATGTAGTGCGAGAACCCGATGACGTCGGGTGGTCCGTCGGTTTCGAGTGCGGTCGCCAGGTCCTCGGGGAACTTGAAGATTCTCGGTGCGTGCTCGAATTCCATGACGGTGGCGGCGTGCGTGGCCAGGCCGGCCACGGCCTGCGGCATCGTCTCGGCGGACACGGCCTGCTGTGTGTACGTGAGATCGCACAGCCACACCTTCAGGCGCAGCACCGGCCGCATCTCAAGCCGGCGGTCCGCCGCAGCCGGCGCGGGCCGGGGCATCCCCAGGTCGACGGCCGTCATCGGACGGTGGTCTTCCCGGCCCGGAGGAACATCTGCCACAGCAGGCGGCGCCGCTGTTCGGGCACCGTCTCCTGGTTGTCGCCCAGCTTCTCGCGGCCGTGCACGCAGTAGTGCTGGTTGACGACGATCAGGTCGCCGAAGCCGAGCGGGAACCGCTGCTGCTCGGCGATCAACTCCCGCTCCAGGGCACGCACGGCGCTGGTGTGCGGGTCTCTGAGGTCCATCTCCGGCAGCATTTTCGCGGTGAAGCGGACGAAGCCCTCGGCCGGCGGGAGGTTGTCGAGGACGGGGAAGGGCGAGTATTCGTCGCCGACGGCGGTCAGGTCGTAGAACGCGCCGTCACGGTAGACCGGCTCCGCCAACAGGGCACGCTCGTCGTCGCTGAGCCGGGCCACAGCCCGCCGGAGCTGGGAGACGATGCTGAAGCCCTCGCCGCGCGGGTCGGGTCGGACGCACAGGAGCGCGCTGTAGTCCGGCGGCAGGGTCGCGTTCACCACGTCGATGTGCAGCGGGTTGTACCCCGAGCCCGTGGCGCGCATCGGATCGATGGCCAGGTTCGTGCCGAGGGGCTTCCACAACGGCCATTGGTCGAAGGCCCGCAGCGGCGTGCCCAACCAGGACAGGATGACGGTCGCGGCCTTCTGCCCGTCATCGAGTCCATAGTGATCGAGGAGGGCGCCCACCTGCAGAACGGCGAACCCGTCGCCGTCCGGGTCGTCGAGCAGGTCGCGGCAGCGCCGGACCACCACCTGCGCCTCGGGCGACTCGGCGCGAACGCCGTCGTACGCCTCGGCCGCGTCCACGCGCAGATGGCCTCCTTCGAGCGCGGGGGCGGGCAGGTCGATGACCCGCTTACCGAGGAGCTCGACGAGCGTTTCAGGAAGAGGGACGCGGAATCCCGTCAGTGCCGTGGTCATACGGGCTGTCTCCAATGTCTTCGAGGCTCTGCCGAGCGGATGGGGCCCTGCGCGGTAGGTGCCGTGCACCATGCGTGGGAGGCGGACGGTGCCGCTTCCCTGCCGACGCTGGGATGTTGGGCCGCCCCAGGCGCACGCTCGTCACAGCTACGGGCGCAGGGGCGGAGTCTTCGCGTGCTGGGTGGGCCTGGCCTTCGCCGGATACGGCGAAAGCCGCGGTGTGGATCTGCGTGGCTGATCGCTGCCTTACGCCCGCAGCGGTCCCAGACGGCCTCTGGCTCCCGGCCCGCGGTAAGCCTCTTCATCCAGGTCGACGACGGTGACCTGGCGCAACTCGCGCACAAGCTGCGAAGCCAGGAACCACGGCGTAAACCGTCGCTCTTTGTACGGCAGCGGAGTGCGCGCGGACTCGCCGTCGAGTTCGACGGGCTCAGGTCGACCGTCGGGACCGGTGCGGTAGAGCGTCCCGATCACTCCGTGCAACCGTGGGACCTTGGCCCTAAGGGCGACGGCTCCGTCCCGTACGAGGTGTCCGCACTGCTCGACCGCGGCCCTCGCATGCTCCAGGCACAGGGGCGGCTGAGCCGTTAGGTGCCCCTCCCAGCCGTCCGCCGGCATCTCGGTGCGATATGTGGCCAGGAACAGGTATCCAAGCGCTGTGCGGCTGGATTGCTGCACGCACACCTGGCACCGCAGCGCCTCCATGCACTCCCGCTGCCGCGACGGGTGCACATCCCTCCACCGTGGCCGTCCGACGACCTCGTTGCCATACCGGGACTGGGAGCAACGTGCCCAGAGCACACCTCGCTCATCTCGATCCCCGGGCCCTTCGTCCAGGTAGAACAGACCCTTGCCGCCGGGCCGCAGGCTCAGGTTCGACAGCGAGTCGCCTTGTTCCCCGTGGCGGGCAGTGATGTAGGGCACGAGAGGACTGGCTGTGACAGGCGTGATGGTCATCCGACTGCCTCCCTCGACGTAGCGCGCGTCATGAGGCGGCATCTCCCATCAGGTCGAGAATCGCGAGGATGGCCAGGGCAAACCGTCGGAGGTGGCCCAGCGCGTCGTCGGGGCGGGGGTGCTCGGCGCTCAGGTAGATCAGGCACCGCATCTCGTCTTCCGGGTACGGCCGCACGAGGCGCGGAACGACCTCCACGAAGTTGGTGGCCGCCGTTCGGAACCACTCCGCGATGACCGTGACCTCATCCGGGTCCAGGTCCGCGTACTCCCCGAGTACGGCCTCCAGGTCGTCGTACAGGTGCTCGTAGACCGCCTCGCCGGCCAGCGAGCGGCGCAGGGAGTACAAGAGCGTGACCAACGTCCCCTGGTCGTCAGAGGTTTGCCGACTCAGCAGCTGCTGGGCGACGTCGTCCGTCACTGCGACCATCACGATCCCCCTTCGGGGATCGCGAGGGAGCACCACGTCATCCTGCCGTCGGGACTGACTCCCCATTCCTTCGCGAGCGCGGCGATGAGTACCAGCCCGCGGCCGTTCTCGGCGGCTTCTCCCGCATCGCGCAGCCTGGCCGGAGCCGGGTTTCCGTCGGTGACCTCGATGCGCAGTTCACCCTCGGAGCTGATCACCCTGAATCCGACCGGATTCCCTCGGCCGTGCCGCACGGCATTGGTCACCAGTTCCGAGACGACGAGCGTGGCCGTGTCGCACAGCGCCGTGAGGCCCCAAAGACGGAGGTGGGCCGATGTGATCCGTCGCATCTGTCCGACGCGAACACCAGTCGGGAGGAAGGCCACCTCGAACCCATTCCGGGCGGGCCGATCTGAAGGTGGTCCGGCCGAGCCGTCGGCCGCGGCTGCCTCCCACGCCCCGGTGGGAACCGTCATGGTTCGTTCCGTCGTCATCCCGCCTCCGAGAGCATGGGCGGAAAGACCGACTCCGAGGCAGCCTCGAACCCTCGTGGCATGGGAAAGCGGGGATACCCAAGGGCACGCCAGCACAGACGAGAGCCGGTAAAGGCGCGGCGCCCGTGCAGCCAGCGTTCGTTGTCGATCAGATAGCCCTGACCGAGCGCCAAGGGCAGAGGGATCTGATGGCGTACGGCTGCAGCCCTCAGCTGAGGGACATAGGGCTGAACGATCGGGCTCCAGCGTGCGAGCCGGTCCAGCCGCAGGCGAACAGATACGCGCTGATCAGCATGGACGGTGAACACCTGTGTGGCGTGGCCGTCTCCGGCTCCGAAGAACGCTGTCCGGGGCTGTGCCAGTGCCGGCCCGGCCTCCCGCCCACCGGTGAAGAGGCCGGTGTGGACGGCCTGCCCGTCGGTGAGCAGGGACTCCCCGCCTGCCACCGCGGCCTGCCCGCACACGAGAAGCATCAGCCGGGGCGGATCGGGCGTGCCGGACCGTTCGGTGTGCGGGTCGAGATCACCGTTGCCGAATCCTGCGAAGCCCGCGCGGTGCGTGTGGCGACGGGTGTCGCGGATGGTCGTCAAGCCGTCCGATTCGCTGTCACGATGCGGTACGAGGTTCATGATCCGGTTGGCGACGGCGAGCACGGCGTTGCGCGAGGTGAGGCCATCGAGCGTGACCAGTCCAACCTCCCGCAACTGTGCCGCGAGCATCGCCTCTGCCCCTGGCGCTGCAAGGTCGATGCGGTGGTACGCGAAAGCGTCGGCGTACGGCTGATCGGCTCCGCGCATCACGGATCTCCTTCGCTGCGGTGGGGTGCTCCCACTGTTCGGAGCCACTGGGCCTGCGGTAAAGCGACAGACTGTCGACTCGGTCAATTCGCTCATTAGGGACGGTTGTTGTGGGGGGCGTGGTACGTTCCGAGCACCCCCGGCCATGCCCGCAATCCGAGGAGAGCGATGGCGTACAAGCCCCCCACCTGGCCCGTCTCCGTCAAGGCCGTGGCGGTGGACAGCCGTCGACGCGTACTGCTGCTGAAGAACGAACGCGAGGAGTGGGAACTGCCCGGCGGCCGCCTCGAACCGACCGACCCCACACCGGAGTTGACGGTGGAGAGGGAGATCGAGGAGGAGGCCGGCTGGGAGGTGAAGGCAGGCCCGCTTCTGGACGTGTGGATCTACCAGCCCCTGCCCGAGACGCTGCCGGACCGGCGGGTGGTGATCGTCACCTACGGCTGCACCGTGCTCACCCCGGACAGGGAGCCCGTAGTGAGCAACGAGCACAAGGAGATCGGTCTGTTCACCGCGGCGGAGGTGCCCGGCCTGAACATGCCGGACGGGTACAAGCAGTCCATCGCCACCTGGTACGAGCGGATGTAACCGGCTGTGGCCAGCAGACAGGTGACACGCCGGGCGCAGCACGTCCTGTGGCACTGGGCCACGCCCCAGGCGGAGACAGTCCTCGCCACGCGCGACCTCGGCGCCATCCTGCGCTTCCACCGCACCGTGCACGGCATGAACCAGACCGAACTCGGCCAACTGCTCGGCTACGACAAGACGTACGTCTCTCTTCTCGAACTCGGCAAGCGCAACCTGGAGGACGTCGGCTCCCGCCGACACGTCGCCGAGTGTCTGCGGCTTCCCCCACACGTCCTTGGCGTCACCGACCCAACCGACACCGACCACCGCGCCATGCTGCAGTTCGGCGAGTCCACCGTCCGCCTGGCCGAGATCGCGCGGCAGTCCGGCCACGCATCTGAAGCCGTCGCCGAACTGTGGCCGCTGGTGGCCCGGTTGGAGGCCCGCGTGGAGGACGGACATACGGAACGGGACGTTTTGCGTCTCCTCGCCCGCGCCCGCGTCGGCCTCGGCGTCGCCCTGGGCAACGTCCTGCCGGAAGAGCGGCTGAGCACCGCGGCCCGCTGGACCGCGAAGAGCATCGACGTCGCCCGCTACTTCGACGACCCCGCCTTCACCTCCTACGTCCTGCGCATGCACGGCAACGAGCTGCGCAAAGCCCGCATCCACGGCGCAGCCGTCGACCGGTTGCAGCGCGCCGTCGCCCTCGCACCCGACCTGGAGGCCCGCGCCGCCGCTCTCCCCCTGCTCGCCCGCGCCGCCGGCGCCCTGCACAACCGGCCGCTGTTCGACCGCGCAATGCGGGAGACGGACCATCTCCTCGAAGAGACCGAGCACACATCGCTGTTCAACCCCTATGCCCTGCACGAGATCCGGCTGCGCGGACTGATCTCCACCGGTCGGACGGACGCTGCCGTGGGCCTGGTCGAGCGAGGCAGTCCGGTGCCAACGACCACGGTCGCACCGCAATGGCGCGTGATCGAACTCGTAACGGTGGCCCAGGTGCGGCTTATCGCCAAGGACCCCACTGGCGCCGCTCAATCCCTCGGCACCGCAGTCGGCGAGGCGATCCGCCAGCGTCTCCCGCACCAGCTGCAGCGCATCATGCGCGCGGCGGACGGCCGTTTGCCGGATATCGCGGAGACCGCTGGTCAGGCACTGGACCAGATGCGTCGGGAGATGGCGGCGTAAGACGTCGACCTGCTCTATCGCTGAGCAGACTGGTGGGACTGCCGTGGTGGGGGTCATCGGCATTCTCCGGAGGTGTGTTCGCTGGGCCCGGTGAGGGCGAGGAAGTTTTGATGAAGTTGGACCGTCAGAAATGGCTCTCGGCTTGCCGAAGCGGGGAGGCGCGCTGACATGCTGTTCGCCATGGCAACACTCGACGGACAGCCCGTGTCCCCCGACGATCTGCTCACCCTGGCCCTCACGAACCTGGGCCATTTCACGTCCATGCGCGTCGACGCCGATCGCCGGATTCGGGGCCTGTCTCTGCACTTGGAACGTCTCGTACGGGACTGCAAGATCGTCTGGGGTGCCCCGTTGGACGCCGATCGCGTCCGCGACCACGTCCGGCAGGCCTTGCAGGGGCACGGGCACGACGGACCAAGCGTCGTCCGCGTGACCATCTACGACCCCACGGTCGACATGGGTCACCCCGCACACGCCGACCACCCCCGCGTGCTGGTCACCGTGCGCGCCGCCGGCTCCATGCCCCCGCCACCGCTGCGCGCACAGAGCGTTCGATACGAACGCGACCTGCCCGAGGTCAAGCACGTCGGTCTCTTCGGCGCCTTGCACGCCCGCCGCACCGCCCAGCTCAATGGCTACGACGACGCCCTGTTCGTCGGCGCCGACGGTTGCGTCAGCGAAGGCGGCACCTGGAACATCGGATTCATCAGTGACGAAGGTGTGGTGTGGCCGCAAGCGCCGGTGCTGCCCGGAGTGACCATGGCTCTGCTGCAGCAGCACGTCGAGCACCAGGTAGTCCCCGTCACCCTGGCCCAGGCGAAGAACATGGAGGCCGCGTTCGCCACCAACACGTCCATCGGCGTTCGCGCCCTGTCGTGCATCGACGACACGTCCATGGCGACCGAGCACCCGCTGATGAACAGGCTGCGCGAGGCATACCTGTCGGTCCCGGCCGAAGCGCTGTAGGAGGAGGGCATGGCGGAGGTGATCAAGTGGACCGGGCAGGAGGTCCGCCTGCTGAGGAAGGCCCTGCGTCAGAACGGCCGCGCCTTCGCCGCTTCGGTCGGCGTGAGCCACCGCCAGCTCGTGACGTGGGAGGGTCGGGGCGAGACCATCAAACTGCGCCCCGGCAATCAGGAGGCCCTGGACACCTTGCTCGCACGCGCCGGCACCGCCGCACAGCAGCGGTTCGCGACACTCCTCACCGAGAGAGCCGCCGTCGAGCACGACGAACGCGCCGAAGAGCTGCTGCGCCGCGTTCCCCGCAGCGTCAAGCACCCCGTCGACGGCAAGATCATGGTCCTCGTCGAAGAGGGCATCTACTTGTCCGGAGCCGAGGACACCCCGACCTGGGTGGACGCCTTCCAGATGGACGTCAACCCGACCACCAACGCCGACTACGAGCGTTTCGTACGCGCCACCGGCCACCACGCACCGCAGCACTGGACCGGTGGCCGCTGCCCCGACAGCCTCTTCGACCATCCGGTGGTCTGGGTGAGCTGGCACGACGCCACCACGTACGCACGCTGGTGCGGCAAGCAGCTCCCTACGAGCCAGCAGTGGGAGAAGGCAGCCCGGGGCGCCAAAGGGCGCGTCTACCCGTGGGGCGATGAACCCACCGCCGCGAAGTGCAATGTCGCTGAGGCCGAGATAGGGACGACGACTCCGGTCACCCGCTACCAGTCCGGCGTCAGCCCGTACGGCATTTTCGACCTGTGCGGGAACACCTGGGAGTGGTGCGCCACCCCAGAGAGGCCGGGCAGGTACGAGTTGAAGGGCAGCGCGTTCACCAGCCCGTTCGAGCGCGCCGCACCCTCGAGGAGAAACGCAGCGAACGTCGCCATGCGGGACAACGACACCGGATTCCGCTGTGTCAGCGCCTTGTGACAGTTGCCACTCGGCGGCGGCCCCACGGAACCGGCTCATCATCGGGCACGGGCCGACTGCCTGCTGCACGGCGACGCTTCGGCGATGACCCTGCGCCAGGGCGCCAAGGTCGCGAAGGGGCGCCTCCGAGATCACATCAACAAGGACGGAAAGTGGCGTGGCTCCATCAGCTACTCGATCCACGAACACAAGTGGAAGAGTCGAGCACTTAAGCCTGAAGGCTGCTCGTCTCCGCTCGCAAGCAAGGCTGGGCCCAACGGTCATCGCTACCTCCCCCGACGTGCTCGTCGTCCTGGTGATGCTCAGTCAACGGCGCATCGCCCGGGCTGGGCAGCTGCCCCAATGTCTGCCAGCTGTAGGCCAGTTGTGAACCAGGACCAGCGGCGGTGCGAGACATGACCATCGGCGAGCGCATCCGCGCGGCTCGTGAGGCCAAGCGACCGAAATGCAGCCAGGCAAGGCTCGCCGACGAACTGTCAGTAGCGCGTTGGGGGAAGCCCGGGTACTGCGACCGCCAGCAGGTCTACCGCTGGGAGACCGGTCGACGCGTTCCGACCGACTGGCTTCCGTACATCGAGAAGGTGTTGAACCTCGATCTTTCCGATGGGAATGGGCAAGCTCCCAGAGATACCGTGGCCTCAGTCATGCGGCTGGGAGGGAGCGACGTGGAACGACGGCAGTTTCTCGCAGCGTCCGCTGCCGTTGGTCTGGCTGCCCTTGATCTGACCGATGCGGAAGCGGTGACCCGCAGGGTGAGCAAGGGCGGCCCGGTACGGGTGGGCCAGGGAGAGGTCACTGCGATCCGCACGATGACGAGGACCCTCGGCGACGCCGCGTCCGAATTGGGCGGAGGTCACGCACGTCACCTCGCCGTCCGCTACCTGACGGTCGACGTGGAGCGGTGGCTCGACGGCCGTTTCACCGAGGCAGTCGGCCGAGAGCTGTTCGCCGCCACCAGTCAGCTCGTACACCTCATCGGCTGGATGGCCCGGGACGAAGGCAACCAGGGCCTCGCTCAGCGTTACCACGTCCACAGCTACAAGCTTGCGGACGAAGCCGGCGAGAACGAGCTCGCCGCAACCGCGCTCCGCGGTCTCGCAGACCAGGCCATCGATCTCGGACACATCCCGACCGCCGTACGGATCGCTGAAGCCTGCGCCGAACGAGGACGTAAGCTCAACAACCCCAAGGCCCTCGCCTACTACCGCAACACCCATGCCCGTGCGGCCGCCACCGACGGGGACAGCATCACCGCCTCCAAGCTCCTCAGATCCGCGCAGAGCGCGATCGAGAACGCCCCAGCCCTGCCTGGTGAGTCCTGGGCCTCCCACTACAGCCACGGCCGGTGGGCCCACGAATCAGGCATGATTCACGCGAAGCTCAACGACCTCCCGGCGGCCGAGGAACACCTCCATCTCGCTCTCGACATCCACGGACTCGACCGCAAACGTACCCGCGCCATCGTGCTCGCTGACCTCGGGCACGTCCAACTGAAGCGGGGCAACGACACTCAGGCGCTGGCCACTTGGAACGCCTTCCTCGACTGCGCCGAGGGTGTCCAGTCCGTCCGGATCGACGACGGCATCAGCAACATCCAGGCCCGGCTACCCCTGGTCAAGGACACGGCAAGCGCGCAGCAACTGGGGGAACGAATCGCGGCACGCACGCGGTCTGCGGCCTGAGCGGCGACTACCGGTAGCGACGAAGCGGGCGTCAGCGACGTCACCGCCTTCGGCTCGGCCTCATCGGCTGAGCCGTCCAGCGTGGGGGGCCTGGCAGATCTGCTCGATATGCCGCTCAATGCCGCCGAGGCCGTCCCGGAAACCTAGCAGCCCGCCGTTCGGCGCGAAGGTGAACCCACTCCCTCAGCATGACGGAAACAAGCCTCTCGCAGCCTGATCCCCCGTCAACTCACTTCAGGAATGGGATTCCTTCAAAACCGCCGCCACCTGAGCAACAGCCGTACGCCATCGCCCAATGAATTGCACTTCCTGACGCACCCTGTGCCCGCCACACCACAATCAAAATTCCGGCTCAGCTGAGCCAAACCTTCTGCCGTGAGACCTGACAATCCACTGCTTAGACGCTCGACACGGCCGTCGCTGGCGTGACCGCCATCATGCGGCAGGACGGGAGCTCTGAGGGAGTCCCGGCGATGAACCGAATGGAGAATTCCTGACCTCCCTGTCGGGCCAGGTAAAGGCGCCGCGGTTGGTTCGACGCGGGGTGTGTGAGGGTAGGCAGGTCAGGCGCATCCCAGAGCTTACGGGCGGTCGGGTCCGCCCGGACGGTTTCGATCACAACCCGCAGGCGCTCGTCGTTGCGCCACTGTTCGGCGTGAACGCGCAGTTGGGCGATCATGGGCAGCGCCCACTCGTCTTTCCAGTTGACGAGCTGCGTACGGGCTTCCGGCCACGTGAGGGCCCACTCCATCACGTTGAGGCCATACCGCATCCACGGGAAGTACTCCAGGGTCTTGGCGTTGTACGCCAAGACATCCCAGCGGTGGTCATTGAGGTAAAGAGCCCACGTCCGACTCTCCTGGATGAAGGCACGGATCGGGTCAGGGAGCAGGGCGCCGAGGTGGCTGACGGGCGCCGCCGCAGGGGCATGGCCACGAGTGACGCGGTAGACGATGTCCCATTCCTCGTCGTTCAGATCGAGGATGCGCCGAACTGCTTGCAGGAAGGCGTCGCTGTAGTTGGCGGGTCGCCCGGCTTCCAGGCTGTTGTACCAACGGCGACTGACGCCGGCCAGCGTGGCCGTCTGGTCCTGCGTGATTCCCGGGGCTAGGCGAGCCCCGAAAGCGGCATCAAAGCCAGGTATGTCCGACGTGTTACGACGCGCCCGCGCTTGCTGCAGAATGCGGGTGACGATCAGGCTCTGCATCCCACTCTCATTCATAACGTTCACATAACGACAATAGGTGAGACCCGGGTCACATTCCCTGCGTTTCACGCTCCCCATCCCCTGGCGACCCTCCAGCACATCACGGCCTGCATTCAAGGGAGTTGACGTCACACGCCTTGTCCATCATTCGGACCCGGAAGCACCTATGCCAGGCAATGGGAACTGTCAGTTCTCATCACCAGGATAAGCACGGCCTATGCGTTCCCGTTACACGCGGAGTGTCGCCTTAATCTCACTGGCACCACCGCGGCGATCCAATCGCCGCGATGGCGAATTCAGTCCAGTTGGCTGCGTAAAGGATCTTCATGTCGCGCTCCGTTCTGATCATCGGCGGGAACCGTGGAATCGGCCACGCCACAGCCCGCGCATTCGCCCAGCGCGGCGACACCGTCGCCTTCACCTACCGCACCGATGGCCCCGCACCCGATCTCGTCATGGACGGCGCCATGGCCGTGCACTGCGACATCACTGACCCCGAGCAGGTCGAGCGCGCCTTCAAGGAGGTCGAGGCCGACCAGGGCCCGGTCGAGGTCCTGGTCGTCAATGCCGGCATCACCCGGGACAACCTGCTGCTGCGCATGCCGGAGGAAGACTTCGCCGCCGTCCTGGACACAAACCTCACCGCCGCCTATCGGCTGGCCAAGCGAGCCACGCGAAGCATGCTGAAGGCCAAGCGCGGAGGCCGGATCATCCTCGTATCCTCCGCCGTCGCGCTCAAAGGGGAAGCCGGGCAGACCAACTACGCGGCCTCCAAAGCGGGTCTGATCGGCTTCGGCCGCTCGCTGGCGAGGGAGATCGGCTCACGTGGGATCACTGTCAACATCGTGACCCCGGGCCTGACCGACACCGCGATGGCCGCGGCCCTGCCCAAGGAGCGTATCGAGAAGATCATCGGTGACGTACCGATCGGCCGGATCGGCATGCCGGAGGAGATCGCTTCGGCCATTTCCTTCTTGGCCAGTGAAGAAGCCGCCTACATCACCGGTGCGGTGGTGCCGGTCGACGGCGGCATCTCCATGGGGCACTGATACTCCTCCACCGCGGCCGCCTGCGCCGCCTTGCGGTGAACAGCCGGCCCTTTGCCGATCAGACCGTCATCCGAGTACATCGGAGCGTGTTGCCTGCGTCACAGCCCGCAGCCCCACCCGTAGGCGCGGGTGCCGCCGCCCTCCGATGCGACTTGTAGAGATTCCTTTAGCAAGGTCTGGATCTTGCCGCAGGGCCTGCATATGTTCATCGTCCCTCGCCGGGAACCCCGCCCGGCGGCAGACGACGCTAGGAGCCTTATGCAAAACGCACGATCCAGCAAAGTGCGATAGCCCCGAAAACAGCGACGGCGCCCATGGAGCGGTAACTCCCGGACGCCGAACGCCAAATGGCACTCCTGCCCCGGCAAGGGCGGAGATTTACCCACCTTCACGCACCGGTCCTTTCCTACGAGGCACACCGGTGCGGATTTCACTACGAAGGAGAGTCTTACATGCCGCCTGCCCTGCGCAAAGTTCCGGTGCCCCCGGCTCGCGCGGCAGCCGTCCTCGCTTCACCGCCCGATTCCCTGATCGCGCACCGGCTGCTCGGTACCCTGGCGCCGGAGCCGACGCTCGGCATCCGCCTCGTCTGGGCGGTGCCCCGATGAGCCGGGACACCCGCGATTGGGCGTGGGAGCACAGCGCCAGCCGCGGAAACGCGCGCCTGGTCCTGCTGTCGATCGCCGATCGGATCCCCGACGAGCAGTGTGTCGCCTGGGCGTCCCTCACCTCGCTGATGCGGCGTACGAACGCCAGCCGCAACGCCGTGCGCGGCGCCATCACGGCGCTGGCCGACGCCGGCGAGCTGGAAGTACTCGACGACCTCGACGGCCCGCAACACAGCATGGTCTACCGGCTGCCGCGTGCCGCCGCGTGGCTGGCCAAGGTTGCGGCGGCCCGCAGGGACGACCCCGAAGCGTACGTCGAGCTCCCAGCCGAGTCCGATCCGGTGCCCACGCTGGACATCGAGCGGCTGCGCAGGCACGGCATCTGGCCCAAGACCGGGTCGGAATCCGCCCCCCGCCGTCCGAATCTGACCGGGTCAGAGTCGGCACCCTCTCGTCACAACCTGACCCCTGCCCGGGTCAGATCCCGACCCCTGCCCGGGTCCGAATCTGACCCCCAGAACCGTAGTGAACCGAAGGTGAACCGTAGTTACAGCAGCAGTGGCGCTGCCGACCTCACCTCCGCCGCCAACTGGCAGGTCGACGACGCGAGCCTGTCCTGGGCCCAACAGCAGGGACATCTCGACCGCCTCGGCGAGCACGGCCTCCAGATGGCCGACGCGAAGTGGCGCCACCACCGCGCGGCTTGGAGCCCTCGCCCCACCGCCACCTGGGCTGCCGACTGGCGGGCCTGGATCGCCCGCGAGCACAGCCCCACACCCCAGCGCCCACGCCTCTACGCCCTGCCCGGCGGCACCCCCGTGCCGCAGGCCGGCATGACCCGCGCTGATGCACACATGGCCGCTCTGCTAGCCGCCATCGACGAACCGACTGGAACGGAGTAACTACCTTGGACCGACGCGAAGTTGCTGCCGTGCTCACCTACGTCGGCCGCCTGGACCCGCGCACCATCCGCACCGACGCGGGCGAGGCCCGCGACCAGCTCGCCATGTGGCACGAACTGCTCGGCGACGTCCCCATGGCCACTGCCCAGGGCTGGGACGTCCGCGAGACCGTCCGCAAGCGCATCGTGAGTTCGCCGTACCCGATCCTGCCGGCCGATGTGGCCCGCGAATGGCAGGTGCACCGCCGCGACCGTCTGGCCCGGCACACCGACCCGACCCCGGCAGCCGACCCGGACGATCCGGAAGCCTGGCGGGCCGAGCTGCTCGCGGGGCGCGACGCCGTGGCTGCCGGGCAGGCCACCCCCTCGCCGCACCGTGGGATCACCGCCGGACGGCACCGACCGGCCCTCAAGGAGCAGCTGACCGCCGTCGGCTCCTACATCCCGCCCGCCGTGCGCGCCGAGCTGGCGCCCTATCGCCCGGCCCGCGCCGCCCGGGAAGCCGCCATCGCCGCCGGAGGCCCCGACGTCCTCGGTGTGCCGTGCGACTGGTGTCACGCCCCCGAGGGCGAGCCCTGCCGCCGCCGTCGCATCAGCCTCGACGGCACGGCCCGGGGCAGCGCACCGCGCGCCACGGCCCACCCCGGCCGCGTCGACCGTGCCCAAGGGGTCCAGGCCCTGCAGACATCCGCCGCCTGACCGCCCGCTTCTCCACCGAAACGTTCCGCCTGCGGTACGACACCACCCCGTACCCCGAGCCCGCCTCGACGCCAGCACGCCGCACCCCGCCCGCCACCGGTGCCGCGAGCCCCATACCCGCAGAGGCGACTTCCGGAGACTGTCTTGCGCCACATCACCACGAACGACACTCCCACCCCGACAATCCGGGGCATCGCCGATCACAGCTGGCAGGAACGCGGCCGGTGCCACGGCCTGCCGGCCAAGGAGATCGACAAACTGTTCTTCCACGCGGCCCGCGACCGCGCAGCCATCGCCGCGGCCAAGGCGATCTGCAGCGGGTGCCCGGTGAAGAAGGCGTGCTTCGACTACGCCCTAGACAACGAGCTCCGCCAGGGCATGTGGGGCGGGCTCACCGAGGCTGAGCGCCGTCCCTGGCACGCCCGGGTCAACAAGCGCCTGGACTACAGCCGCGTCAAGGCCGCCTTCGAAGGCCGCGACGTCCACCTCAGCGACGCCGAGCGCGAAGCCGTCACCCGCCACGCCTACGTCCGTGGCTGGAGCCCTGAGCGCCTCGCCTACTCGCTGCGGCTCGAAAACCTCGACTGGGCGCGCGACCTGATGCGCAACGCCGCCCACGCCGTCGCCGACCGCGACCGCTACTGGGGCCAAGCCGAACCAGAAACGGCCACCGACGACGAGCCCGCCAAGGACAAAGACGCCTCGGGTGAGGACGTCGAGGACGCCGTCTCCCCAGTGCACATCGTCCGCCATGTGCAGACCCACGCCCTGATCGCCGCTCTCCGAAAGGCCGCATGACTCACCCCATCGCCCTGCCCTCCCTCCTGCTCGGCATCGAGTCCGTGCACGTCGTCGCAGCCGTCGGCGTGCTCGCCGGGTTTCTGGCCGGATGGTCGCTCCGGCGGCGTCGGGCCCGGTCGGGCGGCCCGCGCACCAGCACCCCCGCAGTCTGGGTGTCGGCCCTCGCCGCCCTGAACTGCACCGTCTACAGCGCCGAGACCAGCTGGCGGTTCGCCGCCGACTACCTCGACGTCGCCGGCACGGTGGAGCGGGCCATGATGTTCAGCGCGGCCGAGCTGGCGCTGTTCGCGACCGCGCTGATGGCCCGGCAGAGTCTGAAGACCAAGGGAGCTCCGGGCCTGCCGGGCGGTCTGGTCTGGGTGATCACCGGGGTGCAGGTCATCCCGGCGTACGCCGAGTCGGGGATGGTGGCCGGCACTGTGCGGGCCTTCGCCGGCCCGGTCCTGGCGGCCGCGTTGTGGCACCTGGCCATGGGCATCGAGCTACGACTGCACAAGCCGGACGCCGCCTCGCAAGGGCTCCTGGCCACCTTCGGCCGGGAAATGCGGGAGCGTCTCCTCTCGCGCCTGGGCGTCGCGACCCGCAACCGCGATGCCGCGCAGATCACCAAGGAACGCGCGACCTGGCGGGCAGTGGCGCTCGCCTCCCTGCTGGCCTCGATACCCGAGGAGCAGCGTGAGAACGGTCGTGGCCGTCGGATTACGCGTCGACTCCAGTCGGCTCTGGCGCGATCCGGTGTCGGCACCGACCTGGGCCAACGCCGTTTGCTGCTGGAACAGCTGGCCGCCCGCCGGCACGCCACGGAACTCGCCACCGTGGTCCTGCCGTCACCCTGGATTCAGCCCGTGCGCGACCGGTACGCAGATCACGGGGACCGGTCCCCTCTCCCCGTGTCCATCGCAACTCCGTCGGTGAACCGGACGCAGACAAGTACGGGGGTGAGCGCGGTCCCCGGCGACGGTCCCCGAAGCACCACACCGATCGGGGACCGAGCAGACGGGGACCGAGCCGCCGAGTCCGGTTCGGGCCCGCTGCACGAGGGCCAAGAGGCGGCGGTCGGGGACCAGGAGACCGTAGCCGCCGGGACCGAAGAGCCCGACGACTGCGCCAGCGGCAGTGCCGACCATGTGCACGAAGCCGCTGCTCAGGGGACCACAGACGGGCCCCTGGTCCCCGTCCCCACCGGAGACGCGAACCAGGAGCACCCGGATACCGGAGCAGGGACGGAGCCCGTTGGGGACCGTGCCCACACGATCCCCAACGACGACGAGGACTGCGAACACCTCGACACCCAAACGGGGACCGAGCCCAACCAGGACCGTCCCCACACCGTCCCCGTACGCCGGACGCCGAAGGCGAGGACGTCCCGGAACCGACCGCGCGGCGGTCAGTCCACTCGGTCCCGCAAGCAGCCTCAACTGAGCGTCGAGGAGATGGTCGAGCGGGTCCGTCCCCACGTCCCCGCGCTGCTGGAGCGCGACGGCAATGAGTCCCTGACCCGGGTTCAGCTCCGGGAAATCCTGCGCGCCCAGCAGATCCGGGGAGGGCGGAACGAGCGGCTGACGCCGGTCCTGCAGCAGCTCCGCGACGAAGCGGGCACCGCCACAGCAAGGAGCACGGCCCGATGAAGACCTGCCAGCGCTTCGCGCGCATCAAGTCCGGCTTCGAGCAGGACATCCGTCGCCTGCGCGGGCATGCCGAGCGTTACCAGAGTTCCGCGTCGGCGAGGACCAGCGCAAGGACCGCCGTCGTGGTCCGGCGGAACATGGCTCGGTCCTTGAACCAGCACCTCGATCGCTGCCCCGAGTGCGGCTGACCATCACAAAACAGCAGGTCATGCGCCTGCTTCCATCAACCCTTCTCATGGCCCGGCCTCGGCCGGGCCACCGCCCCCGCCCTGGAGGAACCCGTCATTCCTGCCCATCATCCGCGTACACACGCGCCGACCACCACCGAGGCCGCCGCCTGGGCGGAGGTGCTCGTGCGCCACCAGCTCCTGCACGCCGCCGTGCTGACCCCCAGCGGCCAGTGGCTCGTCCAGCACCGCGCCGACTCCCCCGTCCAGCTCCTCGACGGCCCGACCTCCATGGTCGATCTCGCCGCCGACATCCAGCACCGCGTCCGTGCCACGAGGAACCTCACCCGATGACAATCCCGACGACACCCCCCACCCCCGCAACGGGTGAGCTCAAAGCCAACTCGGCCTCAGCGGAAGCAAGTTGGTGCAAGAGCATTGCTCCCGTTGGGAGCAATGCTCTTGCGTCTCCCGCCCCGGGGGTGGCGGGAGGGGATCGGCACCGGGGGGCGCCGATCCGTCAGGATGCGGCCGAGGGCGGACCGCATCCTGCAGAGGGGGACAGCCACTCCTGCCACAGCAGCGACTGCGCCCACGCCGTACCGCCAAAGCCTCGCGTTCAGCAGCGTGAGCGCCTGCGCGATAAGAAGAAGCGCATGCACCAGCCGAGCTGCCGCATGAACGACGCCGAGTACCAGCTCCTCGTCCGCGGCGCAGCAGCCTGCAACATGAGCGTCGCCAACTACCTCGCCCGCGCCGCGCTCAAAGCCGCCCGCAACCTCGACCTCACCGCCGCAGAAATCGCCGGCGAACGCGAGATGCTGCACGAGTTGTTCGCCCTGAGAACGGCACTCAACCGGATCGGAAACAACCTCAACCAGGTTGCGGCAGCACTGAATTCGGACGAGCCCGCACCGCAGGCCAAGGCGGTCCTCGCTGGTGTCGACCGGGTCTCCCTGCGTGTGGACGCCTTCGTCCAGCGCTACCTGGACGGCGAGCGTCCTGCCGCATGATCCCCAGAGTCCACGACATGGGCAATGACACCTACGGCCTGCTGGAATACCTGTACGGCCTCGGCAAGGCCGAGGAGCACGTCGACCCCCACCTCGTCGCCGCGTGGGACCGCCTGGCTCCCGACCCCGGCCGCGACCCCGGCCGCCGCGACCCCAAGGCGACCAAGCGCGACCTGCAGCGCCTGCTGGACCAGCCCGTCATGGCCCTGCCCGAAGGCGCCAGGCCCGCCGAGCACGTATGGCACCTGTCCGTACGCGCCGCCCCCGAAGACCCGGTCCTCACCGACGAGCAGTGGGCGGACATCGCCCGCCGCATGGTCGCCGCCACCGGCATCGCCCCCGAAGGCGACGACGACGCCTGCCGCTGGGCGGCCGTCCGCCACGCCGACGACCACATCCACATCATCGCCACCGTCGTCCGCCAGGACGGCCGCCGAGCCCGCATCCGCCACGATGGCGCCCGCTCCCAGGCGGAAGCCCGGAAGATCGAAGTCGACTACGGGCTCCGCCGGTTGAACTCCGGCGACGGCACCGCCGCCAAGCGCCCCACCAGCGCCGAACGCCACAAGGCAAACCGCCGGGGCAGAGAACGAACCCCACGCGAGGAACTGCGCGAGACGGTACGCCGCGCCGCCGCCGGCGTCGCCGACGAGCAGGAGTTCTTCGACCGCCTGGCCGCCGCGGGCCTCCTGATCCACCAGCGCGTCGCACCCTCCGGCGACCTGCTCGGCTACAAGGTCGCGCTGCCCGACGACCGCAACGAGGATGGGGAGCCGATCTACTATTCAGGCTCCACCCTCGCCCCGGACCTCTCCCTCCCCAAGATCCGCGAACGGTGGGCCGCGAACACCTCCGAACCCGACCGCGACGCCGCTACCGAGCCCTCCTCCGGCTCCGCCCGCATCAGCCCGTCGACCGCGCGCCGCCAGGCGACACGAGCGGTCTGGCAGGCCATGCTCATCCTCGACCAGGGCGACGACGGACAGATCGCCGCGCAGCTCGCCGCGGCTGGCGAGATCCTCGACGCGCTCGCCAAGACATCAACCGCGCACACCCGGCGCGAACTACGCGACGCCGCCTTCGTCTTCGAGCGGGCCACACGCTCCCACATCCGGGCCCAGCGAGGCCATGCCCGCGGTCTGCGGCAGGCCGCCCGTGACCTCGTCCACGGCGGGCCGGCGCTCGGCCGCGGGGAGGACGGCGCCACCACCGCCATGCTGATCGACATGGTGTTCTTCCTGGTCACCGCCGCCGCCCACTGGCACAGGATGAAGGAGCACACCCAGCAGGCCGCCGCTGCCCACGAGGCCGCCGAACACCTGCGCGGCGCCTACCAAGCCACCGCCCCAGTGTTCCTGGGCGTCCTGCACCAGCGCGGCCGTCGCCTGTCCCAGCCCCTGCGGCGCAAGCAGGCCGCCTCCCTGCACCAGGCGGTGCCGGAACTGGCCGAGCAGGTCCTGGCCGAGCCGGGCTGGTACGCGCTGGCCGCAACCCTCGCCGACGTCGAGAGCGCCGGTCACGACCCGGCCGCGCTCCTGGCCCAAGCCGCCGCCCGCCGGGAGCTGGACACCGCCGACTCGATCAGCGACGTCCTGGTGTGGCGGCTGCGGCGCATGGCCGATCTGCCCGCGGACGCCTCCTCCATGCCACCGCACACCGCTACCGCACACACCGCCACCCGCGAAACCGCGCAGCGCGCGGCGAAGGGCAAGGACCGTTCCGGCAAGACCCGCTGAATTCAACAATTCTAGAGTTGCAGCAGGTCAGGGACTTGCGGCACTCTCCTCGTGCAGGCGAGACGACAGAGATGGAGACCGCGTGTTCCGACGCACCCGTACGGACCGAGACTTCCGTGAAGCCCAGCATGCCGGCCAGGCGCTGCTGGCGATGCACACCGAGTGGCCACTGCCCGACGCACTCGGCCCGGAGACCACGGTGCCGGACTTCCTGCCGCCGGACTTCCGGGCACCGGTCCGCCAGGACGTCTCGGGCTTCATGATGCGCTGGGACCGGCCGCTCGTCATCGACGGGGACGTCCACCAGTGCCACTGCGGTGCGTACCGGAACTGGATCGTCGTCAACATGCGCGACGACTCGGTGTGGCTGCGCTGCCCATCCGGCCACGAAACAGCGGAGCCGCGCCTGGACACCGCCTGGTACAACCGCAACTCCGGTCCTGTCGACCGCTTCCACCCCACCCTCGAAGAGGGCCTGCGCCACCTCGGCCACTGAAACCCGCGAAACCCCTCCCCTCACCCCTGCGTTCATCGGCACCCGGAGAGCCGACCCGGTCAGACCGTCTGTCCCGCATCACCTAGGGGTTTCCGCATGCGCCTGTCCACCACGACCGCCCTCGGCCTGAGCGCCCTCACCGTCCTTGCCCTGGCCGGCTGCTCCACCCGCACCGAGCCCGCCATCACCGCCACCTCGTCTTCCACGTCCGCGCACCAGGACGGCACGGCGGAGGCATCCGCGCCGCTGTCCTCGGCCGAGCTGAAGACGCGGCTGCTGAGCGAGAGCGACCTGGGCGAGGGCTACACGCGCACGCCACAGCCCGCCGTCCGGCACGACGACGTCACCGTGATCGGCTGCCCGGCACTGGCCGAACTCGGCGGCGACACGGCCACCGGCACCAGCCTCAGCTTCCCCCGCAAGGCCAAGGCGTCCTTCACCTACGCCGGCAGCAGCAGCTCCGAGCTGTCCGAGGAGCTCTACAGCGGCAGCGCGGCGAAGCTGTCCCAGGGCATCGGGACGGTCTTCGACGCGATGCTCTCCTGCCCCACCTACCAGGTGGTGTCGGGCAGCACCGTCATCGACATGGGCACCATGAAGGCGAGCGCCCCTCAGCTGGGTGACGAGCGGTGGAGCCAACTGCTCACCTACTCCGCCGGCGGGCAGAGCAGCGTCGTCAAGCAGACGGCGATCCGCACCGGCAACATCCTGGTGATCGTCTCCGGGTCTCCGGCTCTCGTCGACGCCCACCTCGCCGACGCCGTCCGGGCGGCGCAGGCCCGCTGACGCACGGCGCTCCGTCACGCCCCGTCCTCCCCTGCTGTTCGGGGGCAGGACCGGGCGTTCGTCGTCCGGCACTACCGTGTCGGCGGACGACGAACGCCCCGTCGGCGCCATGATGCGTCCCGGGCTTCTGTCGTGGGTCATCGGCACATCGTCGTACGAGGGGAGGTCACCGGGGTGGTGAAGCGTCCCACGACGCGTGGGTGTTTCGCATTCGTCACCACACCGCGCCATGAGGTCGTACTGCAACTGCGGGACGAGAAGGCCGGCATCGCCTGGCCAGGACACTGGTCGCTTCCCGGCGGCGGGACCGAGGCGGACGAAACGCCGCTCGAGACGATCCTGCGGGAACTGCTGGAGGAGACCGGCATCGTCCCGGAGGCAATCGAGGAAGTTCGGGTCACCACCTACGAGAAGGGCAAGACGCCGCCCCACCTGTTCGCCGTGTCCTGGGACGGCACCGAGAGCGAACTCGTTCTCGGCGAAGGCCAAGCCCTGCGCCTGTTCCCCCTCGACGCACTGCCCGAGCCGATGCCGCCCCACGTCCGGCACTACATCGAACAACTCGCACCACGCCTGCCGCCCCCGTGCCGCTGACACGCCCGCGCTGTCCGGGCACCTGCCGTGCGGAAAGGCACACCACCCCCGACGCAACGGAAACGGGCCCGCTCTCTCACCATGACAACGGTGAGAGAGCGGGCCCGAAGCAGTGGGAAACTCAGCGGACGGCGTGGCACGGTCGAAGCAGGCCCGTGCACGAGGTCATGACAGCGCGGGCATACCCGCCTCCGGCACGCCAGGCCGTTCGATGGCGAGCAGCCGGTCGTGGTGGAGGCCCAGCTCCACGATCTCGTCGTCAGCGGGCACGTAGGCGAGGATCGTGAGCCGTCGGCCCCGGGCGGGGTGGGTCACGGTCAGGACGTGGTGCCGGTCCAGGCAACCGGACACGGTATACGCGTCACTGGAGTTGAGGTCCGCGGCACGTCCCTGAACGGTCTTCAGTTCCCGGCGCTGGGTCCACCAGCGGGCCCTCGCCCGCATCCGGGCAAGCGCCGTCGCCCGTCGGTCGCGCTCGGTCTTCCAGGCGCGACAGCAGGGAGTGCACTCCACGGTGGCGTCGGGGTTCGGGGCGGAGAGCAGCAGGCCGCACAGGGCGCTGCCGGTGGCGGCGTTGCGGCGGTGTCCGGTGACGAGGTTGCCCCGGCCGCCGGGCGCCCACAGCACGTCGTCCTCTCGCGGGCACACCTCGTCGGCGGGCACGCTCACCTCGCCCGCAAGGCGATCAAAGCGGGTCAGCGCGGCAACCAGCGCGGTGCAGTTCGCGCACTTCCGCCGCGCGGACGCCGGGCGGGGATCGAGCGGCTTGCCGCAATAGCCCATCAGATGGCCCGGGATCGGCCGGTGCGCGGTGGCCCCTTTACCCGTCCCGACAGCGGGCCGGAGATTCCGGTTCGCCACCAGGGTGCGGCGGCGTAGTCAGGATCAGGAAGGCGCGCGTGCAGCTCTGGCACAGGGAATGCGCCGTGTTCTCTCCGATCGGCGCGAGGTCCGTCGAATGAGTGGCGCACACCGTCAACGGCTCGGTGCCGAGCATCACGCCGTGGTGCGCGGTCCCGGTGGTGGGCGAGATGGACAGCCAGATCAAGGGCAGGGGCAAGCAGACCTCCAAGGCCAAGGTCGAGATGGTGAGGGTGTGCCGTGCCGTCAGTCGCGGCGTACGACGGTGAGCCGTTCCTGCGCGCCGTCGGGCAGGGTGCGCCGGGCAACGGGGACCGGGGAGGCAAGCGAGGCGGCGAAGGCCGCGACCAGGTCGTGTGGGACGCTGGCGCTGAAGCTGGCGCACCACAGGTACGGCGCTCCCAGCACGGGTTCCGCCCATGCCTGCCATCCCAGAAGGTCGTCCCTGGGGTCAGCGTCCTGGATGAGCGGCGGCAGCGTCTCCAGCGAGATGCTGGCGGAGAAGCCGGGGTCGGTGGCGGTCGTACGCGGGCGGTCCAGGTCGCGCAGCCAGCCACACGCGCTGAGCACGGTGAGCACCGTCTCCGCGTCCTCGAACCCGGCATCGGGCGCTTCGCGGGCGTCGAGCGCGAGCAGGAGGTGTGCGAGCGCCTCGTGCGGGACGCCAGCGGTGAAATATGCGTTCCACTCGGTCATGGCCGAGGCGTTGTGCGGGCGGGCCGACAGCTGCCAGGCCACGGGGAGCCCGCCCAGCTCGAACGGGTAGGCGGCGAGGATCCATTCGGCGCCGCGCAGACCGTCGGGGCTCATATAGAGCAGGGTGTTGCGGGAGGTCGGCCACATGCGCCAGCCGAGCCCGCTGAGGGTGTCGCCGATCCGCTCGGCGAGGGCGTCGTCATCGCCGGCCAGATGGCGCGGGGTGACCCAGTACACCGGGTCCGGCAGGTGGGGGTGGGAGGGATCGAGGGGGTGGTGCGGGTGCAGGGGCGCCTCCGTGGGTTCGATGGATCACTGTCCGGTGTGCGGCCCGGTCGCGCCTCGCCGACGACGCGAGGGTCCCTCAGCCGGGGGCTGCCAGGTCAGAGCGACCGCCACCACGGGCGGCAGGGGGCCGAACTGCACGGCCTCCTTGGACTCGGCGATGTAGACCACCGGTCGGCCCTGCTCGTCCACCGCCGACTCCACACCGCCCAGGAGGTGGGCCATAGGGAAGAAGGGATTGACGGCGAGACGCACGATCGCGTCACGGTCGTACGCGGACAGCAGGTCGAGCAGGTCACCGACGGTCATCTCGCGCGGGTGTGATTCCAAGGTGTACTCCAAGCAGTAGCGGGCGAGGCCGCAAGAGCAGAGGCAAAGTACGTGGGGCATACGAGAGGGGACGGGACGCGTCAGTCACAGGGGGCGGGAGGTGGCCAGGGTCTGGGCCACGACAGCGGCAATGATCTCCGCCGGGGTCTGCGTCCCGAAGGACATCCGGTAGCCCGGGACGCTCGCGGTGCCGGTAACGGCGATCACCCAGCCCTCATCCGTTACCCAATCCCCGTCCACACCGCCGGGCCGGCCGTCGGGAAAGTAGCCGAGGTAGAACCGGCCGTCGCGCGAGCCGATATGGACATCGGCCCGGTCGTCCACAATGTGGGTGAAGTCGGCCTCCGCGAACTGGTCGATCACCTGCATCGGCTGGCCGGCGCCGAGCTTCCAGGAATGGAGCCGCAAGGCCGCGACCGTCGTGGAAATTCCAGGTTGCGCCGCATCCAATGCCACAACATCACCTTTCTGACCTGGGGTTTTAAGGAGGGTCGTTTAGGTTGACATGGTGTCGCGACGTTCACCAGTCCTTGCCGGATCTTTCCTGTCTGCCACAGGCGAACTGCCGTCCGCTGACATCGAACCCAGTCCACCGGAAGTCCTTAGCCTGCGGCGACTAACTTGGGCGTCGAGACAGCAGAATGGCGTCCGCTCTGTGGCCGGCGCGCTGACCTGGGACGACTGGATTGGATGGCAAGGATCGCCGTGAGGCTGGGTTTAATGACGACGGACAACTGCCGTCATTCGGGCCTTCCGCGGGATCTCCGCTCTTCGCTTCTGCACAGCCTCAGCGTTCCTTTCACTCGCCTACGCATCGGAGAGACGCACAGGTCAGAGCAGCATCAGCGCGGACACCTCGACGTCGCATGCAGCAGGGGCACGCTGGAGCGCCAACAACTCAGCTCCCGGGGGTGTCGATGGAATGGGTCTCATTAGCAAGCACTATCGTCGGGGGAGGAATTGCAACGGCATCGGCCGGAATCCTGGATCATCGCCGGTGGAGACGAGAACGAGGCGATCAGTACACCGAAAGCCGACGTTCGCTCTACGTCTCCTACCTCTCTGCTCTCGCCTCGGCTCGACACGCTTGCCGCATGGCCGTTCGCGAGCCCGAGCTCGAACCGGAGGAGCGCAGGCGTGCGGTGTGGGAACCATTCGAAGCCTGCACAAGCCTGCGATACGAGCTGTCGATCTGCGCGCCGCTCTACGTGGTCGTGGAGTCTGACGATTCGTTCCGACGGCTACGTGACCTGCGCGACGTGGTTGCTGACGGTTTAAGCAGGGACAGCGACGAGTACGTTGATGGGCGGCATCGATACGACCGGGCGTACCAGGCCCTTCGGGATGCCATGCGTAAAGACCTCGGCGCCAATGCCTAGCTTCGCCTCAGAGGAACCAGCGGGGCCACGCTCTCTCACGGCAGCTCGCTGTAGCGAGCGTGGGAAAAGCTGTCTCGTTATGGGATTTGATCGGACGACACTGTGCGGGTGAAGCTGTTCGATCTAGGCTTTGAGCCCGAAGAGGTGATCTCGCATCCCCGGCACCAGGCCGCACAGGTGGATCTGGTGCCGTTGATCGAGCGCGTACGGTCCTGCCGCAGCCCGCAGGACGGCTACGAACTACAACAGGACCTGCTTCGGCACCTCCTCGAAGTGGAGGAACACCGCAACGCCTTCAGCAAGGCGGTCAAGCGCATGAGCGCCGGCAAGGCGCCCCACACCGGTGCACCCGAACCGCAGTCGGGGCTGGACCGGTGCGACATCGAGACGTGGATCCTTGAGCGCGAGCTGTGCGAGCGCGTGGCGCGGCAGTTCCGCTCGATCGGCGACGCGCTGGCCTGGCGGGCCTTCAACCACGACCGCAGATACATCCTGGCCCTGTGCCGAAACGCGCCGTCCGGAATCATGGCGGGCAAGGCCGGCCTGGAGACAGAACTGGAGACCGTGAAGAGGCACTGGCACGACGGCCAGTTCGCACTCATGCACGACCTGACCAACTGCCTCCGAATCGGCGACATCACCGTATGGCAGGACGACGGACCGCACACCTACGAGATCAAGACCAACGACAGGTACCGCAGTCGCACCCAGGAGCAGCGGATCGAGACCGCGTACGAGGCCGTCCGCACCGGATCCGCGTTGCCTGGGGACAACCCCGACGAGCGGCTCCACAACATCGACACCCCGCTGCGGACGCACATGGGGCTGCTGCAGACCGCGACCCAACGCGCCGCCACGGACGGGATCTTCGCCGCCAAGGCGCCCGGCAGCCGTGCCCTGATCGCCGTCGACCTGCACGGCGTGACCAGCCAGGAGTGGACGCGGGAGGAGTTCAGGCAACGGGTGGCCCGCCAATGGAACGCCGCCCGGCGCCGCGCACGCATCGGGGACCAGCCCGACCTGAACATGCACGCCACGAGTCTGGACACCGTCTCGCGCGACCCACTGCGTGTTCCATGGGGCGTCTACCCCATCCACCCCGTTGCCGCAGCGCGTCTGATCGGCGACGTCATGACCCTCACGGTGGAGACCTCCGGCCCGTCCCTGGCCGCAGACCTGACCGCCCGGGGGATCTCGGCGCAATGGGTGCGCCCACCCGGAACCGGCGAACTGATGGTCGGTGATGTCCTCATGGAGATCCACCGCCAGACCGAATGGCGAGCCCCCAACGGACTCACCGCCCAGATTTCCCGGACGCTGCAGCTGAAGCGCTCGGAGATGGACCGCTACTTGATCGAACTGATGGACCAGGACTGCTGGGCAGCAGGGATCCAGCACCTGTTGCTGTCCCCGGACACCTCCGAACGGCCGTGGCCGGTCTTCCGGGACGAAGGCCACACCTGGTTGTGACGACGCACCGCGTGGCCTGCTGGAGCTGTAGAGATATTCCCGGTTCAGCTCCCCGGGCCCAGGGAGACCGCGCGGCACCATGCTGGTGGGCCGAGAGAACTGCTTCCGACCAAGACAACGAGTGGCACGCACTGAAGGAGCTGGCGCAGATGCTGAACCAGTCGCAGCGATGAATGCGCTATCTGAACACGATGTCTGCTGCCTCTGATGTCCATCCGCCCTTTCGCGTGCTCAATCACAGCGGTGATTGAGCGTCGCACCTGGCACCTGGCACCTGGCACCTGGACGAGCGAGCTGAGCACCTTGTCCGTCCGTCGGCCGGGCAGACGAAAACCCCCGAAATCCGCATGGGGAATTCGGGGGCTGGTGAGAAGATCCGCCGGGCTTGATCAGTCCTGGGCGCCACCACTCTCATCTTCGGTACGGCGGCGCCGCGCCGCGAAGACAGTTCCACTGCCGGCGGCGAGGAGGGCACCGGCGCTGCCGAGCAGCCACGGGGTGGCATCGGCTCCGGTGTGAGCGAGGGAGCCGACCGCGGCCTTCGAGGTGGCGCCGCCGGACGCGTCGGCCGTCGGCGAAGAGTCGGTGCCCGTCGTCGGGGAGGACGCCGCGCTGACCGCCGTGCCGCTACTCGCCGTGTCGCCCGGCGCGGTCGCCGTGTTGGGCGGCTTCTCGGGGGACGTGGGGGCGGGGGTCGTGCCGCTGGTCTTCTTGGCGTTGGTGATGGTCACGGTCACCGGGTCGCCCGGCTTGGCCTTGAACTTCTTCGCGGACGTGTAGACCGCGTAGCCGGTGGGCGCCTTCACCTGCTTGGCCCAGAAGGTGCTGCCGGTGCGGGAGTTGATGGGCAGTGTGCCGCTGGCCGTTCCGTCCGAGCCGGTCGTCAGCGTCAGGATGATCTTGTCACCACTGCCGATGTTGACCGTGGATCCGGCCAGCAGCTTGCCGGTCTTGTCATCCTTGGCCTTCAGCAGAAGTGAGGCGGACTTGAACGGGTCGATGATCGTCAGCGGGGTGTCGGCACCGGGAGTGACGATGACGTCCTGGTCGTCCACGACGTCGTGCAGCGGGCTGCCGGAAGCCGTCTGCTCGAGCCGGTAGATGCCCGGCGCGAGGTCGGGGAAGGACAGCTTCCCCTGTGTGTCGGTCTTGCCTCGTCCGGCTTCCTGGCCGACGGAGTCGAGCAGCAGGAACGCGGCGTCGGGGAGCACATCTCCGGCCGTGTCCTTCACGGTGATCTCGACGCCGCCCGCGTCCGGGGCCGGTGTTTCTGCGGGAGCGGCGGAGGCCGAGGAGGGCGGATCGGACGGCTGCGCCGTCGCGGCCGGCGCCCAGCTGAGGGTGCCGGTTACCGCGGCGGCGACGGCAGCGGTTCGGACGGCGCGGCGGACGAAACGAGGATGCACGAGAAGAGGGGCTCCTTGATCAGGGGCGGGGAGGGTCATCGGGTCCGGCCGACGGCAGGGGCGGGAGGCGGCGGGGCCGCAAGCGTGTTACCGGGCGCCTGCCTGACTGTCGTGGGGGTGGTGACGTAGAGCGCGCTGCGGGTGAGGACGGGGATGTCCTGGACGGTGCGGTGCAGCGGCTCGGTGGAGATCATCGAGGCGGTGAGGGCTGCGACAAGCGTGGTGGGTGTCCCGAAGGAGAAGCGTGCCGTCCAGTGGGGCTCGCTGGGGAATCCGCCCCAGGCCCGCCAGGCCGGTCTGCCAGCGCCGTTGGCGTACTGGTGGCGTACGCCGCCGAGCCCTTCCGGGGTGAGGAAACTCTGTGTGCCGTCGGTCTTGACGTCGTGGCGCCAGCCGCGGGCGAGCAGCGGTGCGTATGCCTCGTGCGGCGCCGCCTCATCCTGGAACAAGCGGTCTTGGTCACTGTGCCGGTCTTCGAGGTAGAGGTCGAGCAGTTCGGTGTGGACGTCGTGGAGCAGTTCGACGGGGGTGGTGGCGTCAAAGGTGATCCACCAGGCCGGCGGGGTGAACGGGGCCTGGTGTGCGGTGATGGTCCACGTGCCCTTGCCGAGCTTGTCGGGCTGGGGGTCGTAAGTGGTCTGCAGTCGCAGGCAGGGGCTGAACGCGGCGGCCGTGCCTTCGTCGGTCCGGGCGAACAGCCAGCCCTCGTCGAAGGGGAAGGCCCATGCCGTGCGGGGGCCAAGGGCGCCGGGTCCGGCGAGGTGGTGGGGAAGCACCTGCACGGTCTGGGCCGGGTCGAGGTTCTCCAAGGGGTGGGTCATCACGGACAGGGCTCCTGCGGGAAAGTACGGAACGCCGAGCACCGTGGCCGGTGGGTGGGGGCGCGGCTCAGCGGGCGCGGGCGCCGGCACGGGTGACGGGCACGGCGGAAGAGGGGCGCGGGGGCTGGCCCGCGGTGCGGCTGGGCGCGGATGCGGTCCAGGCACCGGGGAACCAGACGGCGCTGTACTGCTCGATGGCATCGCGCAGCCCGGTGGTGACGGCGCCGTCCCACGGTGACCGGCCGGGACGGTGGTACTTGCTGAACGTGCCGTACCCGCTGGCGTTGGGGCTGGTGTTGTTGGCTTCGTCGCGGCGGTGGAAGGTGCCGTGGTCCACGAAGCCGAGGGCCACAACGTCGATCTCGCCGCGGTCCGAGTGGACGACCGCCAGGCGCAACCCGCCGTAGGTGTCGGCGTGGATGGTGCGGCTGAAGTCGATCCGCAGCCGCAGGGGCGTGCCCGGAACCGGGGCAGCGTAGTAGGTGTTGCCCACGACGGTGTGGTCGTGGAAGGGGAGGCACAGTTCGGCGAAGAACTCGGGTGCCTGCAGGGACAAGGAGTCTCCGGTCGGGATCGGGGCCGGCGTTATCAGCGGGGGCCGGGCAGGGCCGGTCGGCTGGTGGTGCTCCAGCGCGGGACGCTGGTTGTAGGCAGCGCGGCCGGGCGGCGGGAGGCGAGGCGCTGCACGTCGAGCGGGGTCGGACCCGGCGGGCGCGGCGGGAGGATGGGGGTGAGCTGGGCCAAGTCCTTCAAGTAGCTGGTGGCCTCCCGCCAGCGCGGCAGCGGTGCGGGATCGCAGACGGACTCGGTGACGGCCTTGAGCAGGGCGACGGGGGTGTCGGTACTGAAGGTGGCGTACCAGAAGGGGCGGTTGAGGGAGGCGCCGGCCCACAGCTGCCAGCGGGCGTCGCGGGTGGTCAGCTCGGTTCCCGCATCGAGATCGCCGGTGGTGTACTCCAGGGCGGCGAGCCCGTCGGGTGACTGGACGGCGAAGACACCCTGCCGGGGGCGGTCGAACAGCCATCCGCGGTTGACGAGCGGATCGATGGCGAGGAACGGGTCACGGTCCTCGCTCCCGGAAACCGGCCGGGCGAGATAGCGGTCAGGGCCCTGTTCGTACGCGGCGGCGAGCGCGGTGGTGAAGGCGGTCACGAACTCCGTGGGCACGGAGTCGTTGAAGCAAACGCCCCACACGGGCGGACCAAAGGGGTCCTTGTAGGCGTTGATGCGCCACAGGCCGTCGTCCTCGCCTTCGGGAAGATAGCCCAGTCGCACCCTGCGGTCCGGGGCGTTCAGGTAGGCGTTGCCGAGGTCGTCGTGGTGCAGTTCCCAGCCGAGGTTGCGCAGCGGGTCGAGGCCAGGATCACCGACAGCGGTGGTACGGGCGAGATGGCGCGGGGAGACGTAGACGTCTCCGTCGATGGTGTCGTCGTGGAGTGGCACAGGATCCTGAGAAAGGGAGGGATGCGGGTCAGGGGACGTGGGATCAGGCGGCGAGGGCGAAGGCCGTTCGCAGGGCGGCAGGGCGGCCGGTGTAGTGCAGCGTGCGCAGCCCCAGACGGCGGGCGGCGCGGCAGTTGTCGGCCCGGTCGTCCACGAACAGAACGCGTCCCGGGTCCGCGATGCCGGTGGCGGCCAGGGCGTGTTCGTACGCGGCCGGATCGGGCTTACACAGGCCCAGGCGGGCGGAGTACAGGGCGTCGTCCATCAGGTGGCGCCGCCAGTCGGTGGCGTCCAGGACGTTGCTGAGGTGGGCCGGCGCGTTGGAGAGCAGCACCATGGGCAGCCCTGCGGTCCGGGCGCGGTACAGGAGGTCGAGGACGTGGGGATCGGTGCGGGTCCACATGGCCGTGTCGGCCGTGCGCAGTTCGCGCAGCAGGCGCGGGCCGGGGTGGTAGCCGAGCACCTTGGCCCAGTACGCGAGGTCGCTGAGCTGGCCGGCGTCGTAGGGTTCGCGGGCGTTCCAGAAGGCGTGCTGGAGGGAGGCAAGGTCGGTGTCGGGCCAGCCGGCCAGCCGGGCGAGGTGCTGCCACTGGGCGAGGGTGGGCTGGACGCCGATCACGCCGTTGTAGTCGAGGATCACGGCGTCCACGCCGGTCGGGGAGGTGGAGGTGCGGGTCAAGGGGCGGGTTTCTCCAGGGCTTTGGGGGCGAGGACAGCGACGGCGGCGGCGAGGAGGGCGGGCAGCAGCAGCGCGTGCGGCAGGACGGTGAGGGTGGCGAGGGCGCCGATGAGGGCGGGGCCGGCGAGCAGGCCGACGTAGCCGGTGACCGCGACGGTGGCGACCGCGCGCGGGCCTCCGGCGCCGGCGGCGGTGATCAGGCTGGGGATGGTGACGGACAGGCCCAGGCCGAAGGCCGCCCAGCCGAGCAGGGCGAAGGTGATGGTGGAACCGGCAAGGCCGGTGGCGAGGCCGAGCGCGGCCAGGGCCGCCCCGGTGCGCACGACGGCGGAAGCCCCGAAGCGGGCGGTGAGGCGGTCTCCGGCGAGACGGCCTGTGGCCATGGCGCCGCTGTAGGCGGCGTACGCTGCCGCGCTGGTCGCGGCGGTCGCGCCGAGGTCATGCAGGTGGACGGAGGCCCAGTCGGCGGCGGCCCCTTCACCGAGCAGGGTGGCCGCCGCGAGCGCGCCCAGCAGCCACAACCGGGACCGCGACAGATCCTCACGCCGGTCCGAGACCGGTGCCGCGCGGTGGTGGACGGGCTCGAGTTCCGATCTGGCGAGCGAGCGGGTGAGCCGGGCCGTTACCCCTGCCGCCGCGGCGGCGCCGGCCCCGACGGCGGCGAACAGGACGGTGTGCGAGGTGTGGGCGCTGGCCGCGGCCAGCGCGGCGCCGGCGAGTGCTCCGAGGCTGTACGCCGCGTGCAGCCCGGCCATGACCGGACGTCCGTAAGCGTCTTGGCAGCGGACCGCGCCGGCATTGGCGGCGACGTCGAGGACGCCGTGCGCGGCGCCGAAGACGAACGCCGCCGTCAGGAGGCTTTCCAGGCTGCGGCAGGCCCCAAGGATGGCGAGGCAGGCGGCGAGCGCGATGGCGCCGCCGGTCAGCAGCGTGGGGAGGCGGGCCGGGTGGGCGAGGCGTCCGCCCGCCTTCAGTCCGGCGACCATGCCGAGGGCGGCGGCCAGCAGGACCAGGGCGAGGGCGGCGGCGCTCATCTCGGCGCTGGTCTGGACGGCGGGCATGCGTGCGCCCCAGACGGCCATCACCACGCCCAGGCCGGCGAAGTACCCGGTCAGCAGACGGCGGCTGCGCACCAGTTCGGGCGCCACGGTCTCGTTCACGCCGCGGACTCCCCGGTGGCCGGGGCGGTCTGCGCGTCCGGCATCACTCGGACGTCAAGGTGGCGATACGCCTCCTGGGCGCGGGCCTGGGCGATGGTGGCGGTCGGCCCGGTGGTGATCAGGTAGCCGATGCGGGCGGTGAACAGGTCGCCGCCGTCCTGCGGGAGCACGAGCTGGTCGCCGGCCCGTCGTTGGAAGCGCACGCGCTCCACGCCCGCGACGGGTTCCCTCAGGCGGCAGGTGGTGAGGGCGCCGGAGTAGGCGGGGTAGATGAAGCGGATCGCCGCGGCCTGGTGGCGGGTGGGGGTGAGGTCAGGGGTGCGTCCGCAGGCGATGTCGGCGGCGGCGCGGGCGAGGTCGACGCCGGTGGCCAGGTGGACGAGGTGGCTGATCATGTCGCCGGCGATCCTCGCGTTGACCTCGATGAGGCGGGGGCGGCCGTCGACCAGACGGAGTTCGACGTGACTGACGCCGTCGGTGACGCCGAGGGCGTCGAGCGCGGCGACGACGACCGGGGCCACGACGGCACGGAGCGGGTCGCCGGCGTCGACCACGTGCGCCAGTTCCTCGAAGTACGGCGCGCAGCCGACGGTCTTGCGGGTGACGGCGACGACGGTGTTCTGCCCCTGATGGGTGACGCACTCGACGCTCAGCTCCGGGCCGTCGAGGTACTCCTCGACCAGCACCTGGGTGCTCTCCACGCCCTGGCCGGCGGTCCTGGCGGCGACGGCGTACGCGGCCGGCAGCTGGTCGGCGGTGTCGACGCGGACGACGCCCATGCTTGCGGCGTGCGCGGCGGGCTTGAGGACGACGGGGAAGCCTATACGCAGGGCTGCAGCCTGTGCCTCGTGCTCGGTGCGCACGCCCGCCGAGGCGGCGGAGGGCACCCCGTGGCGGGCGAACAGGCTGCGGCTGGTGTGCTTGTTGCGGCAGCCCTGAAGTGCCTCGGGGGCCGTGGTGGGCAGGCCCAGCTGGCGGGCGAGCCGGGCGACGGGGACGAGGTGCCACTCGGTCCACGTCATCACCCCGGCCAGTGTGTGCCGCTCGGCGAGCGCGCGCCCGGCCTCGTTCAGCGCGGTCTGGTCGGCAAGATCGGCGACCTCGTGGTCGAGGAGGAACTCCTTCTCCCAGGTCGGTGCGGCGCCGGAGACAAGGACGATGTCGTAGTGGGCGGCGACGCTCTCAAGGCAGGTGCCGCGATACGCCTGGGCTTCCATGTCGGCGGCGGCCACGACCAGGACGACGGGGCGAGAAGACAAGCAAGGGCTCCAAACAGTGCGGTAGGGAAGGCGAGTTGAGGCGGGGGCAGGGACGCCGGGCTCAGGGGGTACGGCGCCGGCGCAGCTCGAAGGCGGACGCCCACTGGGGGTGGTCCTCGATCAACTTGCGGGCGTACAGGGCGGTGAAGGAGTTGTTAAGTCCGCGCACGCCCGCCGGCAGATGCCAGCGCAGGTCCTCGAACAGCGCCTTCAGCCCGACCCGGGTGGCGCCGGCGGCGATCCGGTCGGCCGTCAGGCGCTCCAGCACGCGGTAGACGTAGGGGTGCTCGGCGTCGAAGGCCAGGAAGCGGTCGGTCAGCGTCGGGCGCGCACCCGCCCGCAACGACGGCCGGTCCACCGGCAGGGCGTAGGGGGTGGCAAGGGTGCGGGACGTGGGCATGGCGACGGTCTCCGAGGGGTGATCTGGATGTGACCGGGCGGGTCAGACGCATCAGGTGCGCAGGGCGGGGACGGTGCGCAGCCGGGCGAAGGCAGCGGTAAGACCCAGGGCCTGCAGTGCGGCGCACAGGGTGATCAGGTGGCCGAGCTGGGCGGGCGGCACGGTGGAGACCAGGACACCGGCAAGGGGGAAGGGCACAAGGAGCAGCAGGATGGTCAGCGACAGGGTGGCGCCGAACACGTCGGCGGGGATGAGGCGGGAGCGCACGGTGCGCAGCACGACCGTCATGCCGCCCTCGCCGGCCATGAGGACGGCGATCAGGGCGAGATAGGTGTGGTAGGTGCCGGCGAAGGAGACGGCCAGGCACGCCGCGGCGGCGATCGTGGCGGACACGGCGCCGACCGGCCACAGGCCGAAGCGGTCAATGGCGCGGCGGCAGACGGCGATCGCGATGAGGGTGGCGACGGCGGCGGCCGACCAGATCAGCCCCACATCGGCCGTGGAGCGTCCGAGCTGTTGGACGATGATCACCGGAGTGGCGGCCTGCAGCAGCCCGGCGGCCAGGTTGGACACGGTCAGCCCGGCCACCAGCCAGCCAAGGGCCGGCAGCGCCCGCAGGACCGACCATCCGGTGCGCAGCCCCTGGACGACCGGCAGCGGCGCGGCGGGCTTGGCCCGGTGGCTCTCGCGAGGTGCCAGCACGCTGGTGAGCAGCGAGAAAGCGGCGATCACGCCCAGCATCGCGGCGGCGCCGGCCCATTCCAGCAGCAGCCCGGCCAGTGCCGGGCCCAACAGGGTGGCAACCTGGTCGATGCCCAGCAGCGCCGACTGCACGCGGTGCGCGCGGGCGCCGGCCTCACGGCCGGCTGCCCCGCCCGCGGTCTCGGCCGCGATGTAGGAGCATTCGCTGAGGATTCCGGTCAGCGCGGCGAGCAGCATGACAGTGACCGTCGCGCCGTAACCCGCGGCATGCGTCGGCAGGATGACCGCGGCGGCCACGACGACCAGGGCCCGGCCGGCGGAGGCGGTACGGAGCACAGCGGTCGTGCCGTGGCGGTCGACCAGCGCCCCGGCGAAGGCGAACGCGCCCAGGCGCGGCACCCATTCCAGCACGAACGCGAGACCGGTCAGGGCAGCGGAGCGGGTGGTGGCCAGCACCAGCAACGGGATGCCGTAGGTGGCCATGGCGAACGCGGCGGCATCCGTGCTGCGCGGCAGGTAGATGCCGCGCAGCAGCGTGGGAACCGGCCGACGGGCATGCCGGGGTCCGACACAGGACCTCACGCAGCGCGCCCCGATTCCTGCGCCGAGTTCAGGGAGCGGGCGGTGTCCTGGCGCAGGACGCGCGGGTGCGCCGTGAGCCAGGCGGACAGTGCCACCCAAGGAGCCTCCGGGTCCAATGCCGCGCCGGTGTGCTCCGGGCTGTCGTCCTGCATCTGCAGGGCGTACTGGACACGGGTGACGAAGTCACTGGCCGGGCCGGGCAGTTGGTGGGCGCGGGCCCAGCGGGCGGCGGTGTCGTACACCTCGGCGAGGTCCTGGCCGCTCGCGGTGAGCTGGTAGCGGGCCGTAGCGTGTCCGCGGGCGTGGATGAGGCCGAGGGCGCGTGCGGTGTCGATGGCGTGGCGCAGGTGTCCGAGGGGGAGGTCGCCGAGGGCGCCCTGCAGGCTGCCGCGCTTCTGGCTGATGGGGCCGTTGTCGTCGATCTCGGTGACCAGGCGGATCAAGGCCGGCAGAGTCAGGGCCTGGATCGCGCGGCGTTCGCGCAGGATGCGGTCGGGCGGGGAGGCGGTCATCGGCGCGGGCCTCCTGCCGGGGTGATGGGGCGGGCGGGTATCTGGTGGGAGAAGAGATCGCCGGGTTTCCACGCCGGGCCAGCCGGGGGCGCGGTGGCCAGGGCCGGGGCGGGAGACGGTGCGGCCGGAACGGCGGGTGCCGGAAGGCGGGCCGGGGTGGTCGCCCACGGGCCGGAGCGGATCCGGGAGGGGGCACCCTCTCGCCGGCGAAGCGGGGCGGTCTTGGCGGGCGGTCGGGCTGCCCAGGCGGTGATGGCCTTGAAAACGGGGGCGAGTGCCTGGCCGCTGGCGGACAGCTGGAAGTCGCCCTTGCCGACGGCCGTGACGAGGCCGTCGGCGACCAGTCGGTCCAGCGGCTTGTAGACGGTGTTCAATCCGTAGCCGGGCATGGCCTCGGCGGCCAGGGTCTTGGCGCTCGCACGGCCCCGGGACATGAGCGTCATCAGGATCGGGGTGGCGTGCCGCGGAGAGACCAGGACGATGGTGTCGTCGATGTTCTGCGCCGGGGGGATCCGCTCGCGTTCCAGCGCGCCGGTGGCCTTGCTGGTGACGAGCCGCTTCTCCAGATGGGTGTCGCCCCAGGAGGCGATCTGGGCCAGGACGGGCAGCAACTCCGTGCCGCGGCGGGTCAGGCCGTAGGTGACGTGGCGCGGGGCGTACTCGGTGCGTTCGACGACGCCGGCGCTGGTGAAGTGGCGCAGCCGGGGGTGGAGCTGGCCGTCGGCGAGCCACGGCAGCTTGGGCTTGATCTCGGCGTAGCGCAGCGGCTGGGAGGAGAGGGTCATCAGCACCCACACGCTCCAGCGCGGGGCGAGCAGATCCAACGTCTTAGTGACACTGGCGAGGTCGTTCGGGGGGACGGGGGGCTGAGCGGTGGTGGCCAAGGATGGTGCTCCTCAAGCGGTGCGGGGCAGATCAGCGGGTGCGGGACGGGGCGGGCGCCGGGGCGGCAGGTGCGGGTGGCATCGCAGGTTCGGGGTCCGGGGCCGGTGCGCGGCGCAGTCCTGCCAGGACCGCGCCGGTGTTCTTGGCGCAGGCGTCGCGGGTGGCGACGGCCTCGGCGATGCGCCGGGCGCAGTCGAGGATGTGACCTGCGGCGAAGCGGCCGATCTCCCGGTCGGGGGCGGTGAGTTCGCGCAGCCTCGCCAGCTGGAAGGCGATGGTGCGTTCGGCGAGGACCAGGTCGCTGTGGCCGCCGGTGAGCGCGGCGAGCAGGGTGGCGTCGGGAGCGTGGTCGGCGAGGGCTTCGAGTTCGGTGATCGGCTGCCCGAACAGCGCCTCGATGCGCTGGGCGATGATCTCGGAGACCGGGTGAGCCGTGTCAGGCTGGGACAATCGGCGGACTTTCAGAGGCGGCTGGTCCGCACCGCCCCGGCACCGGGGGCGGGCGGGGCAGTGACGGTGATCTTCGGCTGGGCGAACTGCACGGGCCGGCGCGGGCGCTGGCCGGGAGCAGGCATGGTCCGCAGGAGGTCGTCGAGGGCGGCGACGTACCCGTTGCGGCCGGCCAGCGCCGCCTCCAGCCACTGGGCGTCCCAGCGCAGGTCCTCGGCGGACAGCTCGCCCAGGACGCGATCGGCGGACATCGCGGCGCGGACACGGTCCCGTACGCGGACGACCTGCTCCTCGGCGACAGCGAGGAAGCTGCGCAGTTCCAGCGCGCGCTGCAGTGCGGCATCCGTCTCGCAGCGGGCCGCCTGCGCATACAGGTCGGCGACGGAGGCGCCGAATGCCTCCTGAAGCGCGGCGTCGCGGCTGGTGGACTTGTCGATGACGCTCATCGCGTCACCCCTCGCGCGGGGAGGCCCCGCGTGCCGGGCGGTGTGGGCGCGGAGGTAGGCAAAGCTGGAGCGCGGCGCGCGGCAGGGGTGGCACCACGCCAGGCGCCGGGTCCGCGCTTGCCGGGGGCGAGGGGGTCGAGGAGGTAGTCCACGACCATGGCGCGCCCGTCCCGGGCGGCGACCGCGGCATTGACCCGGTGGGCCAACTCCATGGCGGCGTCGTCGAGTTCGCCCGGCTGAGTGCCGAGCGCCGCGACGAGCGCGTCCTCCGCGGTGTCGAGTGCGTCCTGGGATTCGGCGAGCAGGCCGTACCAGTGCACGACGCTGGTGGCATCGGAGTTGGCCTGGGGTGCCGCCGCAACCGCCCGGCGCAGATCGGCGAGCGGCATCTGAAAGCGGTCTTCGATCCGCTCGGCGACGACGCCCAGCACGTCCTGGCTGAACTCAGGCACGAAAAGGAGCTCCTATCATTCGCGTTCTCGGGGGCGGGAAATCCTGCGCCGCGAATCCGGTCCGTACAAAGGTGAATCCTCGAACTCGCATGCCGCGCGGGGGAATTGGGTGTCGGCCTGTTAGTCCAGGCACATGCCGACCGGACGATAGACGTACTTGGCGGAAACCCAGCCCGTGACGCCGGTCGTCTTGTCGGTGATGTAGCGCCACTTGCCGCTGGTCTTGTACACGGTGAACTTGTGGCCCCGGTACAGAATCCCGAGCACCTTGGAGTTGACGGATGCCTTGGCGCGGATGTTGACGGCCTTGGTGGTGAGCGTCCACGGCCCCGACCCGCTGCAGGTCGGGTCGGTCACGGAGGCGGGAGCCAGGGCGGGTGCGGCGCTCGCGGTGGCGGCGGAGGCCAGCGGCAGTGCAAGGGCACCGAGCAGGGCCGCGGAGACGGCTATGCGGGTTGAACGCATGGGGAATTGAGCTCCATATCGATGAGAGGGCGTACGGGAGGAATGACCGTGGGCGGATGCCGTGCGGCCGAGAACAAGAGTCCTGAGAATTCCCGGTTTCGGTAACCGGGAATTGCGTGCTACATTCCGCGCCGCCTCCCCGAAGGCCGCCGGATTTTCACCGTGCGAGTACGGCGGGAGCTGGTCCTACGAGCCCTGAATTCAGCGGCCCGGACGGCGCGGTGGAGCGGGGCGCACGGGCGGAGCGGGGACGCCTGGGGCAGTGGTGTGGCGTGCTGCCGGGGAGGCGGGCGGCATCGGGATCGCCTCGCCGCTCCAGTGCGCCTCCCACCAGCGGGTGGCAGCCTCGAAGGTGGCGAAACCGCCCTCGCGCAGGGTGTGCGTCCACGACTGGGTGTCGACCTCTTCGAGCAGGATCCGGAACGGCAGCGGCGCCTTCTCGTCGAGGGCACGCAGCAGCACGGTGATCTCCATCGGCTCGGTGTCGTGCGTGTAGCTGGTCAGCAGGGCGAAATGGTCGCCGTCGCGGCGCAGTCGCTGCTCCAGGGCGCGAGTGGCCTGGTCGGCAGGCGTGCTGCCTGTGCCGTCGGGCAGGAGGATCGGCTCCTCGGGGCAGCCGCGGGCGATCAGCCAGGACTGGGCCATCGCGGGCAGGGCGAAGGCGGCGTGGTCGAACTGGAAGGTCCGCGTGTCGGTGTCGCGCTTCAGGTGGAGGGCGACGAGTTGGGGCTCGCCCGGGATGCCCCAGGTGACGGCGCCGTTGTGCAGCACGTAGAAGCTGTTCCGGTCGTCGCTGGCGTGGTGCTCGGCCAGGACGGTGAGCTGGTCCTCCTCGATGCCGACGTGCTGCCAGAACTGGTCGTCGACATGGTCGTTGAGGGCGCTGTAGCCGCCGAGGCGGAAATCCGGTGGGTGGGTGGGCATCGGTGCTTTCGGTTCGGCGGCGCCAACAGCGCCGCAATCAGGGAGGGTTGACCGGTTCAGCGCCGCGGGTGCACGGGAGACGCAGAGGCCGTCGGCCGGGGCGGCGGCGTGGTACCGGGCGGGCCCGCGGGACGCGGGACGGTGAGAGCGGCCCGGCCGGCGTCGGTGAGGGTGACGGGCTGGCCGGCGTGCACCGGGTGGGAGGTGTCACGCTCCACGAGGCCGCTCGCCTCCAGGTGCTGCAGCTGGGCGTAGGAGATGCGGGTGCGCGAACCGGTCGCCACGGCGAGCCGGTGGGTGATCAGGTTCTCGTGCAGCTTGGCGCCCTGGGCGATGGCGAGCAGGGCCGCGACGTCCTTTGTCGCCACGTGCTGTGGCGTACGCGGCGGGGCGGCGGCTTCGATCGGCTCAAGCGCGGCGGCAGCCGTGGCCTGCCGGGCGTCGCGCGCGTCGATGGCGTGCGCGAGCTGGTCGACGGTGCGCTCGATCCGCGCGAACAGGGCCTGATCGACCGGGAATTCGCCGGAGGCCAGGCGGGCGAGACGGGCGCGGTGGAAGGTGACGTCCCGCTCGGCCCGGACGAGTTCGCGGTGGGCGTCCGCCAAGGCCGCGTGCGGGGTGTCGAGGAGACCGGCGGTGCGGTTCCTCCACAGCGCCTCGACGCTGCACCCTGCGGCTGTCTCGATCCGGCGGTCGAATACGGTGCGCGGGCGGCGGTCGGGCGAGGACGCGGCAGGTGAGGTCACGTCGGAGCGGTCCGTGTGGGCTCGCGGGTGTGCGGGGCGTAGGCGTCCAGGGCGACGTGGACCTCGACGTAAGGGCCGTCGTGCGTGTGCCGGGTGGGCCCAAGGCGCCCCAGCAGCCGGAGCATCGGCATGTTGGACGCGTGCGTGAACGCGGTGAGGGTGTGCGCCCCGCGTGTGCGGGCCATCCGGGCTGCGTGGCGGGCCATGGCCGTTCCGATGCCGCGGCGCCGGTGATCGTCGGCGACCTGCAGTCCGAGGTCGAAGACGCCCGGCTGACGGCTGACGGGTCCGACGCAGACGAGGGCCAGGGGCCGCTCGTCCGTGTCGAGTCCGATCCAGCACCGTGCCTGGGCGAGCAGCCGTGTCAGGTCACGGGGCGTGAGGTGCATGCGGCCCCAGCGGCGCAGCAGATTCTGCGCGGAGCACTGTGCGTGGAAGGCGGCGACGAGGTCCCCGTCCGTCGCCGTGACCTCGCGGGTGTGCGCGAGGGCGGGGTGGGTCAGCAGGAGCAGTCCGGGCGGGCGGCCTGCAGGTCGTCGCGCCGGTAGGCCCGGTAGCGGTTGCCGTCGGCGTTGCGGGGTTTGCGGGCCTGGACGCCGTAGGGGCGCAGGAGCAGGGCGAGACGGATCGGGGTGAGGTCGGCGTAGCGCCAGCGTCCCTCGGCCTCGCCGGGCAGGTCGCGCAGGCGCGCGAGGAGCTCTGTGGTGCTGATGTACTGGGCCGCGCCCAGGGCGTCGAAGATGTCGAGGCAGGCGTGGACGATCGTCCACGGCCGGCTCGGGCAGGTCAGGAACTCCTCACACGTGTCTTCGTGGCGGTCATCGACATCGTCGTAGCCGTCCAGATCGTCGAGGTCGTCGGGAGCCTCCGGCTCCTCGAAGCCGAAGTCGTCAAAGCCCTCGACGTCGGCATCGAGGTCCGGTTCACCGTCAAGCTCTTCGTCGTCCGCCGGCTCGTACTCGCCCTGTGGTCCGGGCTCGTACGTGGCCGCGCAGCAGCAGGTGGCGGACAGCAGCGCGCTCAACTCGGCTCCGGCCGCCATGCGTTCGACCAGCAGGTCGGTGAGCGCATCGAGCCGCTCGGTCGCGGTGACGTCGGCGGGACGTTCGGTGCCGGCCAGGTCGGCGAGCTGCCGGTCGAGGTCCTGGATCTCGGCGAACACGTCGACGATGGCGCGGTGGTGCGGGTTCTCGGTGACCTGGGCCGGCGCCAGTACGGTGGCGGCGACCTGGTCGATCAGGCTGGGGAACTGCGTCAACGAACGGGGCCCTTCGGGGTCGGGGACAGTGCGGGGCGGGGAAGGCCGGGCAGCGCGTACGGCGGCGGTCCGGGCTTGGGAACGGGCGGGCGGACGCCCAACTGCGGGGAACGGGTGCGGGCCGCGTGGGTACGCTCGCCCAGGGGCCGCCTCGTGATGCCGAGGCGGGCGCGGGCGGTGTCGTACACGTCATGCGCCTCCCGCGGACGGACGGCCACGACATGGATCTCGGTGGTGTACGTGGAGGTGGCGGGCGCAGGCCGCTGGGCGTAGACGATGCGCCACGCGTTGCGGTGATCGACGTAGACCTTGCGGCATCCGGCGAGATCACGGGTGAGCTTGGCGCCGAACAAGCGGGCTGTGACGACGTCCTGGAGCTGGGCGAGCGCCAGATCACGGATGTCACCGGGGGCCTGGAGAAGGTCGGTCAGAGCGCGCGGGTCGAAGGAAAGCCCGAAGGCCGGCCGGTCATGACCGCTCATCCGGCCCCCCGGACGGACTCGCCGTTCCCCGCCTGCCCCGCCGACTCCTCCGGCTCCTCGGGCTGTTCGGGCTGTTCGGTGGCGGCGGTGGTCCGGCTGGAGGGCCGCGGGCCGGGCAGCAGGCGGTGGGCGGGCCGGTCCGGATCGGTCATGCACGCCGACAGCGGCCCGCCGGCCGCCCGGACAGCGGCCATGGCGTGGGTGAGGAAATCGCGGTGCCACACGAACAGGCCGGACAGGCCCGCCTCGGGGTCCTTGTGCTGCTGGTAGGCCAGCCACAGTGCGTGGAGCCAGGCGACGACGTCAGCGTGTTCCTGCCACTGCCGGCACCACGGGGCGGCGGTGGTGACCTCCGCCCCGTAGACCCGGACCAGGAAGTCGTCCACCCAGTCCGACAGCGCGTCGAGTTCGTCCTCGTACTCCTCGCCCTCCAGTTCCAGGATCGGGCGGGGCTCCGGCAGCGCGGGCTGCGGCGCCAGGCCCGCGAAACCCGGCATGCCGAAGGCGCCGAACGCCGTGTCCGGGGGCAGCGGCGCGGAAGCGAGGCTGTCGAGCTGGCGGGCCTGTTCCGCGGACTGCTCCAGCAGTTTGCGGACGCTCGCCGAAACACTCTCCAGGTCGGAGTCCGGCAGCCGAACCGGTTCCGTCTCCCCGTCCTGTAGGGGGTTTATGGATTCAGGCACGAAAAGGGGCCTCCTTGAGCCGCAGCCGTCGGGCGTTAATTGCGACTCAAACCATCCGGAGAATCCCCGGTTTCGGTAACCGGGACTTGGCTGCTATAACGCCAAGCGCAGCACGGCCAGGGCGTGGCGGGCCACACCCCACCGGCCGTTCCGCACTGCACAACAGGGATCAGGACGTGAGGGTCAAGTCGTCCTGGGAGAGGGTCTGTTGCATCGTCTCCAATAGCCGCTCATTTGCAATCTTCGCGTAGTGCTGGGTCTTCTCGACACCGATGAACGAGCGGCCCTCCAGCAGGGCCGCGACCCCTGTCGAGCCCGAGCCGCAGGTGAAGTCGAGCACCGTGCCGCCCGGCGGGGAGATCTGCACCAGCTCCCGCATGACCGAGACCGGCTTCTGCGTGATGTGCTGCCGGCTCTTGCCCGACGGCTGCGAGGCGCTGTACAGGCCGGGCAGGTAGACCGGGTTGCGGGAACCGTCGATCGCGCCCTTGGAGGCCCAGACGATGAACTCGCAGTTCTGGGTGAAGCGCCCCTTCTGGGGGCGGGCCTGCGGCTTGTGCCAGGCGAGCACGCCCCTCCAGAGCCAGCCGGCGGCCTGGATGGCGTCCGTGGTGATCGGCAGCTGCCGCCAGTCGGTGAAGAGCAGCGCCGTGCCGCCGACCTTGGTGAGCCGGTGCGCCTCGGTCATGATCTGGGTCAGCCAGAAACCGTAGGAGCGCTGGTCCATGTTCTCGCCGGTGAAGTCCGGCAGCTCGTGACCGGCGCCGGCGGAGGTGTACTTCTGCTTCGCGCTGCGGGACGTGCGCTGCTTGGCCGTGCGCCCGCCCGAGTTGTACGGCGGGTCGGTGATGACGGAGTCGACGCAGTCGTCCGGCAGTTCGGCGAGGACGCCGAGCGCGTCCCCCTGATGCAGGGAAAAAGGCAAAGAGATACCCCGATTCGGGTCGGATGATAGGGGGAGGTACTCCGGCTCGCCCGGACAACCCGCGAGACCGAATGCGGGCAGGAAGGCACCACGGGTCCGCGCAGCGGGAGGGACGAGGGGAGGAGCCAAAACTGTAGGCCACGATCCCCGGTTGAGCGCTATCGCCGCCAAAATCCCGGAAATCAAGCCTTGATCACCAGCGATTTCGGCAACCGGGGATCCGCCCTTACTGTTTTGGAACTGCCCGGCCGACACAGCCGATGGCACATCCCCACCCCTGCCCTCATGGAGGCACCCCCATGTCCTGGCACACCTGACCCGACACCCCCATGCCGGTGCGAGCGGCAACTCGCGCCCGCGCACCCGGGCCCCGATTCACCCACCACCCGGCCCTCGCGCCGTTTCCTCAACACCGCACGCGCCGCCGGGACTCCACCAAGGACCTCGCCCATGACACCGCTCCGCTCACACCTGCCCGCGCACCGGCCTGCGGCCCGTGACCGCCTGCCCGGAGGCATCCCCGATTGAAGGGCGTAGCCGCCGGCATCGGCGTCTTCGTCCTCTCCCCCTTCCTCCTCGCCGGCACGGCCATGCTGATGGCCACCAGCAGCGAGGCCGCCCAGAGCACCTACGCCTCCCTCACGTGCGTGGGCGACATCGACACCGACACGGTCGTCGAGCAGGTCACCAAGATCCTCAACGGCGCGGACGCCAAGACCGTCCACGTCGAGGGCCTGTCCCTGCCCGAGGAACAGATCCCCAACGCCCGCACCATCGTGGCCACCGGGATCAGCCTGAACGTGCCGAAGAAGGGGCAGATCATCGCGCTCGCCACCGCGATGCAGGAATCCCGGCTGCGCAACCTCAGCTCCGGCGACCGCGACAGCCTCGGCCTCTTCCAGCAACGGCCAAGCCAGGGCTGGGGCACCGCCACGCAGATCCACGACCCCGTCTACGCCTCCACCCAGTTCTACAAGCATCTGCTCGCGGTGGACGGCTGGCAGCAGCTGACCGTCACCCAGGCCGCCCAGAAGGTCCAGCTCTCGGCATACCCCGACGCCTACGCCGACTGGGAGGACCTGGCGAGAGCCCTGCAGCAGGCGATCGCCGCGACGTTCCCCGCCGACCAGGACACCAGCGAGACGGACACCGCCTCCAGCACCACGTCCTGCGCGGCGACCGAGGACGGCTCCGGGTACGGCACCATCCCGGAAGGGTCCGTACCGAAGGGCTACTCGATCCCCAAGGACGCCGCCCCCAAGGCGCGCAAGGCTATCGCCTGGGCGATGGCGCAGCTCGGCACGATGTACCAGTGGGGCGGCACCTGCACCGCGCCGCACGGCCCGGACCCGATGGGCCGCTGCGACTGCAGCTCGCTGACCCAGCAGGCATACGCGCACGCCGGCGTCACCCTCACCCGCACCACCTACACACAGATCAACGAGGGCAAGGCCGTGTCTCCCGAGCATCTTCAGCCGGGTGACCTGATCTTCTCCCGCGGCAGTGCCGCCCGCCCCGAACACGTCGGCATGTACATCGGCTCGGGACTCGCGATCGAGGCACCAAGGACTGGAAAACCAGTTCGAATCACACCTCTCGCGGACTGGGACATCCTCGCCGCGCGCCGCGTCATCTGATCCCCGTTCCGGGCCCGGCAGCCCAGGCTCACCGCCCCTGACCAGGGCCCCGCCCGCCTGCGGACGGGGCCCGCAGGACACGCCGCCCTGCCCACTCTCCTTCCCCTGACACCACGGAGCACCTCCTTGATATCCCGTCACCGCGCCCAGCGCGCCCTCGTGGCAGCCTCTCTGGGCCTGGCCGTCGCCGCCGGCGGCCTGGCCACCGCCTCCACCGCGCAGGCGTACGACACCGACACCACCAAGATCTCGTGCAGCGCGGTCAAGGTCCGCAAGTCGCCCTCGACGACAGCCACCACCGTCGGCGTCGCCTACCGAGGCGACAAGATCACCTACGACCAGTGGGTCTACCGGAAGGCCACCAAGACCTGGTGGACCCGGGGCACCGTCACCCGCAAGTCCGACGGCAAGAAACTGCGCGGCTACGTGATCTACAAGTGCGCCAACCCGTACGGCACCAACGGCGCCCCCACCCCGTCGATCCCGAAGTAGCGCACCCCGGCTGCCAGTTCGGATTCCGAGCCGGAGCGATGTCGCCAGCTGCACCGCCCGAATCCCGGCCTCGCCTGAGCCTCACCGCGGCACCTGCCGTGTTCTCGTGCACGCCGCCCCCTCGATCCGGCCGGCCGCCTCCCGGCCCGCCGTCGGCCCTCCCCTTTTCCAGGCACTCGCCTCCCTCCCCCTTCTTCTGTGATTCCCGCGCGCCGGGCTTCGGCGCGCGCAAGGAGCCTCTTTGCCCCTGCTCGAAACCGTGCAGTACCTGGCCTACGACCCCGGCATCACGCCCTCCGGCGGCGGTCTGCCCGGCCTGGCCGTACTGAAGAACGTGGTCAACTCGATCAACCTGTTCGCGATCGTCGCGGTGGTCGGCGCGCTCGCCGTCTCCCTGGGCGTGTGGGCCTGGGGCCACCACACCGGCGGCCACCAGGCCGAGGCCAACGGCAAGAAGGGCGCCGTCGTCGCGGCGGGCGCCGCCCTCGGTCTCGGCGCCGCCAACGGCATCGTGGCCTTCTTCTCCGCCCTGGGGTCGCAAGTCCACTGATGAAGAAACGATTCCCCTCCCTGTCCCGCTACGGCCTCGGCTGGTCCACCCGGCAGCGCGTCACGGTCATCGCGGCCGGCCTCGCCGTCCTGCTGGCCCTCGCTGCCGCCGTCGCCCTGTTCACCGGCCGCACCACCAACGGCGACAGCCGGGCCACCGTCCCGTCGTCCGGGCCGAGCAGCAGCACCTCCTCATCCGCCGGCCCGACAGCGTCGGCCGGAGCCGGTTCGGTGGCGACGCCACCACCGGTCGCCGACCCCGTGGCCTTCGCCAAGGCCGCCGCAGCCCTGTTGTGGTCGTACGACACCCGCACCACCAGCCGCGAGGAGCAGCTCGCCGGGATGCGTGCGTGGCTGACGGCCGAGACGAAGTACGCCGACTGGTCCTCGATCGTCGCGCAGGTGCCGGATCCGGTGCTGTGGTCGCGGATGGCCGACCAGAAGCAGTACGCCACCGCCACCGTCACCGAGGCCCACTACCCGGCCGCGTTCAAGGAAGCGCTGGCGGACGATCCATCGGCAATCACCCAGGCGTACATCTACGCCGTCACCGTCACCGGCACGCAGCAGATCGCCTGGAAGAAGGGCGGGGCCGGAGCCGAGGACCGCTCCATCACCCTCGCCGTGCAGTGCCGCCCCAACGCAAACTGCTCTCTGGTCTCCATCGCCCCGAGCGTCGTGCCCTGACGTCTCAAGACCACCTGAGAAAGGAGGGACTCCCCTTTGGGCTTCTGCGACCTTCCCGTCGCGTCCCAGCTCTGTGCCGTCGGCGACGCCGTGGACTTCGCCTCCGACCCCGGCGGGGCCATCGGAAACTGGATGGCCAAGAGTGCAGGCGAACTCGCCGCTGCCGCAGCCGACTTGGCTGCTGAGGCGGTCAACACCACCACCAAGGTCGACCTCAATGCCGGGTGGTTCCGCGACAACTACGAGATGATCCTGCCGATCGGCCTGATCTGCCTCGTCGCCACGTTCTGCGCCCAGCTCGTACGCGCCGCGATCCGCCGCGACGGCCAGGCACTCAACCAGGCATTCACCGGCACCGCCACCGGCGTGCTCTTCGCCTTCACGGCGATCGCCTTCACCACCGTCGCCATCGAAGTCGTCGACGCCCTGTCCGACGGACTCTTCAAAGCCGCCAACCTCGACATCGCCACGGCGGTGCGGCGCATCGTGAAGGTCTCCCAGATTCCAGGTCTTGAGGCACTGGGCTGGCTGGTCGCTGTCTTCGCCGGTGTCGGCGCCGCGATCGGCGCCATCCTCTACTGGTGCGTGATGGTGGCCCGCAAGGTCGGCATCCTCGTCATGGTCACCCTCGCCGTGTTCGCCGGGGCCGGCGGCGGCTGGGAGGCCGCCCGGCGCTGGCGCAAGGGCTGGATCGAAGCCACCGCCACCCTCGTGGTCAGCAAGCTGTTGATGACCGTGATCTTCGTGCTCGGCATCTCGGCGATGGGTAAGACCGAAGCCGAGGACGGCATTGCCGCCCTCGCCGACGTCATGGCCGGCATCGTCATCATGGCCTTGGTGTTGTTGTGCCCGTACGCCACGTTCAAGTTCGTGCACTGGGCCGCGTCCGAGGGCTCCGATGCGGAAACGCTGCACCGCTCCGGCGGCGCGGGCGCTCAGATCGCCCGCCAGCATGCCGAGCGTGCCGGGCGCAAGGCCGCCGCCGCGGTCGCCACCGGAGGAGCCGCGGCCGGAGCGGGTGCCGCTCCTCAGGGACCGGAATCGGTTCCAGGCGGATTCCCCGGCGACATCGCCGCCCACCCCACGCCGGACACCGGCAAGGAAGGCGGCAGCCCGAGCGCGGCGTCATCCGGCAACGAGGGGATCAAGAGCGGTCTGGACAAGGCTGTTCAGCCCCCGCCGACCAGCCCCCGTGACGACACCAGTGGTCAGACCGGCGGTGCCCCCGGACAGGGTGGCGCTTCGGGATCGCCCTCCGGAGGCAGCGGCTTCATGTCGCAGCCCGGCGCCGGCACCTCGGCTCCGCCGCCGCAGGGTGCCCCGCCTCCGCCGAACCCGACCGGCACCGCCGGCGCAACCGGAACGCCGCCGCCCACCGGTCTGTGACCTTGTCCGACTCCGGGGCGGCACACGCCGCGTACGTCCTCGCAGCGTGCCGCCCCGGCCACCGCCCCCGCGCACCACCGAAAGCGGCCCTTGTCTGATCTCACCGCCACCCCGCTCACCGTCAAATTCCCCCACCGGTCCAGGCGCGGCATCCTGCTCGGCCTGTCCCTGTCCCAACTCGTCCTCACCTCGGGCGCGTTGGCACTGTTCCTGGTCACGGTGGTGTCCACCGGGCTGCTCGGCGCCCTCGCCCTCACCCCAATGTGGGCCACGGTCATCGCCCTGGTCGCCGTCCGCCGGCACGGCCGCTCCCTGATCGACTGGGCGCCGATCGTCTGGCGCTTCGCCCAGCGGCGGCGCACCGGCCAGAGTCTGTGGCTCACCCGGCCGGTCACCCGGCCCCGCCAGGACGGCATCCTGCACCTGCCCGGCACCGCCGCCTCCCTGCGCGTCGTCACCCCCGGCGACTCCGCCAACGGCGCCGCCGCCGTGCACGACCCGCATCAGCAGACCCTGACCGCCATAGCGCGCGTCTCCTCACGCGCCTTCGCGCTCCTCGACCCGGCCGCTCAGAACCACAACGTGAGCAGCTGGGGGCGGGCCCTGGCCGGTGTCGCCCGCACCGGGCACGTCGCCACCGTGCAGGTCCTGGAACGCACCGTCCCCGACTCCGGCGACACCCTCGCCCGCCACTGGACCCGACAGGGCCGCCCCGACGCCCCGGTCACCGGACAGATCTACGGCGACCTGGTCGCCTCCGCAGGCCCTGCCGCGGCTCCGCACGAGACGTACCTGGCGATCTCCCTCGACCTCAAAGCCGCCAAGCGATTGATCTCCCAGGCCGGCGGCGGGCTGCCCGGCGCGTTCACCGTGATGGAGCAGACCACGGCATCGGTCGCACAGGCCGCGCGCAGTGCCGGACTGATAGTGACCGGCTGGCTCACGGCCCGCGAGATCGCCGCCGTCATCCGCACCGCCTACGACCCCAGCGCGCTGTCCGCGCTGCAGCAGTGGTCCGCCTCCGGGCGGGCCGAGGCCGATCCGGCCGCCGCCGGGCCCGTGGTCCAGGTCGAGGAGTACGACCGGCTCGCCACCGACACCGCCCGGCACGCCACCTACTGGGTCGAGGACTGGCCCCGCACCGAAACCAGCGCCGGGTTCCTCCACCCCGTGATGTTCACCGCCGGGGTCCGCCGCACCCTCTCCCTCATCTACGTGCCGCAGGGGATCGAGTCCGCGCTGCGTGACGTCCAGCGCACCAAGGCGGCGATCATCGCGGATGCCACCGAGCGTTCCCGCCGCGGGCAGGTCGACTCCGAAGCCGATTCCGTCGAGTACGCCGACGTGAAGGTCCGCGAACGCCAGCTGATCGCCGGGCACGCCGATGTGGCCCTGACCGGTCTGCTCACCGTCTCCGCCGAGACCGACACCCTGCTCGATGCCGCGTGCGCGCAGATCGAGACCGCCGCCGTCACCGCCCAGGTCGACCTGCGCCGACTCCTCTACCAGCAGCCCGCCGCCTTCACGCTCGGCGCCCTCCCCCTCGCCCGCACCGCCCTGTAGTCCCGCTCCGGCACCCGCCGACGTCCAGCCGCCACGGCAGGAAGAAACTCACTCTCCCTTTGACCTCAGCCCTCCCGGTCGGCGACGCGTACCCGTATCTGCGGGCCGCCAGCGCCGGCATCCGCCACCACGCCCGCACCCTCACCCCCCGCACGGAGCCGGTCTCCTCACCGGCGGACCGCGTGCACCTCGACGTCCTGCACGCGCATCTGACCGCACTGCACCAGCTGCTCGACCAGCTCGCCGAGACCTCCCGGCCGCCACATCCCGCCGCCGGTCGCCATCTGTCCACCGCGCATACCCGGCTGTTCCAGGCCGCAGCCGCCGTGCACGACGCCTACCACCTCCTGCCCGTCGCGGACGGGCCCCCGACGGACACGGACTGCCACCCCGAGCGGCTGCCCGAAGGACCACCCGTCCTGACCATCTGCCGACGCCACCTCGCCGCCGGTCACATCGTCCGCCGCAAAACCACCCCCAGCGACCTCAACACCCCGCTGCACGGCCACACCACCACGTGCAGCCGGTAACCCCGCACCACCGAAAGGCCCCGAAAATGCGCGCCCTGAAGCGCTCCACCTCCGCCGCCGTCGTTCTCACCGCGCTCGCCGGCACGGCAGCCCTGACCACCGCCACTCCGGCGTCCGCCGCCAGCTACCACTGCACGACCAGCAGCCACTCCGTCGACGACCCGTCGTACAACGGACCCGACTCCGACAACTGGGACCTGGACATCACGCTGTGCGCCATGCGCTCCGGCGGCACCATCTACACCACCGCCACCGTGTACTGGGACGGCCCGTACACGGCCAAGAACCGCTCCACGCTGACCTTCAACAAGGCTCGGTTCGTCCTCCAGACCAAGCGCAGTGTCAGCGGCACGGACCCGGTCGTGAAGTCCGGCGCCTACACCGGACTTGAGCACGCGCTCGAACACAGCAGCGACAACGGCAACGGGTCCTACTCCACCGGCACCCTCACGTACCCCACGGGATCGGGCCGTTACCTCGCCGACGGCTACATCCAGCTGGACTGGTCCGGCGACGGCAAGGGCTATCGCAGCCCGGTTCTGTTCACCGCCTCACCGGTCGTCTGACCCCCGGACCGCGTCCAGACCCGCCGCCTTCGTGAAAGCCTCCCCGCCATGAGCCACCGGCCCGCGCGCCGTGCCCGCCGCGCCAGCGCCAGCCCCCTGTTCACCCCGCACGGCAGCGACCGCGCCTCCCGCAAGACCGCCCGCCGCCAGCTCGCCGAGGCCGCCGTGAAGGCCCGCGCCGAAGCAGCTGCCCGCACCGGTGGCGCCGCCGCGGAGGAACAGGAGATGCCCCCTCCCTTCTTCCCGTCCGCCGGGCGGCCCGGACCCGCGTCCGCCCGCCACAGCAGGCTCAAGCTGCCCGCCCACCGGATGACCACCGCCACCGCGTCCGGGGCGTATCCGTTCCTCGCCGAGGGCGGGCTGGGGGCCGAGGGCATCTACATCGGCCGCGACGTCCATGCCGAAGCCTCGTTCTGCTTCGATCCGTTCGCCCTGTACGGCAAGATCGAGGGCTTCACCAACCCGAATGTGCTGCTGGCCGGGGTGATCGGACAGGGCAAGTCGGCGCTCGCGAAGTCCTTCGCGCTGCGGTCGATCGCCTTCGGCTACCGAGTCTATGTCCCGTGCGATCCCAAGGGGGAATGGACGCCGGTGGCGCAGGCGCTGGGCGGCACCTCGATCGCGCTCGGGCCGGGACTGCCCGGAAAGCTGAACCCGCTGGACGCAGCTCCCCGGCCGAACAGCGTCTCGGAGGCCGACTGGGCGGGCGAGATCCGCAAGCGCCGTCTGCTGCTGCTCGGCTCGCTGGCCCGCACCGTGCTCGGGCGGGAGCTGCTGCCGATGGAGCACACCGGCCTCGACGTCGCCCTGGATACCGTCGTCACCCGCGCCGCAGCCACCGGACGTACCCCGCTGCTCGGCGACATCGCCGCCACCCTCAACAACCCCGACGAACTCGACGTGGCCGGCGGCGTCATGTCCGGCCGCCTCGGCGACGCCTCCCGCGACCTCGCCCACGCCATGCGCCGCCTCGTCCACGGAGACCTCGCCGGGATGTTCGACGCTCCCAGCACGGTGGCGTTCGATCCCAACTCGCCGATGCTGACCATCGACCTGTCCCGGCTGGGCGGAACCGGCGACGACACCGCACTCGTCCTCGCCATGACCTGCGCGTCCGCCTGGATGGAATCCGCCCTGTCCGATCCGGACGGCGGCCGGAGATGGATCGTCTACGACGAGGCGTGGCGCCTGATGCGCCACCCCGGCCTGCTGCAGCGCATGCAGTCCCAGTGGAAACTCAGCCGCGGCCTGGGGATCGCCAACCTCATGGTCATCCACCGGCTGTCCGACCTGCTCACCGCCGGCGACGCCGGGTCACGCGGACGCGCCCTGGCCGAAGGGCTCCTCGCCGACTGCTCCACCCGCATCATCTACCGCCAGGAATCCGATCAACTCCCTGCGGCGGCAGCCCTGTTGGGGCTGACCTCGGTGGAGGCCAACGCAATCTCCCACCTTAGCCGGGGCCGCGGCTTGTGGAAAGTCGCGGGGCGCAGCTTCATCGTGCAGCACCTCCTGCACCCCCACGAACTGGCGCTCTTCGACACTGACGCCCGGTTGCGGTGAAAGAGCTGGAAGTTCGAGTGAATATTGACGCTTTTCGCAGGAACTTCCGTACTCACGGCGTCGGCAGGCTACCCCGGGGGCGAAGTTCCCGGAACATCCTCACGCGTGGCGGCGAGATCAGCGTGCTCGAGGGTGTCCAGGTAGCGGTTGGTGCTCTCGATGCCGAGCCCGAACAGGTCGCTGATGCGGCGGGCATCGCCGCCGGTGGCATGGACCTCGGCGAGGATGCGATCCTCGCGCAGCGCTTGCGGACGGATGGCGCATTGTTTCCAGGGGAAACTTCTGCTGGCCGCGAGCAGTCGGGGTGCGGATTTCTGGTGGATGAGCAGATGCGGGTTGCGCGAGTTCGGCCAGGTGCGGGAACGGTGGTCGAGCCATCGGGCGAGGCGTTCGCGTACGGGCTGGGCAAGCGGGATGCTGCGCCCGTCCAGGCGGAGTCGGCCGTCAACTGTGTCGGTCAGCAGCCGTTCGGAGACTTCCTTCGCGGTCAGGGCGTGGAAGGCGACGAGAGCGACGGCCAGAGCGACGGCGGGGTTGGACGAGTTCAGCTCCTGCCGGACGAGGGCGGTGTCCATCGGCAGCGGCACGGTCGGGTTGAGCGTGGTGCCCTTCATGCCGCGCATGGGGTTCGCGAAGATGAGTTTGCGTGCCTTGAGGTTCTTGAACAGGGACCTCAGCCCTCGTTCCATGAGGGCACGCTGGGATCCGTTCTCCGGCAGGGCGGCGCGTATCTGCGCTGCGGTGATCTCGGCCAGCGACTGGTGTCCGGCCTCGGCCCAGGCGGTGATCGCCGGGGCGATGGCTCGGACGTGGACGCGCACGGTGAGGGGGTCGCGGGCTCGTTGTCGGGGTGCCGTGGTGGCGCCGTCGATCATGATCGTCAGCCAGACTTCGAGCTGCTGACGCATCACGGGCGGCAGGTCGGATGTCTTGTTGGTGAAGTAGGTCTCGATCGGTCGCGGCCGGTCATCGATGAGCAGGTCTGCGGCATCGAGGACGTCGATGGTGGAGATGATGTTGCCGTCGTAGCGTGGGAGTTGGAGTACGTCGCTGGCGCGGATCTTCGCGGCCGGGGTATCGCGGAGCGTCTGCAGCAGCCGCAGCGAGCGGATCACGTCGTTGCGTTGTCGCTTGCTCCAGCCGAACCGCTCGGCATGCTCGCGGACGATCGCGGCGCAGTATCGGGTCAGCTCGCTGTCCTCGGCCAACGCCCGCCTACGGAGGACTTCCGCATCGGGCGGCGTGTCGATGAGCACGGGCTGGAACCACGGACTGACCGTGAGCGTGCTCGGCGCGGGGCCGGGCCTGCCCCATCCACCTGGCGTTTTCCTGGGCTTGGAAGGTCCTTTTCGCGGTCCGGGTTCGAGTCGGCGCGTCCGGCGGCGCTGGAAGTGCATGTTGGCGAAGTACAACTGCTGGCCGTGCGCGTTCGCTTCGGCCAGGTCGAGTGCTCGCCCAGGCTCCTGCAGCATCCGGGCCTGTTCCAGGCAGAGCCGGCACGCGCCCTGGTCGCCGACCGGACTTTCCCGGCGACAGTAGTCGCACACGCTCTGCGGGTAGTGGGACTGCCACCAGCGGCAGGACCAGCACATCCAGTTGTGGGGCGGATACACGCCCCACGCCAGACAGCCCTTGCAAGATCCCGGCTTGTGCGGGCTGCGCGGGTGGCACCGTCGGCACATGCCCTGGCTGAAGTAGTCATTCCTCGTCGTGCACTTCGAGCACGGTGGCGGGGTGAAGGGGCCACCCGGCAGGCAGTCGTAACAGAAGTCCACGCGGGGCTTGGTCCACGCGGCCGGGTTGACCTGGCAGCCGGTGCACTTCGGCGGCGACCGTAACGGCGCATTCTCGCCCGGCGCGGGACTCATAGCGGCGGCGTCGAGCGGGGCTTGCCGAACCGGGGCGCGACCGGGGGCGGTGGCCCGTCATCGTTGACGGCTTCGACCTTGCTCGGGCGCCCCGCGGCCACCTTGTCCGGCTCCGGGGTCATCAGGTCCGAGGGGGCGCAGTGCAGGACGGCGCAGAGCACGTCGAGCTCGGTCAGCCGGATCGTCGGCGGGCTCCCGGCCCACCAGGACGACATCTTCCCGGCGCTGATCTCCAAGCCGGCATCGGCGAGCATCCGGCGCATCTGCGCGGATTTCCAGATGCCGCGCTCGGCAGCTCGCATCCTCAGATTCCACTGCACGGGCTGCTCACCTCGCGTCCGCAAAGCGGGTCTCGGTCCGCTGGTTGGCGCTGCGCCAGGCCAGCTCCACGTGCTCGCTGCGTACGTGGATATAGCCGGACGTCGTGGAGAGCCACTGATGCCCCAGCAACTCCTGGATCGCTTTCAAGTCCATCCCGGCCCCATACAACGAGGAGGCACAGTAATGCCGCAGCACGTGAGGCGTCAGCCGACCCGACCACGACGGCAGGAACCGTCCGGTGTGGATCGCCAAGCCCCGCCGCAGCGAGAAGTCGCTCACCCGCCCGCACCGTCCCAGCTCCGCGTCGAACCGTTCCGAGGGGAGCATCGGCGCGTCGGGATCGGCCCAGTCGTCGCCGAACTGGTGACGGACCTCGGCCAGCCACCAGTCGACGAGCTGATCAGCGCCGTTGATCGCCGGGACCAGGCGCGCCTTGAAGCCGCGCCCGCGCGAGCCCTTCCCGAACCGCACGTGGAACTTGCCCAGCCCGCCCAGGTCAGGGCGCCAGTCACGGATGTCGAGCATGACCGTCTCATTCATCCGCAGCCCGAGGCGGCGCCACAGCGAGGCGGCGAAGTAATCCCTGGCAGCGGGAAGGTACTTGCGGGCCTCGGGTATCGACTGCCGCCAGCAGTTGAACAGTTCGTCGACCTCTACGTCGGCGGGCGGCACCCGAACCTTTCCCAGCGACGCGCCGGACTGCCGGTTGAACTCATCGATCGGCTGCTCGACGACCACGCCTGTCGCCCGTTGGATCGGCCCTTGATAGCGCGCGATCACGAACTCATAGAACTGCGCCAGCGCTCCGGCCTTGCCCGCGCGGGTGCTCACCGCATGCCCCATCCGCCGCTGCTCTGCCAGGAAGCTGTCCGCCTCCGCGAAGGTCGCCTCCCACAGCGGCCCGGTCAGCGACCGGGCGAACTCGATGACCGTCGCCCGGGTGGTGCGGATATGCCCGTCACTGAGCCCACCTGCGGCCATCGCCAGCGCGTACTCGTCGACGATCTCCTGCTCGAAGTCCTCGACGTCCTGAGCAGTCCGCAACACCTCGTCGGTAACGCCGCCTCGCAGCGCGACGAGCTTCATGCGCTCGGTCGTTCACCCTGACAGACCATGCGTCGACCATACCGACGAACCGTCACCTACGCTGACGGTTCATCACATCTTTGCCTGCACGCGAAGAACCCCCACCCACAAGGGAACACGGCCGATCCAACCCTGGGAATCGGAACCGGAACTTCAACGCATAGAGATTGACACAACCCCGTACGCCCCTGTGACCTACCGGAGCCACCACCGCACCATGTCCATCCATATTGTCTGGGACTGGAACGGCACCCTCAAGGACGACCGGGCAGACCTGCTCGACGCCGTGAACCACACCCTCAAAGGGCTGCGGGCCGCTCCCATCGACCTCGCGACCTACCAGGCACGACATGTCCTGCCCGTTCGCCGCTTCTACACCCGGTTGGTCAACCGGGCGCTCACCGACGGCGAATGGGCCAAGGCCCAAAGGGACTTCGCCAGCTTCCTGCACGACCGGCCGCCACGGCTGCGAACGGAAGCCGAGCCTCTCCTGGCCCGCGTGCACGACCTCGGACACAGCCAATCCCTGCTCTCCCTGTACCCCGAAGAACTCCTGCGCGGTGAAGTCCAACGGCTGGGTATCACCAGCTTCTTCGCCCGGATCGACGGACGCCGCGGCCCGGACGGGACAAAGGAAGACGTGCTCGCCGACCACCTGACGGCCCTACCTCCTGGCATCCGCTCCCGCCCCCTCCTCGTCATCGGCGACTCCCTCGACGACGCGCGGGCCGCGCAGGCCGTCGGTGCGCAGCCTGTCCTGTACTCCGGCGGCCTCGAACCAGCCGAGCGCCTCCGTTCGGCCGGCTGGCCAGTCACGGACACCCTCGACGCAGCGGTGAACCTCGGGCTGCGCCGTCTTGCCGCCCGCACAGCACCGGCACGTCCCGCCCGTACATCCATCACCCCCTTCGGCCCGCATTCGCCGCCCCAGGGCCGTCGACACCCCTGACCCGTTGACTGGAGTCCCCCTGCAGCACCCTGACTTCGAGCTGTACGACAACGTCGGCCGGACCGCCGACCAGATCCGCGCCTACCACACGCGCTCCGCTACCAGGGCGGACCTGCACCGCTGGGCCGACCGCGACGCCGAAGCCTTCCGCACCCGGCACCCCCTGCCACCCGAGCCGTTCCCCGCCCCGGACCTGAGCCCCTGCCGCACGGCCTTGGAGGCCGCCGAGACGCCGGCCGAGTTCCACGAAGTGCTCAACACCCTGCTGGACGCGGTCGAGCCGTTCCTGAACGAGGTCATCGACTACCTGGCCGCCACCGCCAAGTGGAAGGGCCAAAACCGCGGAGCCGAACCCGGATCACCGCCCTGGCTCCTGCGCGGCGCCGCCAGCAGCATCGCGTCCGCGCTCGCCATGGCCACCGAGGCAGATCTCACGATCCTCCGCGCGCACTACGACCCGCCCCCGGACCTCGACGCACTCCCGAAGAAGACCTGCACAATGCCCGACACACCACCGGCCCTGCCCGGCCCGCAGCCTGGGTCCACAGGACCACGACGCTGACCTCCCGTGGCCCCCGCAGCACCTCAGGAACCGATGCCCGCACCTCGCCCAACCTCGTTGTCCCTCTTCGCTGCCGCCCTCGCCGAGCGTCTGCCCGGCACGTGGACGAGCGAGTATCACCGACACCGCACCTATCCGGACCAGTTGCCCACCGTCGAACGGCTCTGGGACGTCGGCCATGTCGACTACATCGTCAGCCAGTACGCCCTGGGCCATGACGCCGTCCTGACCGGACCCGCGGGCGAGCAGCTGTACGTCACCGACCGGCCCCTGTACCGCCACCAGTTCGTGGTGGCCCCACTGGAGCCCGAGGGCTTCAAGACGCATCAGATCTCCCTGGTGCGCGAGCCGAACGGCATCGCCGTTCCCAACGTCCCGGTGCGCGCCGCCGCAGCAGTCAACCGCCGCCTGCTGCCCCGTTACCAGGCCGCCCTCGACACCGTCCGCGACAACGCCCTCGCCCAGCCCGAGCCGCCGCATCGCCAGCCCGCGCCCGAGGCCGCGCAGACCCTCACACTCGTCTGGTACCCGGACGGCGTGGTGGGCGCACCGTACGACACGGTGCCCGAGGAAGCGCGCATGACGCTGTTCGGCTGCCGCTTCCAGTACCGCCCCAACGAGTTCGCCTTCGTACTGCCGGTCTCCTACAGCGCCACGGAGCGCGCCCTGCTGGTCCAGCTCGCCGTCCGGCGGCTGATGGCCGAGGGCATCGGGGTCAACTTCCGCCGCGCCGCGACCCTCCCGGCTCCCGCTGCTGCATCGCCAGCCGCAAACAAGGCAGGGGTGGCCTCGGCCCTAAAGTCCGCTTCCCGGCGGTAGAGGCCGCCCGGCTATCCCGGCTATCAAGGAGTTGCCGCTGTCCGATCCCGACCAGCGGATGCTGCTGCACGACGTGGCGGACCGGCTCAACGCCGTCTCCGACCAGCTTCCGCTCCCCGATCAGATCCGCCCGGATCCCGCGCTGAGCGAGATCCTGGACGACGAAGTCCGCCACCTGGCCCGTCTGCTGGGATTCCTGGTCGGCGAGAGCGCCTTTCGTCACCGGGCCGCCTCCTGCACCCCGGCCCGGTCCACGGCCACGGTCCGGCGCACGACCCTCGCGCTCGCGAGCGCCGCCGAACCCTCCGCTCGCGCGCTCGCCGCCCTCGGCGCCGCCGTCCACCACCTCGGCCAGCTCGCCGACCTCGCCCACCAGACCCCCAGCCCCACCCGTACCCGGGCGCTCGCCACCGAGCAGCAACGGCTCGTGGACCGTCTCGGGGACAGCCGTATCCACCTCGCCCGGGCCGCCAAGCAGCTACGCGCCGCCGCCGACACCCGCACACCACCAGCCGCGACCGCCGTGCCCTCCCCGTCGGCCGCCACCACCCCGTCCCGTTCTCGCTGACCCCCGCCCCTGGAGCACCCTCATCCCCTCGCACACCACAATCCGCCGAACCGCCCTGCTGCTCACCGCCGTGTCCGTCGCCCTGACCGCGTCCGCGTGCAGTACCTCCTCCGACACCAGCACCCCCGCCAAGGCCAAGCGCACCGCCTCCTCCACGCCGACCCCGCAGCCGGCACTGACGACGAAGCAGGCCCTCGCCCAGATCGCCCGCTACTCCAAGATCAACAATGAGGCGAACACGCACTCCAGCCGCAGCATTCTCGACACCGTCGAGGACGGCCCGCTGTACGCGCAGTCGGTGGCGGACTACAAGGAGAACGAGGACCTGCCCCAGGCCGACCGCGAGACGTACAAGCCGTGGTCGTACGACCTGGATGCCACCGACGTCTACATTCCGCGCTTCACCGCCGGTCAGCAGAAGTGGTTCGCCGCTGTCTCGCGCAGCGGCAAGAAGAGGCAGTACACCCGCGTGCTGGTGATGGCCGAGCAGACGGAGACGAAGCGGTGGGGGATGGTCGCCACCGTCGACCTCAACGACCCCAAGAAGTTGCCGAAGTTCGCCCTGGACGCCCAGGGCTACGCCACCGCCGTGGACGCCACCTCCGCCCAGAACGTGGCCGCCCCTGTCGACGTGCTGCGCACGGCTGTCGGCGACAACTTCGCCACCGGCGGCCACATCAGCGGCAAGAAGGTCTTCGCCTCCTCCAAGGCATCCACCCGCCAGATCAAGGTGCACGACAAGACCGGCACCAAGTTCGGCACCCGCGGCACCACCACCTTCTCCCTGGCCACCACCCAGTTCTCCGACAGCTACGCGCTGAAGACCACCGACGGCCGGGCGCTCGTGGTCTTCTCCCACACGCACACCCAGCACGACGCGGTCGACGCCGGCCTGGAGATCATCCCGGGCAAGGACGACCGTGCCTGGCTCGGCACCACCAACTCGCCGACGTTCACCTACACGTTCACCTGCTCCGACGCCGCCGCCGTCCCGCTCACGCCGGGCAAGTCGACCCTGATCGGCTACACCTGCCGACGCACCAATGCCACCGCATGACCACCAACGCCTCGGACGTGAACCTTCCCTTGCCCATTACCGCCTTCGCCGCCTCGCTCGCCGAACGGCTGCCCGGCCGGTGGCGGCCCGACCCGGCGACCAGGCCCCTCGCCGAGGACCCCGCCAGCCACCGGATCTGGGACAGCGGCCCCATGGCCTACACCGCCTTCGAGGCCGCCGACGTCCACGGCACTATCCTGACCTCCCTCGACGGCAGACAGCTGTACGTCATGCCCCGGCCCTACCGCCCGGACCAGTTCCTGGTGCTGCCGATGCTGCCCGCCGCCACCGGCCACGAGCACGTGTGGGGTTTCCCCGCCCCGCGCGGCCTCGCCGTTCGCGCCGATCCCGCCCGCGCGGCGGACGCCGTACGCCGCCGACACCTCCTGCTCGACTACCGCGTCACGGCGCTGGCCGCCTGGCGCCGCGCCAGCACCGGACGGCTCCGGGTGGACGTCAGGTTCGACGCCGAGGCCCGGCCGCGTATCTCCGCTCCCTATGCCCGCGCCCTGATCGAACTCCTCACGCACGGCGGCTTCCTCCTCGACCCGGCCACCGGCGAGTGCCACCTGCCCGAGGGCCTCCCGCCGCAGCAGGCCGCCGACCGGCTCGCCGCGAGCACCGCCCATCTGGAGAACCTCGGTTTCACCGTGGTATTCCGCGCAGCGCACCCCCCGGCCCTCGGAGTCGGCGGGCCTGAGCAGCCCGCAGCCGACCGCTCTCGGGGCAGGCGCCGGTGAACAACAGCGATGTCATCAACATCGGTCTGGACCGCTGGAGACGCCGGATCCAGCAGACGGCCCAACGTCTGGACCCGCCGCAAACGGGCCCGATGCACGAGGCTCTCGTTCCCGTGCTGGAACAGCTCGTCGCCGTGTACAACCTGGCCGGCGGCCTCGTCGACGAGCTGCGCCAGTCCTCCGACCTCCCTCTCGCGACGACCAGTGCGGGCAGGGACTTCCTGACCCAGTTGGCTGCCGCGCTGGCGCACACCCACCGCGCCGCAAGCCACCTGAGCACCACGGTGACCGGCCTCACCGATGCCCACCGGCTCGCGCCCCGCCCCGGCACCCCCGCTCCGGCGGAGAGCCGACTCAGCGTCACCCTCGGCCACGCCGCCGCCCTGCGCAGCCTCCAGCGTGCGCTCGCCGCCGTCACCGCGCCCGTCGCCGACACCCCGCCCACCACGGCGTTCGCACCGGCGTCCACGGTGGCCGAGCAGCACGGCCGGGCCGCCGCCAACGACACCCGGCCAACGCGCCGCCGCTGAACGACGCATCGCCCCCACGAGCCTGGAGCACTTCTGGCCACCCGTTCCTTCATCGCCCGTCCCACCGCCACCGGCTACGCCGGGGTGTACGTCCACTGGGACGGTTATCCCAGCCATCACCTGCCGCTGCTGCTCGCCGCGCACCAGCACCGGTTCGGCGGCGACACCGAGGCGATGGCCGCCTACCTCATCGACGACGCGCCGGAAGGCTGGTCCCGCCTCGGCACCGATCTCCTCGACGGCGCCCCTGACGCCCTGCGCGAGCGCCTCGCCGCCGACCGCGACGCGCCCGGCACGCGCTACCCGGCCCGGCCCGCCGAGCCGCCGCTGCTCTACACCGAGCGGACCGTGTCCCGTCTGAACTGGGGATATGTACTGCACCCGCACGGCATCGAAGTGATCAGCTCGCCCAGCCTGGAGCGCGGTCCGCTCGTCGCATGGAGCACCGACCCCCGCGTCCGGCTCCGCGACACCCCGGGCCTGTGGAAGCCCGGCCAGCCGATCCCGGCCACCACACCACCCCCGTCCACCACGCGGAGGACCGCCGCACCGGCCCCCGCCGCGGCACCGGCACCGCGCACCCGTTCGCACTGACCCACCCCACCCCTGGAGACTGATCTGTCCACCCGTGCGGTCATCGCCCGCCCCACCGCCGAGGGATATGCCGGCGTGTACGTCCACTTCGACGGCTACCCCGACAGCAAACTCCCGCTGCTCCTGGCCGCCTACCAGCACCGGTTCGCCGGTGACCTGGAGGCGATGGCCCGACACCTGATCGACGAGATCCACCACGGCTGGGACGAGCTGGGCACCGACCTCCTCGACGGCACCCCCGCCCCCGTGCGCCTCTCGCTGACCGGGGGCCAGGAGTACCCCAGCCGCCAACTCGCCAACATGTACAGCACCGCCGGCGCCCCGGCCGAGCGCGAACTCATCACGCAGGACGGCACCGACGACCTGGACTGGGCCTACGTCCTGCACCCGCACGGCATCGAAGTGATCGTCCTCGGGGCGTACGACCGCGGTCCCGTCGTCGCATGGGACACCGACCCGCGCAGCGTCATCCGTGCCGATCCGGGCGCCTGGCATCCGGACTCCCCGGCCCCGGTCGTCCCGCCGCGCTTCATGCCCCACTTGTCCACCACCGTGCCCGTCACCGCGCCGGCCCCGAACAGGGCCGCCCGCCGATAGCCCACGGCAGCCGTGCACCGATCCGCTGCCCGCCTGGAGAACTCCCTGTCCCCGCGCCCCCGCCCGAAGATCACCGTGGTCATCGCCACCCAACTCCGCCCGGACCGGCTGGCGTTCCTCGTGTCCATGCATGCCAGCCTGTGCCGACAGGGTGTCCCCTGGGAGGCCGTTGTCGCCCTCGACGGCGCCGATCCGGCCCGGCTTCCCGCCGCCCTTGCTGCCGACCCGCGCGTCCACGTCCTCGCCCTACGGCGCCCGGTCGGTGCGGCCTGCGCCCGCAACCTCGCGCTCAACGAGGCGCGCACCGAGTACGTCAACTGGGCTGACGACGATGACGAGTTCCCCGACGACGCCATGGCGCTGCGACTGCACGCCCTGGAAGATTCCGGGGTGGGCTGGTGCGCCGGACACAGCCAGGATCTCCATGCGGACGGGACCACGACCCTGTGGCGCTGCCCGACACCGCCCGGCTGGCACGCGGCCGGCGACGTGTGGACGTACTGGAAGGACCCGGACGACACCATCCCGATCGGGCCGACCACGATCCTCGGGCGCACCGATCTGGTGCGCGCCGCCCCGATGGGCGGCCTGGTCCAGGGCGAGGACTACATGGCCGCGATCGGCGTCACCTGCCTCGCACCCGGCGTCCTGCTGCCCGTGCCGGTCTACCGCTACCGCAAGCACCCAGGCCAGATGACCCGTCAGGACAACTACGACGTTGTGGAGTCGGCAGCCCGCCGCCATGCGTGGAACTACGGGCGCAGCCTGCGAGCCGCTCTCCAGGTCCCGGCGACGAGCGATGCGGCCGGGGTGGTGTGATGGACTCCTCCGTCTCCCAGAGCACGCTCGATCACCTGGCCCGGCGTCTGGACGAGCTGGCCGCCGAGTTTCCCACCAGGCCCGAGGCCGTCGACCTAGTCACGCTCGCCGACGACATCGCCATGCTGTCCCACCATCTGCAGCACGCCGTTGAACGTGCCCAGGAGCGGTTCACCGCCCCGGCCACGGTCCACGCGCCGGAACGCCTCGTCCTGGTCCGGCTCGCCCGGGCCACCGCGGGCATGGCGCACGCTCTGGACACCCTGGCCGAGGCGTTGACCTACGCCACGACCGGCTTCCAGCGCGAGGCGGTGCCGGACCTCGCCCACTCTCATCTGCGCAACGACCCGCAGGTTCTGCGGATGCTGACGGCCGAGAAGTATGTCGCGGCCCGTGCCCGGCTGCGCAATACCGCCGCCGACCTGCGCACGGCCCCGCCCCCGGCTGGTCCGGCCGTGCCACGCGCCACCCGACCGCCCGCCGTCGCGCAGCCGCCGCAGCGTGTCCGTCCCTGAACTCCCCTCCGAGGAAAGCCGAGTTGCCGCCGAACCCTCCCGCTCAGATCACCCTCACCGCCAGCTGCGCCCTGGGCCTGGTCGCCATCGCGTCCGGCGAGGAGTACAAACAAGCCCACCACGCCCTCCAAGACGCCGGATTCAACCGCCTGCCCAACGGGGTGTTCGCCGCCCCGCTGACCGACCCCGTTGCCGCCCGGTCCACCGCCAGCGCCCTGGTGCACCACGCCCACCAGCACGGCGCCACCATCACCCCCAGTCCCCGGCCCTACCTCGGCGACATCGGAACCGAGATCGCCTCCCGGCTGCCCGGCACGTGGAGCGCGACACTGGAGATCTACAGCCACCCGCTGTGGCAGGAGGACCTCTGGTACGGGCTGTGGGACGCCGGCGACATCCACCACGCCCTCGTGGAGCACCGCATCCCGTTCGCGTCCGTGCTGAAGAACACCGCCGGCACCGAACTGCTGCTGATCGAGCGCCCCGGTCACCGCAGCGGCTACCTCCTCGGGGCTCTCACCGCCCACGAGAAGGAGGACCCGCACAGTGACCCCACCACGCCGCACAGCGTCGTGCTGCCCGCCGATCCGGGCCTTGCCGCGCACGCCGTCACGCACACGTTCCTGCCCGCCTACCGCAGCGCCCTGCACCACCGGGACCTGAACACCGTCGTGAGGTCGCTGGAACGGATCCGAGAGGAGCACCAAACCCTCCAGGCGATCAAGGACTCCGGCCGCTACAGCGACGGCATCCCGCTCAGCGACACACGTCTGGCCGCCGGCATGGAACGGGACTTCGCCGACTGGGCCTGGCTCTCCTTCACCCAGGTCCTCGAACACGCTCCCGACCTGCTGGCCCGGTGTCGCCCCATGCCAACCCCGTGGCCCCAGGACGCCGCCGCACTGACCCGCCTGCGCGAGGCGCTCGCCCACAGCCAGGACGCCTGGCATGAGTGGAACGACACGCGGAACGACCTGTACTCGATCCCCCGGACGCTGCCCGCCCACGAATGGAGCCAGCTCCGCAGCCGCCTCGGCCTCGCCGTGCTGCCCGCGATCGAGACCTGGCTCACCGACGGCGAAACGTTCGAGCGCCAGGCCCGCGCCGCCGTGCCGGGCGGACCCGCAGCCCTGTCCGCGCCCAGCCCGCGGCTGCTCACCACCCGCCTCACGCCGCCGCCCACGCTCCAAGCCACCCCAACGCACCGCTGAACGTACAGATCAAGGATTCGTCTCTGTCCGACCACTTCCGCTTCACCGCCCATCCCGAACACGGCTACGTCGCCGAAGCCGGTCCCCAGATCCCCGGCCATCTGGCCGACTGGCTCCTCACCCGCGAGCAGTTCGAGCCCATCCCCGGCACCGTCGGCCGGTACCGGCTCACCCGTCCCGAACGCGACGGCCTGCGCCGCGCCCGCCAGGCTATCCAGGATCTGCGCCGCCTCGGCTACCCGGTGTACGCCGCCCGCACCCTCATCCCAGCCGACGCTCCCGGCCGACCCCAACCCGGCGTGAGTTACAGCCTGTTGGAGAGACGTACCCGCATCGCACAGGCTGCGGCCACCTGCTCCCCGCAGACCCGCACCGCCCCGGCAGCATCCCTCCCCGCCTCCGTACCGCAGACCGTTTCCCTGCCCGTGGGCAGCCGGGCCCAGGCAGTCGGAGGAGGGCGGAGCCGATGAGCGCCGCGGCGATCCGCATCACCCGCGGCCCGGGCGGTGAAGTCGAAGTCGACGGTCCCGTCGACACGTTCGCCGCCAGCGTCCTGGCCCGCGCCGGATTCGACACCCATCCCATGCTGCGCGGCGTCTGGATCCGCCTGCCGTTCGACCGGGGCCACCAATGGGAGAACGAACACGCCACCTGGGCGGCCGAGATGCTCACCGCCGCCCGGTACAGCGTCGACCTCGCCCCCGACCTGCGCCCCACCCCGGCCGACGCATCAGCGCCGCCGCACCGCGCGAAGACCGCCATGACCACGCAGCTTTCGCCCGCCGACACCGCGCAGCGGCCACGCCGCTGACCCGGCATCCCGCTCCAGCCGACTCCCATCCCCAGAACGGACCTTCCGCCATTCCCCCGACCACACCCGCCTGGAACTGCCACAACGACGCCTGCCCGGTCTGCACCGCGGCTCAGCGCGACGAGATGACCCTGATGCGCTGCGCCATCCTCACCCTGTTGGAACACGGCCGCTGGATGGCCTCCGACAACATCCCCCTGCGTGAGATCCTGTCCTCCGCCAGCAGCGGCTACCTGACCGGCTTTTCCGGCGATGACGTCCCGGCACCCGCCGCCGAGCACTGGTCCTGGCTCGACGCCGAGCTGCGCCTGACCGTCGCCCGCGCCGCCGGACTGGACGCCGTCAGCACCCTCGACCCGCGCATCGACCGCGTCCTTGCCACCGCCGCCCGCCGCACCTCGCGGCGCCAGATCGACCTCCTCGACCGCGCCGCCGCACAGTTCACCGAACTCCGCACACGCCCCCGCACCGCCTGAATCCACCGGCACCCCACGCCACCATCCTCACAAGGAGATTCCCCCGTACATGGCCGTGAGCAAGACCTGGACCGTAATTCACCTATGCGGACACGAAGTTTCGCATGATCTTTCCGGCCGTCCGGCCGACCGGCGCGCCTCCTTCGCCCGCTGGCTGCAGGAACGTGACTGCACCGCCTGCTGGAAGGCCGCCCGCGACGAGGACGGCGCCGGCAAGGAGAAGTGGCTGGCCGCCAAGCGTGCCGAGGAGCAGCGGGCCGCCACCGAGTGGGCCGCGCAGTTCGACATGCCGCCGCTCGAAGGACCCGAGAGGGCACTGGCCTGGGGTGAACGCTCCCGCCACCAGCTCGTCACCGCCGCCTACAGCGCGCTCGTGAGCGAGGGCAGCTGGGACGAGGCCGACTGGGCCGTCTTGGAGGACACGATCCGCGCCGTCACCCGCGCCGGATGGTGGATCGACCAGAGGGATGCCGAGGCCACCGACCTGCCCGAACTCCTGGACGCCGCCACATCCGACGACATCGGAACCGAGAACCCGTTCCGGTAGACACGGGCCCTTGTACCCGACGATCCCCGGTTACCGAAACCGGGGATTCTCCGGAGTCTTGTTCCTCCCACCGCCTGTCTGCGCCTGCTCGTGGAAGGAACATCCTGCTGTGCCCGACGCCGTCTCCCGTCCCCTCCATGCCCCCGGTGACATCGTCACCCCCGAACGGGACATCACCCACCAGCACTTCCGCCCCGGCGACGAGGTCGTGATCCTCAAGGGCATCTCCGGCAACGACCTGTGGGGCGACTCCTACAGGGTCGTCACGCCCTCGTGGCACACGCCGACCGACGAGGACGGGTGGCGGCTATACGACCCGGCCGGCGGGGCGCGCACCTACGTCACCGCGCACCCGCGCTACCTCGTCCACCTCTCCCGCCGTTGCCCGGACTGCCTCATCTACCAGCAGGCGCTGCGGACTTACCTCCTGCCGCGCCTGGCCGGCGCCGACGGGCCCGTCGACTGCGGCTGGTACGCGCTCACCCCCCTCAACCAGGTGGTGCACGCCTCCGACGCCCGAGGCGGACTATGACCCCCGCCTCCGCCCCGGAGCGCACCGCGGCGTTGGCGAGCGCGGCGTCGATCGCCGTCGAGACGGTCACCGGAACCCAGTGGCCGGTGCGACTGGCCGAGGCCCTACGTGATCTGGACGCCACCTGGCAGGAGTCGGCCGAGGTGTGCGCCGACGTCGCCTGGCAGGCCCGCGCCACCGGGACCAGCGCGCTGGTCCTGCTCACCCCCGAGCACGTCACCGCCCACGGCCCCGGCCCAGGCCCGGTCGTGGCGCGGACGTACCGGCACCTCTACCTGAGCGCCCTGCGCTACGACTTCCGGTGCCGCTCCATCGAATCCCTCCTGAACCAGGTGCCGTTGAGCGTGCTCGACGCAGACCCGTACAGCTGGGCGCTGTATGCCTTCGCGCGCCTGGGCCAGTCCCGCTCGGACGGTCTGGCCGTGATGGAGCAGGTCCTCGCCGCTACGCCGGATCACCCCAAGACGCTGCACGTCCTGCTGCACGGGGTGTGGCTGGGCGGCCTGCTGCCCGGCCGCGCGGACACCCTGCTCGCCCTCGTGGACCGGCTGCCCGACGGCGGCGACGGTGATCCGATCGCGCAGTTCCGCAAGGCGTCGGCACTGCGCGCGCTGGGCCACTACCCCCAGGCACACGCGGCCATCGAGCGTGCCCTGGAACTCCTGCCGCCGGGCCAGCCGGCCGTCCACGCCGACCTGGTGCGCGAACACACCCTGATCACCGCCGCGTTCGACCTGATCCAACTCGCCCCTCAGGGCAGGAAGCCCGACTCCCGATGATCATCCGTATCCGTCCGCGCGACTCCATGCCCTCCGAGCCGCTCGCCGAGGCCCTCGGCCGACCGGTCAGCGGCCACGAGGGACTGACCGAGTACACGGTGGTCGCCCACTGGCCGGGGCTGGACTATTGCACGCCCGACGACGAGCAGAAGACGTGGACGTCCGCCGAGTGGGCCGACCACCTGGACGACCCCAGCAGGTGGCACGCGTTCGCGGTCAGTCCGCAGGACGACCGTCGCGCCATCTGGCACGCGGACATCCGTCTGCATCCCGCCGACCGCGTGCTCACCGGTCCAGAGTGGTCCGAAATCGCCCACTGGCTCGCCCGCACAGCGGGTATCCAGCGGCCGGGTGACGAAAACCAGGGCTGCCGCTGGATCGCCGTCCAGGCACAGCCCGGCCGCCTCGACCTGCTCGCCAACCTCATCCGCGCGGACGGCACCTGGACCCTGCAGCACCACCGGCTGCCCGCGCTCCTGGCCGTCGAGTGCCGGCGCATCGAGGCCGAACTCGGGCTTCGCTCGCCCCAGGGCGGCGGCCCGGATCCCGGGCAGAGCACCCAGTTCGCGCAGCGCGCCGCCGCACCGGTCAGCGGCGCGACGCCCGGCGCCGTGGACGCCACCGCGCAACTCGGCGGACTGCTGCGGCAGCTCGCCGACGAGAACACCGGTCCGCTCGCGACCGTGCGCGGTCTCGTCGAGCACACGGCCCACCGTCTCGGCCGCCTCCCGCACGCCTATGGCCCGGCCGCCGGACACCAACTGGAGCTGATCGCCCACCGCCTGCACGGCATCCAGCAGGACCTCGACGCCACCGCCGCCGCCCTGCCTACCCCGGAACGATCGACACCGTTTCCGGCCCGGACGGCCACCAGCCCCGTCATCGCGCCCGCCGCGTCGGGCTCGGCCAACGGCCGCCGCTGACCCCACCCCTCTTTAGCTTCTTCCGAGGAGACCATGCACGACCCCACGCCCGACACCGGCCTCGGCTCCTTCGCCGCCGTCCTCGCAGGCGAACTGCCCGGCGCCTGGACCAGCACGTATCACCCGGACCACGGCGGCACAGGCGACCACGACGTCCTCACCGACCAGGTGTGGGACATGAACGAGGTCGCCGACACCCTGGCCAGGCGCGCCGTGGACCACTGCGCCGTGCTGACCCGTGAAGACGGCACCCGCCTGTTCGTCGCGGAACGTACGGGGCCCGGCGAGGGCTACCTGATCGCAGCCATGGCCCCCGCCGAGGCGCCGGCCGAAGCCTTCCGTGGCGTCCGCGAGCCCGACGGCATCGTGGTGGCCGCCGATCCGTTCAGCGCCGCCGAGGACATCCGCTACGACCTGCTGCCCCGCTACGACAAGGCCCTCGCCCAGGTCCACGCCAATGCCGCCCGCCGCACGGTGCCATCGTCCGGCGAGCCGGAATCGTTGGTGATGACCTGGTCGGACGACACGCTCGTCGTCGAGCGGCCCGGCCGCGACGACATCGCCGGGGCCCTGGCCGAGGCCGGCTTCGTCCTCGACACCGCACGCGAGGTGTTCGTCCTGTCCGGCGACGACTCCGCCCACCAAGCCGCGTCCGTACGAACGGCCGGGCACCGCCTGTCCCAGCTCGGCGTCAGCGTCGTCCTGCGCCATCCGCCCGCCCGGCCCGCCCTCGGTACCGCCGCGACCGTGCCGCCGAACCCACCGGTGACAGCCCCGCAGCGCAGCCGCTGACCCGATCCCCCTGTGCCCCTCCCCACCCCCTACGTCCTGGCGGCGCCCGGCTACCTTGCCGGCGCCAACGCCTGGGACCACCTGACCGAATGGCTGCTGCGCGGCCACGGCTGGCGCGACGCATCCACCATCGACTACCACACCCTCCTGACCAGCCCCGACGGCTCCCTGCACGTCGGCCACGACCGCCGGGGCGCCTGGACCTGGAACCTGCACGCCACCAGCCCAGCCGGGCGGCACTGGACCGCAACCCTCGGCGCTCACCTGCCCGTCGAGTACGTCACCGCGCTCGTGGAGACCATGCTGCGGCCCCACACCGGCCAACGCGCCGACATCCTCGGTCCCTTGCACACGGCCGGCTGGACCACGGACGCCGAGGCCGCCGCGCCCACGGCGGTGTCACCGGATGGCCTGGTCCGCTTCGCCCAGGAGAACGCGGCCGACCCGTCGCCACACGCCTGGCACTCGGCCTGCACGGTCGACGGACACACCTGGTGGACCGCCGCCTTCACCGCCCACACCCCGCCCCGGCTCGTCGCCGCCTTTACCGACAGCCTCGCCTGCCGAGACCCGCTGCCGCGGATGGCCATCGGGATACCGATGTACCGCTGCGGGCCCTACACGCGCCGTACCCCGACCACCTTCGGCTGGGACGACGAGCAGGCACTGCTCGAAGCACGGATCGCCGAAGCCCGCCGCCAGCGTCTTCCCAGCGCACGGACCTCCGGGCCGCCGCCCCCGACCATCCGCATAAGGCCCACCCGCATGCACTGACCGCCCCTCCCCACGCTCCGCTCGTCACTCTCACTCCGGGAGCCTTCCGTACCTCTCACACCACGTCGCACTCCCGCGCCCATCACCTCTGAGCGTCCACCCCGCCTGGCCGTAGTCCTCTTCCGCCGCTACCTGCGCGCGGTCACTCCCAGCCCACGCACCCGCAACAGCCTGCTGGCCGGCGGGCACCCCGAGGCCGCCCTCGACGAAACCCGCCGCCGGGACATGGACCTTCTCATCGACAGCTACCGCATCCGCATCCGCCACCACAACTAGCAGTCCGCACCGGCCCGTTCAGGAGGCCCATGACCGACCCTTCATCCCACCCCGTACGCCTCGCCGAGCACATCGCCGACCTGCTCAAGACCCTGGACGGCCATCTCGCCCAGGCCGCCCCGCGCCAAGCGGCCGAGATCCTAGTCAAGGTCCTCGCCTACGACGACGGCGTCCTGGCCCTGGTGACCGACCTGATCGCCACCGGATCCCGCTTCGCCCAAGGTCAGGCGTACTGCGGCACGCTCCCTCCCGAGGTATGGCTCGCGATGGGCCGCTCCGCCAACGAACTGGGGCACATCAGCACGGAACTCGACGGGCACGCCGACACCCTCAAGCAATTCGGGGCACCCTCCGCCACCGCCGGTACCACGCCCGCGAAGCCCGTCCCCTCCGCCATGGTTGTCAGGAGGAGCCGCTGAACAAGAAGCAGCAGTGGACCGGCTGGGGGGCCGTAGGCCAGCAGGCCCAGCAGTTCTACCTCGTCGAGCCCCGCCATCTCGCCGGCGGCGGCGACCTGCGCCACATCACCGAGTACCTGCGCGCCTCCGGCTGGAAGGACACGTCCAAGACCGGCGGACCGGTCGTCTTCGACAGCCCGGACAAGTCCGTGCGCATCGGATACGACCCGTTCACCCAGCCCGGCGGCTGGACCATCCGCGGGAAGCAGACCGCGCGCCAGGAAGCATGGCACGCCACCTTCGGCCGGCACACGCCCGTCGAGATCATCGCCGGTCTCACCGACGCCCTGTCCACCGAACGCACGGCGCACGCCCCCAACGTGTGGCAGCCCCTGCTGGAGCAGGGCTGGGAGACCGAGCGCGGCCAGCACTTCACCGCCCGCAGCCCGGACGGCGGCGCCTTCGTCCGCTTCCACCAGTCCGGCCCCGGGCAGGCGCACTGGTGGGCCGGTGCGCGTAACGAACACGGCCGGGTATGGGAGGCGTTGTTCACGCCGACCACGCCGATGCATCTGGTGCAGGCGTTCAGCGCGGCGCTCGCGGACCCGGAGCCCGTGATGCGGCCCCTGGGCCGCGTTCCGCCCTCCCAACGGATCCGTACCACCTCGGTGTCCGTCCTGCCGTCCCAGTTCGGCGCGTGGCAGCAGGCGAGGATCACCGCCGCCAGGGCGGCCACGTGGGCCCGCCACTCCTTCGCCACCAACCGGTCCCGCACCCCGCCCGGCGCGCGCCCGTACGCCGGGCAGTCGGGCCGGGCCCGGTGAGCCACGAACGTTTCTACTCCCGCGTCAATGGCCCCACCGTTCACCAGTACAACCGCATCCGGTGGCTGGACGAGGTCACGCCACGGCACCTGGCCGGCGGCGGCGATCCCCGGCATGTGACCGAGTATCTGCTCGCCGCCAGCTGGAGCAACCACTCGGTGCCCGGCTATCCGCACGTCCTGCTGGAGAGCCCCGACCGGCAGCTCCATCTGACCCTGGAGCCCACCGCGCCCGAGCCGCGCGCGGCCTGGTGGCGCGTCCATCCCGCCGAACGGCGGGAGTGGTCCGCCCAGTTCGGCGGCCACACCCCTGTCGAGATCATCGCCGGGTTCACGGACGCCGTCACCAGCCACGCACTCGTCCCCCTCGGGGATCTGTGGCACCTGGCGGCTGGCCGGGGTTGGTCTCTGCTCCGCCAGGGACCCGAGATGTATGCGCTGTCGCCCGACGAGACAGCCATGCTGGCCGTGGTGCCGAACTCCGTCGCCTCCGACACACCTGAGTGGCGCTGGAAGGCGGAAGTCTTTGCTGATCGTCGGTGGCTGTGGGGCGCGTCGATCGACGAGGAAGCACCCCCGGCGGCCATCGCGGGCTTCGTCACCGCGTTGACGGACCCCGCACCGCTGCTGCGCGACGAGGGCCAAGAGCCCAGCGCCGCTTTCCACCGCACCGCAACTCTGAGCGCCGTCTCGCCAGAGCAGCTCCGGCAGATGCACCGGCAGCGGCTCGAGGTGGCCCAGCGCTCAATGCCGCACCCGCCCGGCCGGAACCGCGCCACCAGGGCCGTCACCTCGCAGGAAGCGCCGCTAGCCGGGCGGAGCGCCCCGCCGAACTGTCTCACCACCCGTTTCATGCAAGGACGTTGATGCTCGCCTCCTCGACCCCCAGCCCGCCGACGCCCCCTGGGGAAACGGCCGTGAACGGACGCGTGCGCTCCCGCCGTAGTACCGCCACAGCCGTCGCCCAACCGCTCGCACGCTCGACGACACGCAGCCCGCGCTCGGGCAGGGCCCGCGTCGTACGGCCCGCAACCCGCAGGCAGGCGTGAGCGCGTGCCGGTGACCGAGCGGCAGCTCGCCGCCTTCCGGCGCGATCACGAGTCGCACTTCCTTCACGTCACCAGCCCCCGGTATCTCGCTGGTGCCGGCGATGCCCGCCACATCACCCATGCCCTGCTCGCCGCCGGATGGAGCGTCACCTCCGACCCGGCCTGTCCGGAGACCCAGCTCACCAGCCCGGACCTGTCAGCCCGGCTGGAGGTGGCCAGCCAGTTCACGTCGAGCCGCTGGTGGCACCTGACCGCCAAGCCGCCGGAATCGACGACCTGGTCCGCCTCGTTCAGCCGGCAGATCCCGGCCGAGATCCTGGCCGGACTCACCGACACACTCCTCACTCCCGCCCCCGCCGACGCACCCGACCCGTGGGACCTCTTCCGCGAGGCCGGCTGGTGCGTCACCCAGAGCGAGAACGGCACTGGGCACGAAGCCCTTTCGCCGGATCGGCGGGCGGTCGGCGAATACAGCCGACCCGACGACATCGAGTTCGCCTCCTTCACCTGGCGCATCCGCACGAAGAAGTACCCCGCCGCCGTCGGCGAGAGCGCCCTCGACGGCCCTGCGGTATGGGACGGCTGGCTCGACCAGCACACGCCCGCGCACGCCGTCGCCGGTTTCGTCACCGCCCTGACCAGCGCCGAACCCCTGCTGCGCGGTTGGGGCCACGGCGTCCAGCACGAGCGGACCCACCGCACCGGCAGTGTCGTCGCCGACGCCCACCAGCAGCGCATCAAGAACATCCAGGCCCTCACCCGCGCCACCCGACGCCGACGCCCGGATACCGCCCCCTCCTCAGCCGCCCCCACCCCGGCCTCGGTGCCGACCGCAGCACGCCCCCGATGAGCAAGGAATACCCCTCCCTGACCGCCCCGCCTTCCTGCCCGAGCGTCCTCCATCACCAGCGCCTCAACCAGCTCACCGCTTTCGTGCGCACCAGCGAACAGATCCTGGACACCTGGGACACCTACTCCGACCAGCACACCGACCCCGACGGCTGGCCCCACGACGAAGACCCCTACGGACACCGTGCGGCCCGGCGTGACGCCGAGACCTGGGAGGCTGCCGCGCAGATCCGCCCCTTCGCCCGCGACCTGCTCTCCACCGCCGCCGTCCAGCTCCAGCATCTTCCCGCCCGTACCATCCAGCCGGCCTGGCCGTGGCATCTGACCGCGGCCGACGACGCCCTCGACCAACTCGACGCCGTCGAAGCCGACTGGAGCACCCACCTCGACAGCCTGCCGCCGGGTGCCGGGCCGGGGACAGCGGCATACGACAACCTGGTCGACGCCCGCAACGCCGAGGCATGGCACGCGCTGAACGAACTCACCCTGCACACCCAGGCAATCCTCGCCATCCACGCCGCCGCCCAAGCCGCTCCACCCCGCCTGGACGCCGTCGCACCCCGGCCCACGCCGACAACGTCTACGAGCCCGGCGGCGGTGGCCCGGCGGTGAGCCGGATGCGGTTCCTGCCATGCGACACGGCCGCCCTCCCCGTACATCCACCCGCTCCGCCGCCATCAGTAGGCCGAACTGAGTCTGTATCCGGACCCAGACGAGCCGTGGTGGACGATCCTCCACGCCTCTGCTGGTGAACACCCCCTTCGTACGCGCGGTGCAGCCGCCATTGTCCGGTCCCATTCGTGCCGCCGTACCGGTCTGAGACCCCACCGCGCTGTACGCGCTAACCACTCTCGCGACCTTGCCTCCTGGAACCCTCCTGCCCAACACCTCGCCTTCCTCCAGCAACGACGGCTACGACATCGCCTTCAAGGTCCTCCTCGGTGCCCTCGCCGTCGCCGTCCCCCTGTCCAACCTCGCCTGGCTGTGCGGCAACCTCACCGCCCGGATCACCGCCTCGGCACCCTGGGCGCCGTACCAGCCGGTCGAGGCTCTGCTCCACCCGGCCCGGCTCTGGCCCCAGGCCGGGGAGACGTCCCTGTTCTGGGCCACCCGCATCGTCCCCGTCACCGCATTGGCCGCTCTCGCGCTGATCGTCGCTGTCGTCTGGTCCCGGCACAAGAACGCTGGCGGCGGCCGGAAGAGGAAGGTCGCCTCCATGGCGAAGCCGAAGGACATCGAGCCGCTGCTGTCCAAGGCCATCACCGCCAAGGCCCGTTCCCTGCGGCCGAGTTTGAAGGACGCCAAGCACCTCGACCCCGCCGACACCGGCATCCTCCTCGGCAACCTGCAAGGGACCCGCCACGAGGTCCGGATGGGGTATGAGGACGTCGCCGTTGCGATCATGGCGCCGCGCTCCGGGAAGACCACATCGCTGGCCGTCCCCTCCATCCTGAACGCGCCCGGCCCGGTTCTGCTCACCTCCAACAAGGCCGCGGGTGACGCCTACACCGCAACGATCGACGCGCGCGCCGCCGTCGGCCGGACCTGGTCGATGGATCCGCAGCAGATCGCCCACGCCGAACGGAACATGTGGTGGAACCCCTTGTCCGACGCCAAGACCCTCGACGGCGCCGGCAGGCTCGCCGGCCATTTTCTCGCCGCCAGCGTCGATGCCTCCCAGCAGGGTGACTTCTGGTCCAAAGCGGGATCAAATATCCTGAGCCAGTTGTTCCTGGCCGCCGCCCTCGACGAGCGGCCGATCACCGACGTGATGCAGTGGCTAGCGTTTCCCGCCGACCGGACCCCGCTGGACATCCTGCGCGACCACCGCTTCACCGCGGTTGCCGCACAGTTGAAGGGCACGGTGGAGGGACCGCCGGAAACCCGCGACGGAATCTACGAGACCGCGCGTCAGTACGCCGCCGCCCTGCTCAACAGTGAGATCGCCGCATGGGTGACGCCGCAGAAGGACGTGGCGGAGTTCAAGCCGAGCGAGTTCGTCGGCTCCAAGGACACGCTGTATCTGTTGTCGAAGGATGGCGGTGGCGGCGCCTCGGCGCTCATCGCGGCGTGCGCGGACAGCGTGATGCGGGCCGCGACCGCCCGGGCCGAACGCGCCGGCGGGCGCCTCGATCCACCGATGCTGGCGATCCTCGACGAGGCCGCGAACGTCTGCAAGATCTCGGACCTGCCGGACCTGTACTCCCACCTCGGCAGCCGCGGGATCATCCCCCTCACGATCTTGCAGAGCTACCGGCAGGGCCAGAAAGTCTGGGGCGACGCGGGCATGGACGCCATGTGGAGCGCCTCCACGATCAAGGTCATCGGCTCCGGAATCGACGACCCCGACTTCGCCGACAAACTCAGCCGTCTGATCGGCGACCACGACGTCGAGACCACCTCCACCTCGATGTCCGAGTCCGGCAAGTCCACGTCCGTCAGCATGCGGCAAGAGCGCATCCTGGCCGCCGACGCCATCCGAGCCCTGCCCAAGGGCACCGCCCTCTGCTTCGCCACCGGCATGCGCGCGGCCATGCTCGACCTGCGCCCCTGGTATCTCGAGCCCGGCGCCGGTGTGCTCTCCGCCGCCTCCGCCCGCGCGTCCAAGGGCATCACCGAACGCGCCGTCGCCAAGGCCGCCACGAAGCAGAGCGACTTCGGCACCGCCGCCTAGTCCGCGCGCCCCCTTCACACCACTCAACTCGCCTACGGAGGCGCCCATTCACACCTACGAGCCCGCCGACCTGGACGACATGGCGCCGCACGAAGCCGTGGACGCTGTCATCGCCGACATACGCGAGCACCGCATCAGCGGTGACCGAAGTGGCCTGTTCACCCTCATCCGGCACATCGGGCTGCTCTGCCATCTGGCCGCCGGTATGGCTGCGGACGCCGAGTACCGGCTCGCCGCGAACGTCGCTGGCCTCCCTTCGGCCGAGGCCCTGGGGCAGACGGTTGCGCACCTGGGGCGGGCTATCGCCCACTACACCCGGGCCGTCGCTCCGCTCGTCGCCCTCGCCCAGTCCGGCGCGCAGGCCACGCTCCAAATGCAGCTCGACGCGCTCGACCAGCACAGCCGCCTGCGCGTCCACCTCGACGACGCCGGGCAGGCCCTGGCAGCGGCCCGCGGCAGCCTCAGTCATCCTGACCGTCCCGCTATGTCGGGCACGGCCACCACCTTCCCCGTACACGGGCCCGTTCCGACGGGACGGCGCCGCTCATGACCACGTCGCCCACCAACTCCTTGCTCTTCGACGTACCGCCCCCGCCGACGCCCGTCGAACGACTGCTCCACCTCGCCGACCAGTACACCCGGCACAACGACGCCCTCGATCTCCTCCTGGACACCGCGGCCCGACCCGAGCAGCAGGATCACGTCGCCTCCGCCCAGCACCTGGCGTCCGCCACCCGCACCACCATCAAAGCGATCCAGGACGAACGGCTCTACGCAAGTACGGAGTTGACGGAGACCGTTGTGCGGTTGAAGCAGCTAGCCCTGCTCAGCGCCGCGTCAGCCGACCTGGGCCTCCAGGAGGCGCGAGAACTGACCGCCCTGGCTCCAGCCGCCGCGGTCGGCTGCGCCGCGAGTCTCTCCTTCGAGACACACCGACGCCGCTCGTCGTCCGCGACCCCATCTGAGGAGCGGCTCACGGCGACCCAGCGCACCGCCCTGGAGCAGATCGCCTGCGGCCATGTCGTGGCCAGCAGCTCCCTGGGACGGGAGTTCACGCGCTCCCGCGAATCCAAGGTCCTCATGAGCACGCTGCGGGCCCTGGAGTCGAAGGATCTTGCCGAGCGGAGCCCGAGCTCCGCTCCGGGTGCCTACCACGGCGGGCCGCCCCAGGACCGCGTGCACCTCACCTCCGCAGGCGTGACAGCCCTCTCCGCCGTCATCGGACTGCCCCTGACAGGCCCCCGCACCGCCCCCGGCACGACGCCCCGCACGATCCCCAACGCCAGCCGGGCAGCCACCCGAAGCCACTGAACCACCCGCCTCCAGGAGCCATCCCATCTCCACCCCACCGCTCGACCTGAACGAACAGGTCCGTCAACTCCGCCAGCTGGCAGGAGACTTCGAAGAACTCTGCGCACGCGTCCGCGACGTCTCCTACACCCCCGGCACGGACGCCCTGCGTCGCATCAGCCCCCTCCTGCCGAAGACCCAGAACCTCACCGCCGCCGCCCTGGCGCACCTGACCGCCCTCGACAACAGCACCTACACCGTCCTCGCCGGCAGCCGCTCCGGCCTGGAGCTGCTGGCCTCCGTCGTGTACGGCGCATCGCTCGCCGGCAACGACCTCGCCAACGCGCTCTCAGCCAACCCGTACGAGGGCGCGCCGTTCGCCGGCTACCCGGCCGACGACGAGGCGGACCGCACCGTACGGCACGGCGAGGCCAAGCCGCGTATGACCGGCCACCTAGATGATGCCGCCCACCAGCTCGACCTGTGCGCGACCGGGTGTCACTACCTCGCCCACGGCATCACCGAGAACCTGGCCTCCGTACAGGACCGCAAGACCGCCCCGACGCAGCAGACAACCGGCGGCGCCCTCACCATCGCCCAGCACGACGCGCTGACGTCGCTCCAGGGTGGGGGACGGCTGTATGAGAGTTCACAGCGCGGGCCGGGGGTCACCCGCGTCGCCACCGACGACGGCACCCCGGTCTCCATCGCCACCTACCGGGCCCTGGCCAGACGCGGACTCGTCACCGCCGACACCAGCACCCCGCTCTACTACCACGGCCAGAAGATCACCGTCACGCAGGCCGGACACCGGGCCCTGACACAGCCACGGCCTCAGGCCGCGCCGACGGTCACACCGGCCACCGCGCCCAAGGCCGCCGCGACGCACGGTGCACGCCGGTGACGTCCTACGCCGCCCCGGAACGCCTGCTGGCCCTCGGCACCGCATACACCCGCCATCACGACGCGCTCTCCGGCCTGCTGCACAGCGGCACCCGCTCGCCCCACGCCTTCGCCCGGCACGTCCCCCGCACCCAGGCCCTGGCCCGTGAGGCTCTGGACGTGCCTCCTCTGCTGCACGGCATGAGCCTCTACTTCTCCCCCGACGTACGCAGCGGACTCGACCGGATCAAGCAGCTCGCGACCCCGGCCGCCACCGCCGCCGACCATCTCCTGGACGCCGTCGACTTCCTCCACGACGCTCCCCCGCCCACGACCAGCCTGGAGAGCATGACTGTCTCCCACCGCCGGGCGCTGTGGGAGGCCGGCCGGCATATCGGCCTGGCGCTCCAGCTGACTGCGCTCGGCGCGGACGACTGCCTGGACACGGCCGCTCTCTTCGCCCGGCAGTTGCACCGGCAGAAGATCGCACCCGAGCATCAGCTCCTCCCGCTCTCACCCACCCAGCACACAACGCTCAGCGCCGTCGCCCGCGGCTGCGTCAGCGTCCACCACGAAGACGGCAAGGTCTGGACAGACCGCGGGGAAGCGCGGGTGCCCATCAGCACCGTCCGCGCCCTGGAAACCCGCGGCCTGGTCCTGCGCGAGACGTGTCCCCGCCCGGCCCGCCAGGACCGCATCCACCTCACACCCGACGGACGCCGCACCCTCGCCGCCAGCCTCGGCCGCCCACACACCACCCCGCGTACCACCCGACCCGCAGCCCGAGCAGCACCCAACACCCGTCATACAGCTTCCCGTTGAGCCTCCCGCCCCGCGGACGCGCCTGTTCTGATCCGGCACCGATCCGCCCCGGACGGGCGCCAGCAGTCCCGAGGCACCAGACCCGCTCCCCTTCCACCGACGTAACTGGAGTCCCTTCGCATTCCATACCCCCATCCGACCTCACGGTGCAGGCCGGCGAACCGCTCCAACCCCCAGGCGGCCCGCACACCCACCTGACGGACGGACGCGACAGCCCGGCTTCCTCAGACGCCGAACTAGCCGCCATCACAAGAACCCTGACGTGGTATCAGCGTGCCGCGCTCCGCGTCCTGGCCCGTACGCCGAGCCGGATCCGGCGGCGCGACAGCGGCTCCCTCCACGTGGACACCCACACCTCGGCGCACATCGCGATCACCACCTGGCGCGCCCTGGAACGCAAGCGTCTCGTCCACCGCGACCATCAGGCACTTCCTGGCTCTCCGCTCGGGCAGCGCCTCGCGCTGACCGATCTCGGACTGGCCGTACTCAACCACTTCCACCCCAACTCCTTTCCTGCCTCAGCCACCGAGTTGTGGCCTCCCTCACCACCGGCGCACCTGACGGCCCTGCCCGGCCCGTCACGAACCCCCGCCGCTCCCCCGGTATCACCGCCCACCGCACCCACCACCCACACGCCGGGACGCTGATCCTCCCGACCACTCGCACCACGCCCCCCTTCAGCACCGGGCCGCAGAGCACACCGGCCATCACCGCACCGGCGGCAGCCGGTCCCGTCTGCCGTCAGACCGCTGCGGCCCGCACGGCGCTGACCGCCATCCCCTGCTCCTCCCTTCCATCGCCCCGCCCCACACAAGGGTTCCGCCATCTCCGAAACTCCCGCCCTCACCTGCATATCGCTAGGCGCCGGAATTCAATCCAGTGCGATGCTCGCCCTGCCAGCCGAAGGCACCCTCCCCAAAGTCGACTACGCCATCTTCGCCGACACGGGATGGGAACCGAAGGCCGTCTACTCCCACCTCGAACGCCTGGAGAGGGAGATAGCCGAACCGGCAGGAATACCCGTCCTGCACGTCACATCCGGCAACATCCGCGACGACGCACTTGACCCGGACCACCGCTTCGCATCCATGCCGCTGTACATCCTCAACCAGGACGGCCGACCCGGGATGACCAGGCGGCAATGCACCGGGGAATACAAGATCAAACCGATCAAGAAGAAGGTCCGGGAACTCCTCGGCTACCCCTACCCGCTGCGCATCCCGAAGGGCGTGTTCGTTGAGCAGTGGGTCGGCATCTCCACCGATGAATTCCACCGGGCCAAGGATGCTGACGTCAAGTACATGCGCAACCGGCACCCGCTCATCGACCTCAATTGGTCGCGCACGGACTGCGTCACATACTTGAACTCAATCGGCATGTCAGATACACCGAAATCGAGTTGCCTGGGCTGTCCATTCCACGGAAACCAGCAATGGAGGAATATCCGGGACAACAACCCTGAGGAATGGGCGGACGTGGTCGCCTTCGATGCGGCCATCCGCCAGGGCAACGCCCGCGCCAACGCCTCCGGGAACCGGCTGCTCGGGCAGGCATTCCTGCACCGCTCCCGCGTCCCGCTCGCCCAGGCCCCCATCGATCACGTCACGGCCGCCGAGTGGGCAGCGCGCCAGCAGGAACTCGACGACCTGGCCGCCGCGGTCGAGGAGCTGGAGAACGGGGTGGCCGACGGCTGCTCCCCGTGGGCGTGCCGGGGTGAAGTCGCGCCGGTGCAGGACGACTTCGGGCTGGCTTCTTGAGACGGATCATCCTCGACCTGTTCGCCGGTCCCGGCGGCTGGAGCCACGCGCTCACCGTGCTCGGCGCGCGGGACGTCGGCCTGGAGTGGGACGAGTGGGCCTGCAAGACCCGTGCCAGGGCAGGGCAGTTGACGATCCGGACCGATGTCGCCCGCTATCCGGCGTGGATCTTCTCCGGCCGGATCCTCGGGCTCATCGCCTCCCCTCCCTGCCAGGCATGGAGCATGGCAGGCAAACGCCTCGGCCTGGTCGACCAGCCGCTCGTCCACAAGGCCGTCGCCGACCTCGCCGCCGGACGCGACACCCGCGAGCAGCTGCTAGGCGAATGCGCGGACGAACGATCCCTCCTCGCGGCCGAGCCCATGCGATACCTCCACGCCCTGCACCTCGCAGGCGAGCCCGAGTGGGTGCTCATGGAGGAAGTCCCCGACGTCCTGCCCCTGTGGCGCCAGTACGCGGCCATCTTGCGGACCTGGGGATTCTCCGCCTGGACCGGCATCCTCAACGCCGCCGACTACGGCGTCCCCCAGACGCGGCGGCGGGCGATCCCGTCGCCTCACGCACCCGCACCGCCCAGCCCCCAACACCCACGCACGCGAAGACAGCCGAGCCTCAGTCCCTGTTCGGCCCCGGCCGTGAACGATGGGTGTCCATGGCCCAGGCCCTGGGCTGGGGCGCCACCGACCGGCCAGTGCCCACCGTGTGCGCCGGCGGCGGGCCAGGAGGCGGCCCCGAACCCTTCCCCTCCGGCTCCCGCAAGACCCTGACCGACGCCCGCGACCGCGGCACCTGGACACCCCGACCCGGTTCCGAGACCGTCCTCGCTTCCCCCTCAGAAGGCTCCGGCCCGGCTGCCCGGCACCGTGCCCGCTCGAACCGCCCCGCACAGACCCCGACCCCCAACTTCATGCCCGAGGAACGCCACTGGTCGTGGTCACTGCGCACCAACAACCAGACCAACGCCACCGTCCGATCCGTGTCCGAACCAGCCGGCACCCTGTTCTTCGGCCACCGGGCCAACGAGTGCACCTGGGTCGCCGACCCCACCTCCGGCCATCCGGACAGCGAACAGCGAACAGCACCGGCCCCGATCAAGATCACCGCACGGGAAGCGGGCGTGCTGCAGAGCTTCCCCGCCGACTACCCATGGCAGGGCAACAAGGGCCAGACCTTCTCACAGATCGGCAACGCCGTCCCCCCGCGCCTGGCCGCCCACCTGCTCTCCCCACACCTGGGCACCCCCTTCAACCCCGACGACTTCACTCTCACCGCCTGATGCCCCACACCCCCGCACCCGACGAGGACAACACCCTCGACCTCGCACCCGTACCGAAGCCCGTCCACTACGCCGAACAAGCCCTGCTCGGCGCTCTCCTCCTCGAACCCGCACGTCTGGCCGACACCGAGCCGCTGATCGCCCACCACTTCGACAGCCACACCCACGCCGCCCTGTTCACGGCGATCCGCACACTCCCACCGCCCGACCCCACCGACCACGCCACGGACACCACCTGGCTCAATGCCGTGCTGGACCACGCACGCCCACACGCTCCCGGCCTGAACGCCTCCTACGTTCACGGCCTCGTCCAGTTCTGCCCATACCCGAAGCACGCCGCGGCGTACGCCAAGATGATCCGCGCCGACAACGCCCGCCGCATCCTGCGCGGGCACGCTGAGCGACTCGCAGCCACCGCGGCCGACCCCGGCCTGCCCAACCCGGTCGCCACGACGCTCGGCCTGTCCGACGACATCGGCCGCGTCCTGGATTCCCTCGCCAAACAGTTCGCCCCGCACCCCGGCTCCCTCCCCCGCACCACGCTCCCCGCAGATGCCCCACGGCCGGCCAGCGAGGAAGACCTCGCTGAAGAACGCCTGCTGCTGGCGACCGCCACCGCCTATCCGGCGGACGTCCAGCAGATGCGGTGGCTGACCGAGGCGGACTTCCTGCTGCCGCTGCACGCCGCGCTCTGGCAGTCCATCACCGCACTGGTCCACCGCGGCGACATGGTCGACCCCATCACCGTCCTCGGCGAAGCCCAGCACCGCGGACTCCTCACCGAATCCTTCACCCCCAATGACCTGATCTCCCTGGTCTCCACTCCGGCCGGCTCCCCCGAGTACTGGGCCGAGGAGATCCTCAAACGTGCCCTCCTGGCCCGCGCCCAGCTGGTCGCCGCACGCATCACCGCCTACGCCGACGACCCGGCCAACACCCCCCACCAGCTCATCACCGGCAGCCGCCGCGCCCTGACCGACCTCAACGCCCTACGCACCCGCTGGAACCGCGCCACCGCCCCCACACCCGCGCCCCCTGCCAGTGCACCCACGCGGTCGGCCCCTCGGCCCCGAGCCGGACCGTCACACCCACCAGCCGTGACCGCCACCCGCGCCCACCGCTGACCGAACCCATCCGGCCCGCCCGTTTCTCCACCGCCGGGCCCGGACTCGGCACGAGCGCACCTCCGTGCCCTGCACCACCCTTGTCCCTCACGCTCCGGAGCACCCCATAGACGACATCGAACCCCAGTCCCTTGAAGCTCGCGCCACGCACGACACATCCGGCACGGCTGCGGACGCGGTCGCACCGCCCGTCGAGCGCGTGCCCTCCTACACCTCCGACCCCGGCGACCACGAGGCCCTGCTCAACAGCTTCCTCACCAAGAACGGCGACTGGGAGAAGTACAGGACCTGGGAAGACAACACCACCATCGCCAACCACGAATCGCTCACCCTGCGCGCCCTCTTCGACCACGACGCCCAATCCCGTGACCCGAAGTGGACCATCGCCGCGTACGAAACACCGGTCAGCGGCCTCCTGTGGCAGATGACCGTCGCCGCCACCACCCCCGCGCCCGTTCTCAACACCCTGCTGACCGTCCTGGCTGCCGGAGGCGCCTGGGACACAGCCGTTGGAAGCCCCGTCACCCCGAGGATGATCGCCCAGGTGTCCGGCCCCCTCATCGACGCGGGCTGGCAGCAGACCGCGCCCGGACGGTACCTGCACTGGCAGACGCCATCAGGCGACGCCGGCATCGCCTTCGACACCTTCGCTGCGCCAGGCTCCGACGTGTTTCTCCCGGCCTGGACCCTCTGGGCCGGCCCGACCATCAACCGTCCCGTCTGGGCCATCAACGCCACTGCCGATACCCCCGCCGGCCTTCTCGCCGACCTCAGCGAGGAACTCGCTCACGGAATGGGCACCCGCCGCTCCGTTTCCAGCACGGCAGCACCCACGGCGAACAACGCCGCCGCACTCCCGCCGAATCCGCCCCAGCGGGATCCGGCGGCACACCACCGCTGACCTGCCCACACCAGCGCAGGCCCGCGATACCCCACAGCGCTGCCCTTGTGAGCAGCTACACGTTGGCACGTTCGCCGAGGCGGGCGCTGTCTGGCAGGCCATTAGCACGGCGGTCGGGTCCTCCCGGCGGTACACCTCGCGCGCCCGGAAGCGCAGACGTCCTACCGTCGCACCCGGGTCGGGCGCGCACTGTAGCGGTGGAGTCCTGGTTACCGAAACCGGGACTCCACCGCACCATTAGTATTCCGCCGCCACGACCTGCCCGTACGTCGAAAGGGGCATCCGACGACCACCGGCCCGACCCCTGACGGTCACGGCCAGGGGGCCGTCGAGTGATCAAGCCGCCGCGTAGCTCGCGCGGAATAGTTCCTGCGCTCGCTCCACGTCCCTCGGTGTGCGGAGCTGCACCTCCAGGTCACCCGTTCCGTGGTGCCCGAGGCCGGACACGTCCCGCGTGAACCCGGGAACGAGGTCAACGTGCCTCGGGTCGACCTTCAGGTAAACCAGGAGCTTGCTGCGCTGGGGCGGGCACACGCAGGCGAAGTTCCGCAGACGCTGATATGCGAGGTATTGCTTGCGCTCGACGCGGTTAACTCCGTCTCCGAGACCAAGCAGCACCTCGTCGACCGTGTTCGCCAACTCCACCATCGACGCGCCCTGGACATCGGCTGCCGCCCGCGCGAGGGCCTGTCGACGCGCTCGACGGGCTACCCGCACGCCGCCGCTCACGGACTCCACGGTCTCAAGCCCGAGCATGTCGCTGCCGAACAGTCGGTAGCGAACCAAATCGATCGACCTCTGGTGCTCTCGCACAGCGTGTACGTCGTAGCGCGTGAAGTCGCCTGCGATACAGATCAAGCGCGGTCCGCTCCACAGCACTTGAGACGCGGCTGTAGCCGCGAGCCGGTCGCGGACCAGGTGCTCGAACTCGGCCTGGTGGTCCATCAGCCACGAGAGGTAGAACAAGCCCTGGTTGATCACGCCGGCATCGACGCCCCGCTTGTACTCGACGATCACAGGCGCACTGTTCTCGTCAAGGCCAAGCGAGTCGATGCGTCCCCCGTGCACGGGACCCGTGCTGTACTCGCTCGCCAAGAGCCGCACACCCAGCATGGTCTCCATGTGCGCCTCTACAAGGCTCTGCACGTCCGCCTCGACCTCAGCAAGACGTGGCATGACCTCGGCAATGCCGCTTTTCGTCATGTGAAACAGCTTCAGGCCCGACACCTTCCCCTCCTCGGCCAGGAGATTGTTAACGCCGGGCAGGTACAGGTTTGTTTCCGTAAGGGGGTCGGAAGTTGTGAGGAAAATGCATGGTCAGGACAAGGGCACGGGGCTCAGCCAGGCCTGGGTCGTGACAGATGGCGGCCGTGGCGATGAGACCATCCGTGCCCGGATACGGATGTCCATGAGGACGACGTCCGGGTGATGGGTGCGGGCGAGTTCCACGGCTTCCTGGCGTTGGCGGCCTCTCGGGCCACCTCCATGTCGGAGCAGGAGTCGATCAGAGGCCGGGGTGGGCCCCGCAGCAGGGCCTGGTCGGCGGCGAGCAGGACGCAGAGAGTCAAAGGGCTGTATCTCGTCGTTCGACCAGGGCTTACGACCAGGCGTGGGGCTGGATCGGCAGGACGGTGGTGACTTCGAAGCCGCCCTCAGGGCGGGGTCCGGCGTGCAGGTTCCCGCCAACGGAGTGCGCGCGCTCACGCATGCCCATCAGGCCGCGTCCGACGCCCGGAACCGCCGGAGTGGCGACGGTGCCGTCGTTGGTGACGGAAACGGTCAAGTAGGTGCCCGAATAGCTGAGCCGGACGCGGACGACGTGGTCGGACGCGTGTTTCGTGGCGTTGGTGAGCGCCTCCTGGATGATCCGATAGGCCGTCAGATCCACCCCGGGCGACAGGGGTTGGACTTCTCCCTCGATGGTGACCGCGACGGTGGTGCCGGCCGATTCGCACACCGCCGCCAGCTCCGACAGGCGGTCCAGACCCGGAGCCGGTTCCAGCGATTCGGCCTCTGGGTCTCCGGCCTGCCGCAGCACCCTTACCGTGGCCCGCAGCTCCCGCAGGACGGACGACGTGGTTCCGGCCAGGTCGGCAAGGATCTTCTGTGCTTGCTCCGGATGGCCAGGTGCGAGGTGGGCGGCGGTGCCGGCCTGCGCGTGGGCTACCGCCATGTGATGGGCGACCACGTCGTGCAGTTCACGTGCGATCCGCATGCGCTCCTCGGCCACGCGCAGCCGTGCCTCCTCCTCACGGGTGCGCTCGGCATACGCGGCGCGCGCCTGCACGGACCGCAGATAGTCATGCCGCAGTCGCGCCTTGCCGCCACCGACCAGTGGCAGGAGCAGCCACAGCACCGGACCGACCGTCCGAAGCAACAGCATGTCCGTATCGGGGCGGTCCAGTACGCCGGTGGTGACCACCATGGCCATGATCACCAGACCGTACCTGCGCGTGACCGTGGAGTCGGTGCCGATCGCCAGCCGGTACAGCGCCATCATGAGGGGCGCCAGCAGCAGCGGGGTGGGCAGATAGCCCATGGACCCGGTGGCCACCGTGCAGGCCGTGACCACGGAGACGGCGGTGCGCGGGTGGGCACGCGCCTTCGGCAGCGTAAGGCAGGAGACAGCGGCCAGGAGCGTGGCGATCCGGTCGTCATGCGGAAGGTCGGCCCCGGGAATACCGAGCGAGGTGCCGAGAGCCGTACAGCCGAACAGCCGAACAGCCGAACAGCCGAACAGCGCCAGGATCGTCATCGTCTCCACGACACGGGGGCAGCGCTCCACAAGACGCTCGAGGTTGCTCGTCATCATGCCTCTCCGGCTCGGACTGCGGTGTCCCTGGTCGCTGACGTTCGAAACGATGGCTGTGTGAGCCGCCCAGGTCTCTGCCTCGGGCAGCCCTGTCACATGCGAGGCCAGGAGGTGATCCCGCACCTCGAACGGCTCGTCCGGGGGCTGGCTCGGGCACGGAGACGCAGTGTTCGGGTGCCGCGTCAGGGCGACGCAGCCTCGCCACCGGAAGGCCGTACGGCCCAGGCAGTACAGAGAAGTTGCCACTCCAGGTAGCTCCATGTCCGTTCTTGATTCCCCTCCAGCCTCGCCGGGGAGGACCTGTCCCGTCGTCGTACTGCTACTGGCAATGCCGCCTACCGCATCCGCAGGACCGACTACTGGATCCGCAGTACGTGCCGGGCCGCCGCCTACTCCGTCGGTCTGACCACACCTGCGTCGGCCGACCGCACCCACCGCGCGCAACACCGCCCGGAACGTCCCGAAAGCACCGCACAAGGCGGGGTCCCTGGGAGCCGTCGCAGGCTCCGGGATGAACAGCTCACCCAGCACGTGTCCCAGTTCGTACAGGCATCAAGTCCGGCGGTCTGCGTCCACGTGACCGCGTACGCCGCTCAGGCTGTCCGGGCATCGTCCCGCGGCACGACCTCGGGCTGCTGCTCCATCTCCATGGAAGCCGCACCTCGCCCCGGCAGCTACTGCGACACCCTGCGTTGCCGCCACCACTGCCCATCTCCGAGGCCCTGCCGGAGGAACCAATCCACCCGACTCCGAACAGCCCCGGGGCAGCAGCGACATGACCAGGCAACCCGGTCAACTGCCTCCGGCGGCCCGGGTGCCGCTGGCTCACATGCACAAGCGGACAACGAAACATCGGATGAGCTGACCGTCGCGGCCACCTCTCTGTCAACACTCGATGGCGAGCGCCATACGAAACCCTTTCGGAAACACACCGGTGACATAACGGCGCTCCGTCCTAATAATTTCACCATCCGGCTCCCGCCTCATTGGCTGCAATTCGCATCCATGAGTGACCGCCGGCCTCACACCCCGTCTCATGGCGTTTCGCGATTCGTGTCTCGCCCAGCGAACGCCAATCCACGGGCACCCGTCGACCGCGGCCCTGCGGCCGAACCAAAACGAGGAAAGAGCATGGACACCTTGGCGAAACACGTCACCAGTCCAAGGGCGTTGGCCGGGCGAGGGCGTTCTGGCGGCCACCGCCGACCAGGCGTACGACTGCCGTTCTCCACACACTGCGATCCGATGTAACCCATCACGGCGCACCGTGCCCGGCGCAGGACCGCCTTGAGCTGAATCACAGTCGGGTCCGGGCGACCGACAGCCGGCACCACATGCCGGATTTCACCCAGTCGTTTTCACACGGTGCAGGCGGAGAGCGGGCCGCAAGAGTTCTTCATTCGGCCGCAGTGCCGCCCTGCCCAGCCCCAATGGCCGCTGACCATACGCTCAGAGGAATCACCATGATCAAGGCATTGGTACGGAAGGTGGTCGTGACAGCGACAGCCTTCGGTCTCGGCGCGGCATTCGCCGTCGCCTCCGCAGGGAGTGCGTCGGCGTACCAGCCGAGCCAGACGAACTTGTACGTGTCGCAGGACAGTGCCGCGTGCAACAAGAAGCCCTGCGTTCTCTACCCGAAGTCGGCCCAGCTTCCGAGCGGCCGCATCGTGGCGTCGTTCGAGAACAGCAAGGGCGATCCGGTGGGACAGACCCTGCCCGTCTACAAGAGCGACGACGACGGCACGACGTGGCAGAAGCTGACCGATCTCCAAGCCCCCGCCTACCTGTCCAGCGACTCCCAGTACGCGAAGTACACGAGCAACTGGACGAACCCCTATCTCTACGTGCTCCCGCAAGACGTCGGGTCTCTGAGTGCCGGCACACTGCTCCTGGCCAGCGTCGTCTCGGGCGACGACCCGTACTACAAGGAGCACAAGGCCGCCGACCCCAACTGGACACCGGACGGTGACGGCGACCGCAAGGACGTTGCGATCGCCTTGTATTCCAGCACCGACGACGGCGCGACCTGGAGCTTCCGGAACATCATCGCGACCGGTGGATGGGCGGGCAGCCGCGTCTCGAACGCCAACACCTACGCGCAGTCCGACCCGGTCTGGGAGCCATACCTGGTCGCCCGGAACGGCCAGCTCGTCGCCTACTACTCCGACGAGCACGACTACCTCGGCTTCGATGCCACCACCGGAGTACCGACCCGCGACCCGGACGACGACACGGCCACGGACTCGTACAACCAGATCCTCGTGCACAAGACCTGGAACGGCAGCAGCAGCACGTCCTGGAGCAGCCAGCCGATCGTGGACGTCCCGGGCACGACCGAGACCCTCAACGGAAAGACGCTGATCGGCAGAGGCCGCCCGGGCATGACCACGATCGCCGAGACCACCGACGGCAAGTGGCTGCTCACCTACGAGTACTGGGGTGGTGGGACGAACGTGAGGTACCGGATCGCGGACGACCCGCTGAAGTTCTACCCGAACAGTGTGACGGACCTGCCGGTCACAGACCTTCCGGTGCCCTCCGGGGGGCGCGCGATGTCGACGGGCGGCAGCCCGGTGCTCGTCACACTGCCGGACGGACGGATCGTCTACAACGCCAACGGCAGTTCCAGCGTCTGGATGAACGAGTCCGGCAAGAGCGACGGCACCTGGAAGGAGTACCAGACGCCGGTCACCAACGGTTACAGCCGCAATCTCCAGTACGTCGAGGACACGGGACGCGTCGTCATCCTCCAGGCCGACTTCGGCACGGGCTACGGCCCCATACGCTACGGCGAGGTCGACCTGGGCCGCTCCCAGGGCTCTTACAGCACGCTCGTCAACCGCGCGACAGGTCAGGCACTCAGCCCCGACGCCGGCAAGACCCAGGACGCCAACCTCACGGGAGACACCCCCGACCTCTTCCTGCGGGACCGCAACGCCACGGACGACACCCAGCGCTGGCATCTGACGGCCAAGGGCGACAACATCACCCTGCTCAACAAGGCCGGTGGCCGCTCGGTTGCCGTCTGGACCGGCAGCGCCACAGCCGGGCAGAAGCTCGCGCAGTGGGTCGACGACGGCGCCACCGACAAGCAGTGGACCCTCGTACCCTCGGCCGACGGCTACTACAAGATCCGGTCCGTCCGTAACACGAGCCTGTTCATGACCGGCGCGAGCCAGAACGGCGCCGTCGACCTCCAGGCATCGATCGATGCCTCCGGCAATGCCTCGGCGGACGACTCGCAGGAGTGGCAGCTCGTCCAGGACCCCCTGCCGACGGACTCGACCTTCACTTTGAAGGGCGCCAACTCCAACCGCTGCCTCGACGTGCCGAACGGCCAGACAGGTGTGCAGGTTCAGATCTACGACTGCTCCGGCAACGCGAACCAGACCATCACGCAGACCACCGCGGGCGAGCTCCGCGTCTCCGGCAAGTGCCTCGGCGCGGACGGCAACGGCACCACCTCGGGCACCAAGCTCATCCTCTGGACCTGCAACGGTTCGACCAGCCAGAAGTGGTCGTTCCGCCTCGACGGCTCCGTCATCAACCGCTCCAACGGTCTCGCCATCGACGTGACCAACTGGGGCACGGCCAACGGGTCGAAGGTCCAACTGGCGACGGCCCTCGGCAATGCCACCCAGAAGTGGAGCCGCGCATAGTCGATCCGGCGGGGTGCGTGTCGCTGCTCTGCTCCGCGTCGGAGTCGCTGTCCTGCGCGTCGAACTCGAAGCGGGGGCGCTGCTGGGCG